>NZ_CAXUJR010000035.1:3804-32428 GCF_964251405.1 uncultured Methylobacterium sp.
ACGGCTCCTTCACCTACGTGCCCGGCGCCCTCTTGGGGGCACCTTCGGGGACGCACCTCGTCGACTATTTCACCTATTCGGCTACCGCCAACGGCCTCACCTCGACCAGCAGCCTCGACGTCGTTCTCGATCGTCTGCCGGTGGTGAACCGGGCGACGGCGAGCCTCGTCAAGGCGCCTGGGGCAAGCCTCTCGGTCGATGCGGCCCAGGGCGTCCTCGCCGGAGCGATCGACCCGGACGGCGATGCGTTGCTCGTCAGCGCGGTGGGGCCGGGTGCCGTGAGCCCGGGCGGGGTCGTGGCCGGCCAGTACGGTACGCTGACGATGCGGGCCGATGGCGGCTTCACCTACACGCTCGCAGCGACTGGGTCCGCTGCGGGACCGCAAGCCCATGAGATCTTCACGTTCCAGGTCTCGGATGGCCGCGGCGGCACGGTCTCGGCCAATCTCGACCTCACCCTCCTGGGTTCAGCTTCGGCGAACGCGGTGCAGTTCGGAAGCTTCGCCTACGACGCGACGAGTGCGGGGGGCAAAGTCTATGCCGTCTACGACGCCCTCCTCGGCCGAGCGGCCGATCCGCTCGGCCTCGCGGGTTGGACGAAAGCCCTGGGCCAGGGGCTCGCCCTCAAGGACCTCGCGCAGGGGTTCCTGGCCTCGCCCGAGGGGCAGGCGCGTGCCGGAGCCCTCGAGAACAGCGCCTTCGTCGAGCAGCTCTACTCCGCGACCCTGCACCGGCACTCGGACCCGGCTGGGCTCCAAGGTTGGACGGATGCTCTGGCACATGGCTCGACGCGGGCGGAGGTGGCGCTCAGTTTCGCCTTGTCACCCGAGCACCTGTCCAACCTTCAGGCCACATTCGACACCGGCGTGTTCGTGCCGGACGCGAGCGCGGCCGAGGCGGCGCGGCTCTACTATGGCATCCTCGGACGTGCCCCGGACGCGGCTGGCCTGGCCGGTGCCACGAGCGCGCTCAAGCACGGCACCACTCTGACGAGCCTCGCTCAGCAATTCGTGGCCGCACCCGAGGCGCAGGCGACGTTCGCTGGCGTGGACGACGGACGGTTCGTGGCGGGGCTGTACGAGAATGCGCTCGGCCGGGCCGTCGACCCTGCCGGTCAAAAATACTGGGTTGACGCGCTGCAGCACGGCACGTCGCGTGCCGACGTGGCCGTTCTCGTGTCCGAGAGCCATGAGGCCCAGGTTCACCTCGTCGGTCGGATCGAGTCCGGATGGGATCTCGTCTGAAGGCCGGATTCCGTCGCGCCCGGAAGACGGCTTGGTTTGGGTCAGTGGCGGTTGGCTAGATCCGGCTGCGATCTCGACCCGGGACACTGCCGCCGTGTCACGGTGATCGACGAAGATCCAGCCATATCCTGGAACCCGTTTGCCCGCCGGCGCCGCGCCGTCCTATGGTCGCCGCGTAGCGTTGTCCCGGCGCTTCGTCCGCAGCGAAGGACCCTGCGCCTGTCTTCGACCATCGCCTACCTTCTGCTCGATGTGGCAGGCACGCCCTGCGCCCTGGCCCAGTCGGAGGTCCGCGAGGTCCTGCCGCTGCCGCACCTGCACCGGCCGCCCGCGGCGGGCTCGATGCTGGCGGGGTTCGTCGATCTCGGCGGTGTCTCCCTGCCGGTTCTCGACCTCGCCCGGCTCCTGGGACTGCGAGAGTCCGAGCCGGCGCCCGACCCCTATCGTCATCTCCTTCTGGCCGCCGACCGCGGCGCCGTCCTGCTCGTCGACCGCGTCCAGGACCTCGTCCAGGTGCCACCCGAGGCGATCCGCCCGGTGGACGGAGACGAGACCCTCAATGGCTGCGTCTTGGCGGGGATCGCGCACGGCGGAGCGCTGATTCACGTCCTGGCGATGGCCCGCATCCTCACGGCGCGGGAGCGCGGTCGTGTGGCCGAACTCACCGCCCGCGAGGCCGCGCGCTTCGCCGACTTGACGGTGGCGTAACGACCATGGCGACAAGCCCGCGCCAGCCGAGGCCAGGGCCGGATTCGGACCCGGCCTATCCGCCCCTGAAGGCCCTGGTGATCGCCCGGACCGGCCACCACTACTACGCGGACAAGGACGATCTGCTGTTCGACCGGTTGTGCCGGCGCTTCAAGGCCTGCGGGATCGCCGACGCGCGGGCCTACCTCGCCCATCTCGCCGACCCCGAGTCCGGTCCGCCGGAATGGACGGCGCTCGAGGCCGAGATCACCATCGGCGAAACCTTCTTCTTCCGCTACGCCGAGCAGTTCGCGGCCTTGCGCGGGACCATCCTGCCCGGCCTCATCGCGGCGCGGGCGCAGAGCCGGACCCTGCGCATCTGGAGTGCCGGCTGCTCCACCGGCGCCGAACCCTACTCGATCGCGGTCCTGCTTCACGACCTTCTGGCCGAGGACTTGGGCAACTGGCGCATCAGCATCACCGGGACCGACATCAGCGCGATCGCGCTGGCGGCGGCGCGCTCGGGGGAATACGGGCGCTGGGCCCTGAGGACCCTGCCCCCGGAGGAGCGCCAGCGGCTCTTCCTCGCCGGCCCCCCTGCGCCGGGCGCGGCGCGCGAGGGCAGCTTCACGCTGCGTCCCCAGTTCAGGAGGATGGTGCGGTTCGAGACCCAGAACCTGCTCGGCCTCCTCGAGGGCGGCGCGAAGGCCTTCTCCGATTTCGACCTGATCCTGTGCCGCAACGTGCTGATCTATTTCGATGCCGAGACCGTGTATGGTCTCGTGCGCAGCTTCGGCCGCCGCCTGAAGCCGGACGGCTGGCTGCTGCTCGGTCACGCCGAGCCGAATCCGGCCTTCTGCGATCTCTTGGATCCGTTGAACCTGCCCGGCACGGTCGCGTACCGTCCGCGCGGCGCCGACCCGGTCCCGCGCGGCCCGGCGACGGCGACCGCGACGGCGCCGTGGATACCACTGCCCGTGCCCGAGATGCGGGTGGCGCCGAAGGCCCGGCAGGCTCCCGCCATCGTCGAAGCGACGCCGCCGGAAACGTCCGCCCTCGATCGGATCAGGACCCTGGCCGATGCCGGCGAGACCGCCGAGGCCTGGAGGGCCGTGCGCACGGCCCTTATCGACAGTCCGACCGAAGCCGCTCTGCACTACTACGAGGGATTGCTCGCCTGGAGCCTGGGCCGCGAGGATGAGGCCGAGCGTGCCCTGCGCGGCGCGCTCTACCTCGACCGCGACTTCGTCATGGCCCACTACCAGCTTGGGCTCCTTCTGATCGCCGCGGGGCGCCGCGCCGCCGCGGCCCGCGTCCTGGACAACGCCATCCGGATCGGCGGCCGCCTTCCGGCCGATGCCCGCCTGCCGGAGGGCGACGGGACCTGCGCAGGGCAGCTCGTCGCGGGCGCCACCCTGGCCCGCGACGGCCTCGAGGAGAGCGTAGCGTGACCGAGGCCTCAGAGATCGAAACGGGTGAGGCTGCACGGCACAGAGCTCTCCTCGACGAGCGCTCGGCATCGCTGGCGAGACGCGGCCGGACCCGGGCCGGCGTCGCGACCCGGCCCGTCCTGCTGTGCCTGTGCGGAGAGGATCGGTATGGCCTCCCGCTCGGCGAGGTTTCCCAGGTCATCCCGGCCCGATCCTGCACGCCGGTGCCGGGCGCTCCGGACGCGGTGCTGGGTCTCGTGGCGCTGTCGGGGCGGGTCGTCAGCGTGATCGGCCTCGCCGCCGCCATGGGAGGTCCGGATCCGGCCGCGCCGCCACAGGGGCACTTCGTCGTCCTACGCGGTGGCGGCGCGGCCGTCGCGCTTGCCGTCGATCGCGTCGAGGGCATCGTGCCCGTCCCGGTGGCGGCACTCGCCGATCCTGCATCGCCGGGGGAGCCCCGGGACCGGCCGCGTTTGGGAAGCGAGGCGGTTTCGGTCTATGCAGCCGCCGGGCCGCAGGGCGGGGCCGTCGTGATCATCGATCCGCGGCACCTGCTGAGGCGATACCTGCCGTGAGGCAAGGCCCGGAATCGGGCCGGCCGGGACGGGACCTGACATGGGGAGCTTGGGCTGAGCGTGGCGATCTCGATCGGAAGGCGCATCCTCCTCGGCTTCATGGCCGTCATCGCCGTGATGGTGGCGCTCGGGGTCTATGCCCTCGCCCAGATCGGAGCCGTGCGCGACAATACCAACGTCATCATCAGCCGCGACCTCACGGTGGCGCGCAAGCTCGACGACCTTGCCAACAGGTCCCGTGAACTCGGCATCCTGCGCCGCAACGCCGTGATCGCGACGCTGATGCGCAACCGGCCGGACGCGGAGCAGGCGGAGATCGCCGAGAGCTGGCGCCGCACCGCGGTCCAGGCCGAGGCCATCCTGGAGGACCTCGTCCGGACGACGGACGAATATTCCACCACCGCGCCGTCCACGGAGCGTGCCGCGATCTGGAAGAGGCTGAGTGCCGCCGCTGCTCTGGCCACCGCCGATTTCCGCCAGATGCGGACGGCCTCCGAGGTGCAGTTCGCCTCCGTCGCCGCCAAGGAGCTTGACGCCGTCGAGGCGCGCAATGACGCGCTCAACCGGATGCAGGATGCCCTCCTGATCGACGTCGAACGGACGCGCAACCTCCTCGACGAGGGAATCGCGGCCGGCCAGCGCCGGTCGACGGAGATCTACGACCTCAGCCGCCTCTCCATCGCGCTCGTCATGGCGGCCTGCATCCTGCTCAGCCTCGTCGTCACCGCCTTGATCCGGCGCGGCGTGGTCAAGCCCCTCGAGGACGTGATGGCCTTCGCCGAGCGCGTCGGCGAAGGCGATCTCACCGGCACCCTCGCCCGCACCGGCGGTGACGAGTTCGGCCGCCTCTCAGCCACCTTCAACACCATGGTGGCTGGGCTCGCCGACCTCGCCCGCACCAACCGGGCGGCCACCTCCGACCTCAACGCGGCGGCAGCCCAGATCCGCGCCTCGGCCCAGGAACAGGCCGCGAGCGTCGAGGAGCAGTTCGCCGCCGTGCAGGAGACTGCCGCCACGGTGGACGAGATCACGCATTCGGGTGCTCAGATCGGCAAGCGTGCCAGCGAGGTCATCGCCACGGCCCAGTCCACGGCCCAAACCTCTCGGGCCGGCCTCAGGGCGGTGGCCGACACCGCCAAGGCCATGGACCTGATCCGCGAGCAGGCCGAGGCAGCGGCGGGCAACATCGTGTCGCTCAGCGAGAAGACCCAGGCCATCGGCGAGATCATCACGACGGTCAACGACATCTCGGAGCGCACCCATCTCCTCGCCCTCAACGCCGCCATCGAGGCGGCGGCTGCCGGCGAGAGCGGACGCAGCTTCGCCATCGTGGCCTCCGAGATGAAGCTGCTGGCCGACCAGGCCAAGTCCGCCACCGCCCAGGTCCGCACGATCCTCTCGGAGATCCAGCGCGGCATCAACACGTCGGTGATGCTCACCGAGGAGGCGGTCAAGCGCGCCGCCGCCGGAAAGGCGCGGTCCGACACCACCCAGCGCACGATCGAGGAGATCACCGCGCGGGTCGAGGAGAACGTGCAGACCTTCCAGCAGATCGTGGCCTCGACGAACCAGCAGCAGCTTGGCATCGAGCAGGTGATGGGCGCCCTGCAGAACATCCGTCAGGCCAGCCAGCAGACCGCCGCCGGCACCCGCGAGGTCGAGGCGGCGTCGGCCAACCTCACCGAGCTCGCCCAGGCGCTGATGACGCTGGCCGACCGATACCGGCACTGAACCGGCCGCCCGCTGTGGATATCCGGCAGCAGCTCCTCGAAGCCTTCGCCATCGAGTACCGCGAGCACCTGGACGTGATCCGTGGTGCGCTCTCCGGCGGCGACGGGCGGTCGCCGGACTGGAACGACATCTTCCGCCGGGCCCACAGCCTGAAGGGAGCTTCCCGCGCGGTCGACCTGCCGGCCGTGGAGGCCGTGGCCCATCGGCTCGAGACCTTGTTCGAGCGGATCATGGCGGGCTCGGCCGCCCTCGACCGGAGCACCGGGGCCGCCGTCGACTTGGCGCTAGACCGGATCGAGGCCTGCGTCGCCGATCTTCAGAACGGATTGACGCCCTCCCCGCCCGAGGATGCCCTCGCCGCCCTCGACCGCTGCCTTGGGATGCCGGTTCCTCGACCGGCCGCGACCGGCACCGCACGCGCGGCCCCCCTTCCCGATCCGCCTCTCTCCGAGCCGGCGGCCGAGAGCGGTCCGACCGTGTTGAGGGTTCCGGCCGATGCGGTCGAGGCCCTGACGCGGGCGACCCACGAACTCGGCACGGCCCTGATCGGCGACGGGGCGGTGGCGGAGGGTCTGGTCCGGCTCCGGCGCGGCGCCCTCGATCTCGGCCAGCGCGCCGAACGCTTCCGCACGGCCGCCGGCTCGGCCCGGAATCCCGGCGCTGATCACGCGAACGGGCTCGATGCGGCGCTTGCCGAACTCGCGGCCCTGGAAAGCGGCCTGCTCGCCCTGGCGCGGGACGCCGCCGGCCTCTCCCGCCGACGCAGCGTCGTCGCATCCGCAGTGGATGCCGCCGCCGCCCGGGTGCGCGACGAGGCCGAGCGCCTGGCCCTGGTCCCGGCCGAGGCGGTGTTCGGGGGCTTCGCCCGCGTTCTGCGCGACATGGCCCGTGAGGCCGGCTCGGAGGTCGAGGTGACGACCACCGGCCTCGACGTTCCGGTGGACCGGGCCCTGCTGCAGGCGCTCAAGGACCCCGTCCTGCATACCCTGCGCAACGCCCTCAGCCACGGCGCGGAGCCGGCGGAGATGCGCAGGCGTACCGGGAAGCCTCCGGTGCTGGGCGTCGGTCTCGACGTCGTGGTGAAGGGTAGCCGGCTCGTCGTGACCGTCACCGACGACGGCGCAGGACCCAACCTCCCCGCCATCGCCGCCGCGGCCCGCAGACGCGGCCTACTCTCGGAGGAGGCCGCCGAACCGGACGCGCTGCTCGCGGTCCTGTTCGAGCCGGGCTTCTCCACGAGCGCGGCGGTGGACACCCTGTCGGGCCGTGGCATCGGGCTGTCGGTGGTGGCCGACACCGTCCGCCGCCTCAACGGGACCGTGCGGCTGCAGGCGCGCGCGCCCTGGGGGACCGCCCTGGTGATGAGCCTGCCGCTCTCGGCGGCGCGGCGCACCCTGCTCCTCGTCGAGGCCGGCGACGTCACCTACGCACTGCCAAGCCGGTCAGTGGAGCGTCTGCTGTTCCTCGATCGCGGCATGATCGAGAGGGTGGCGGGGCGTCCCGTCCTGCGGATCGAGGCGGAGGGTCGGGAGACGATGGCTCTGCCGGTCGTCCACCTGCGCGACCTCGTCGGCGGATCGCCGCCCGAAGCGACGGTCGAGGCCCGTCCCCTCCATGCCGTCCTCGTCCGAAGCGAGGGGCGGCGCTGCATCCTGGAGGTGGATCGGCTGTTCGATGTGCGGACCCTGCTCCTGCTGTCCCCACCGCCCGTGGCCGGCGACCTGCCTCTGATCGCCGGGACGGTCATCGTCGATGGCGACAGACCAGTCCTCGTCCTCGATTCCGAGGAACTCGTAGCACGGGCGGCGGAGATACGTCCGGCTGCGTCGACGCTACGTACTCAACCGGAAGGAACGATTGCGCAGGCGCGACGTTCCGGGAGTCTCGCTGGACGCTCTCTTGCGACGATCCTCGTCGTCGACGATTCTATCACCACCCGCACCTTGGAGAAGGGCATCTTGGAAGCGGCTGGATACCGTGTTGTCGTCTGCGTCGACGGGCAGGACGCCCTCGACCGCCTCCGGGCCGGAATCGAGCGGGTCGACCTCGTGGTGGCCGATGTCGAGATGCCCCGCCTCGACGGCTTCGGGCTCCTCGAAGCCCTCCGCGCCGAACCGTCCTTCGCGACCCTTCCGGTCATCCTGATGACCTCCCGCGGCGCTGCCGACGACGTCGCCCGCGGCCTCGCCCTGGGCGCCGACGCCTATCTGACGAAGCAGAGCTTCGACCAGGGCAAGCTCCTCGACACGGTCGGGCAGTTGCTGTGAGCGCAACGATTCCCGAGGCACGGGAGCGGGTCCGCGTGATGATCGTCGAGGATTCCCTCGTCGTGCGTCAGTTGCTGACGCATATCGTCGGCCGCGATCCGCGGCTGGAGGTCGTGGCGGCGGTCTCCTCCGGCGAGGCTGCCCTCGCGGCGATCTCCGGCGCCCGGCCCGACGTCATCTCGATGGACATCCGCCTGCCCGGCATCGACGGGCTCGAGACCACCCGCCGCATCATGGCCGACCACCCGACTCCCATCGTGGTCATCGCCGATTCGGTCGAGGATTCCTCGCTCGGCATCTCCATGAACGCGCTTCGTGCCGGAGCGCTCTCGGTCGTCGAGAAACCGGTGGCGACGACCCATGTCGGCTACGAGACGGTATCGGCCGAGATCTGCACGCAGCTCCGGATCATGGCCGAGGTCCCGGTGATCCGGCGCCGGGCGATCGGGGCGGAATGGTCGAGGCGCGCGCCCCTCGGCGGTCCCTCGGGGACGGAGCCGCGCGTCAAGGCCGAGGAGCCTCCCCTCGTCGTGGCGATCGCCGCCTCCACCGGCGGGCCGCCGGCCCTCGCCCGGGTGATCGGCGCCCTGCCCTTGGACTTCCCGCTGCCCATCCTGGTGGTGCAGCATATGGGGCCGGCCTTCATGGAGGGCTTCGCCGCCTGGTTGAACGGTGTCGTCGCCCTGCCGGTCGCCCTTGCCCGCGACGGCGCCCGTGCCGAACCCGGCCACGTCTACGTCGCGCCTGGCGACCGCCACCTCACGCTCGACCGCGGCATGGCCCTGCGGATGTCGGATGCGCCGCCTCTGGGTGGGCAACGCCCTGCGGCCTCGATGCTGTTCAGCTCGCTCGCGCGCCACGCAGGACCGCGCGGCATCGGCGTGCTCCTCACCGGCATGGGCGAGGACGGCGCACTCGGTCTCCTCGACCTGTACCGGACCGGGGCGGCGACGGTGGCGGAGGACGAGAGCACGGCGATCGTGTTCGGCATGCCGGCCGCCGCGATCCGGCTCTCGGCCGCCCGCAGCATCCTGCCGCTCGACCGCATCGGCGCCCACCTGATCCGTCTGGCGCAACCCGAGCCGGCCGCATGACCGGAACTCTCAATCCATCCCCGAGCACCGTACGGCCGGCCCGCATCCTTCTCGTCGAGGATTCGGAGACCCAGGCCCTCGAACTGCGCCTCCTCCTCGAAGCGCAGGGCTTCTCGGTGGAGCGTTGCGCCACGGCCGAGGCCGCCCTCGACCACCTGAACACCCGCCTGCCCGACCTGGTGGTCGCCGATTACCACCTGCCGGGCATGAACGGCGACGAGTTCACCCGCCAGATGCGCCTGTCCCTGCGCACGCGGACCCTGCCCCTGCTCATGCTCACCGGTGCCCGCGACGGCGAGCGCCAGGGCCTCGATAGCGGCGCGGACGCCTACGTCGCCAAATCCGCCGACCGGGATATCCTGATCCTACGCATCCGCGCCCTGCTGCGCGAGCGCGGGGCTGAGCCGGCCAGGGAGAGCCCGGGAATCTCCGCTTTCCGGCGCGGTCGCGTCCTCGTGGTCGACGGCAGTGCCACCTACCGGACGTTCCTCGCCGGCCTCCTCGCGCATGAGGGGCACGCCGTGCGCGCCGTCGATGGACCGGAAGCCGCGCTGAGGGCGCTCGACGAGCCCGACGCGGCCTTCGACTGCATCACGATCGATCTCCTCGGCCACGCCTATGATGGCCTTGCCCTGTGCCACGCGATAGACCGGCGCCGTGCGTCCGATCGCGAGACCCGCGAGGCCGGCACGCCGACGTTCCAGCTCGTGGGGATCGCCGGCAGCGCCCCGGCGAAGGACTTCCTGGTGGACGCCTTCGCGGCCGGGGCCGACGACGTGGTCTCGAAGGCCGACGCCGAGATCCTGGTGATGCGGGTGCGCGGCCTCGTCCGGCGCAAGCTCCTCGAAGAGGACAATCGCCGCATCGCGGGCGAGTTCGGGATGCGCGAACGCGCCCTGGAACGCGCCCGCGCCGAGGCCGAGGCGGCCGAGGCCCGAGCCGCTCTGGCCGGTGCGCTCGAGCGAGCCAACCAGGATCTGGCCACGGCCAACCGCAAGCTCACCGACGCCCAGGCCAAGCTCGTTCAGGCCGCCAAGATGGCGTCGCTCGGCGAGCTCGTGGCGGGCATCGCCCACGAGATCAACAATCCGCTCGCCTTCATCCTGGCCCATCAGGGCACGGTGGAACGGCTGCTCGGCGAAATGCCGCCGCCGGAGGGAGATACGGCTGCGCAACGCGCCTTCGCCAAGGCCCGCGACCGCGTCGCCGCGATGCGGATGGGCCTGACCCGGATCCAGGATCTCGTGCTCAACCTGCGCAAGTTCTCCCGCCTCGACGAGGGCGAGCGCACCCTCGTCAACGTCCCCGAAGCCATCGATACGGTGCTGGCGCTGATCCAGCACAAGCTCGGTTCCCGCATCGGGGTGGTGCGCGATCTCGCAGGACGTCCCGAGATCCACTGCACCCCGGCCCTCCTGAACCAGGTCGTCATGAACATCCTCGGCAACGCCGCCGATGCCATGCCGGAGAGCGGCACCATCACCATCGTCACGAGCGGCACCGACGAGGTCGACCTGATCCGCATCAGCGACACCGGTCCGGGCATTCCCGAGCCCTTGCGCGAGAAGATCTTCGAACCGTTCTTCACGACGAAGCCCGTCGGCTCCGGGACCGGGCTCGGGCTTGCCATTGCCTACAGCGTCGTCCAGGCGCATAGCGGCTCCCTCAGCGTGGAAACCGCGCCGGGAGGTGGAGCCTGCTTCGTGATCGGCATACCGCGACAGGCGGCATGAGCAAGTTGAAAGGCACCATCCTCGCCGTCGATGACGAGCCGGACATCCTCGTCGCCCTCGAGGACCTGTTCGAGGAAGAATACAAGGTCCGCACGACCACCGACCCGGCCGAGGCGCTGGCGATCCTCAAAGGCGATCCCGCGATCGCGGTGATCGTGTCGGACCAGCGGATGCCGGGCATGACCGGCGACCAGCTTCTGGCGCAAGCCAGGGTGATCCACGACGCCCAGGCGATCCTGCTCACCGGCTACGCCGATATCAGCGCCGTCGTGGCCGCGCTGAACTCCGGCGGCATCACGGGCTACGTGACCAAGCCCTGGGATCCGATCCTGCTGCGCAGCACGGTCCGGAATGCCTTCGAGCGCCACCAGCTTGCCCGCGACCTCGCCACCGAGCGCGCACTCCTGCTCGGGCTCCTCGAACACACCGAGGACGCCATCGCCTTCAAGGATGCCGAGGGCCGCTTCGTACGCCTCAATGCGCGCAAGGCGGCACGGCTCGGGCAGGACGTGGCATCCTGCCTCGGCCGGAAGGAAGCGGAGCTTGGCGGTCGGGACGCGGCCCTGGCGAACCAGACCGCCGACTTGGCGGCGATCGATGCGGGCCTGTCGTTCGAGGTCGTAACCTCGGAGGAGATGGCGGGAGCCGAGCGCTGGAGCCATGTCGTGCGCGTGCCGATCCGCGACGCGACAGGCCACGTCGCCCACCTCGCGGTGATCGAACGGGACGTCACCGAACAGCGTCTGCTCGAGGCCCGCCTGCGCCAGTCCGACAAGATGCAGGCACTCGGAACTCTTGCGGGTGGAATCGCCCATGACTTCAACAATCTTCTGACGGCGATCCTCGGTAGCCTGGAGCTGGTGGCACCCAAGATCGTCGATCAGCCGCGGGTGCAGCGCCTCGTCGGCAATGCCACGCAGGCCGCCCATCGCGGCGCCGCCCTGACCAAGCGCCTGCTCGGCTTCAGCCGCTCACGCGAGCTGCGGTCCCGGGCCGTCGACCTGAACGAACTCATCGACGGAATGGGCGAACTCATCGGTGGTAGTCTCGGCGGCCTCGTCACGGTCGCGACGGAACTCGAACCGGGAAGGCCCCTCGCCCTCGTCGACCCGGACCAGCTCGAACTCGCAGTCCTCAATCTCTGCATCAATGCCCGCGATGCGATGCCCGAGGGCGGGCGGATCGTGATCTCCACCCATCGTGAAACGCTCGCCGGCGATAGCGAGCTTCCCGACGGCGACTACGCCGTGGTCGCTGTGAGCGATTCGGGCACTGGCATTCCCCCCGAAATCCTCGAGCGGGTCTGCGAGCCGTTCTTCACCACGAAGTCCCTGGGCCAGGGCACGGGGCTCGGCCTGGCCATGGTCTTCGGCCTTGCCCAGCAATCGAGCGGGCGCTTGCGGATCGCCAGTACGGTCGGCGAAGGTACGCGGGTCGAACTGCTCTTGCCGCGGACCGACGAGACCGCGGAGATCGCCGACGCGCCGGCCCTGAGGACCGTTGCCCCGGCGGGGTCCGCCCGTATCCTCGTGGTGGACGACGACGCCGACGTCCGGCATGTGACCGCGTCCTTCCTGAGCAGCTTCGGTTATCGGGAGACCGAGGCGGGCGACGCCCGCGAGGCGTTGGACCTGCTGGCATTGCAGGACTTCGATCTGGTGGTCGCCGATCTCGCCATGCCTGGGATGACCGGGGTCGAGCTGGTAAACGCCATCCGCCGGCACGGCCTGACCGTTCCGGTCCTGATCCTCACCGGCCACGCCGAGGCGGTCGAGATTCCCGCCGGCATACCGGTCCTTGCAAAGCCGTTCGAATCGAGCGAGCTCGCCGCGACCGTTGCGCACCTTATCGTCTCCACAACGCGCGCCTGACATCGACCGAGCCGGAAATGCAAAAAGGGGCGGCCATCGAGGCCACCCCTTCATCATCCGTTCTCGTGACTGTCCGGTCTCATGCGGCTTCTTCGACCTGGGCCGGGCCCGAATCCTTGCCGCGGGCATCGACGTCGCGATCGACGAACTCGATGACGGCGAGCGGAGCATTGTCGCCGTAGCGGAAGCCGGCCTTCATGATCCGGCAGTAGCCGCCGGGACGAGTGCCGTAGCGGGGGCCGATGACGGCGAACAGCTTGCGGACCATGTCCGCGTCGCGGATCTGCGACATGGCCAGGCGACGCGCATGCAGGCTGTCGGTCTTGCCCAGCGTGATCAGCTTCTCGATGACCGGACGCAGATCCTTGGCCTTCGGCAGCGTGGTGATGATCTGCTCGTGCTTGATCAGCGCGGCGGACATGTTGGCGAACATCGCCTTGCGGTGCTCGGTCGTCCGGTTGAACCGACGACCGCGAAATCCATGACGCATGATGGCTCTTCCTTGGTTGATGGCCGCCGTGCCACGGTACGGCCAAGCGCCCCGATACGGGGCTTCTGATTCCGCATGACCCCGCGGCGGGATTGTTTTTCGACGTCGGGGCGACGAACCCCTCTGTCATTCCGGGCTCTGATTTGCAGCCCCGGAATGACCGAACGGACTGGCGTCAGTAGTGCTCTTCGAACCGCTTGGCGAGGTCCTCGATGTTCTCCGGCGGCCAGCCGGGGATGTCCATGCCGAGGTGGAGGCCCATGGCGGCGAGCACTTCCTTGATCTCGTTGAGCGACTTGCGGCCGAAGTTCGGGGTGCGCAGCATCTCGCCCTCGGACTTCTGGATGAGGTCGCCGATATAGACGATGTTGTCGTTCTTCAGGCAGTTCGCCGAACGAACCGACAGCTCGAGCTCGTCGACCTTCTTGAGGAGGGCCGGATTGAAGGGAAGCTGCGGCGCGAGCGGCTGCGCCTCCTCCTTGCGGGGCTCCTCGAAGTTCACGAATACCTGGAGCTGGTCCTGGATGATGCGTGCGGCATACGCCAGTGCATCCTCGGGCGTGACCGCTCCGTTGGTCTCGATCGTCATCGTCAACTTGTCCTTATCGAGATCCTGGCCCTCGCGGGTGGTCTCGATGCGGTAGGACACCTTGGTGACCGGTGAGAACAGCGCGTCGACCGGGATCAGGCCGATCGGCGCGTCCTCGGGGCGATTGCGCTCGGCCGGGACGTAACCCTTGCCGGTCGCGACCGTGAACTCCATCCGGATCTCGGCGCCGTCGTCGAGGGTGCAGATCACGAGGTCGGGGTTGAGGATCTGAATGTCGCCGACGGCCCCGATGTCGCCGGCGGTGACGAGGCCGGGGCCGGTCTTGCGCAGGGTCAGGCGCTTGGGCGCCTCGGTCTGCGAGCGGATCGCGATCGTCTTGATGTTGAGGACGATGTCGGTCACGTCCTCGCGGACGCCGGGGATCGACGAGAATTCGTGCAGCACGCCGTCGATCTGCACCGAGGTCACGGCCGCGCCCTGGAGAGAGGACAGCAGGACCCGGCGCAGGGAGTTGCCCAGGGTCGTGCCGAAACCGCGCTCGAGCGGCTCGGCGACGACGGTGGCGACCCGCTTGGGGTCGTGCCCGGTCGAGACCTGGAGCTTGTTCGGCTTGATGAGCTCTTGCCAGTTCTTCTGAATGACCACGGTCCTACCTCTCGCACTACGTGTCGCGATCCGTGAAACGCTGGACCGCGTGTGATGCCCTGCCCCGCGAAGATAGGCGCGAAAGGGCCTCGAATTCTCGTGTCGCCCGCGTCAGCGGACGCCTAGTTCGCCGCGACCCAGAGTTCCGGGACGAAGCTGTAGCCCTGGCCGTCGCGCGCGACGTAGCCCAGGGCCGGAAATTCCAGATGCCCCCCGGCGATGAAGCTGCGCTCCGATGCCGCCTGATCGAGGACGCGACGGCGCGTCTCGCGCGCCTGATCCACGTCGACGTCGAAGACCATGCCGGCCTCCGGACGCTTGAACTGGATGGCCGGCAAATGGATGATGTCCGCCCACATCAGGAGCGTCTCGGCTCCGGATGCGATGCGGTAGCCGGTATGGCCCGGCGTATGACCCGGCAGCGCGACGGCGGTCACATCGGGCGCGACCTCACCATCGGTGATGGTCCGAAGGCGGCCGACATAGGGAGCCGTCGCCTTCCGGGCGTTCTCGAAATACGGCTTTGCCCCGTCCGGTGCCCGCGACAGGGCGCCCTCGTCGAGCCAGTAATTGGCTTCGTCCGCGTGAAGCAGGAGTTCCGCATTCGGATACAGCGCCTCACCATCGGCACCGATCAACCCACCGGCATGATCGGGATGCAGGTGAGTGAGTAGGATCGTGCCGATCTCCTCGGGACGAAGGCCGGCGGCAGCCAATGCCCCAGGCACCCGGCCGAGCGTGTCACCGCCGAGCTTTCCCATTCCCGTGTCGATCAGCAGAGGCTTGCGGCCCGCACCGGTGATGAGGAACGCGTTCAGAGTGATCCGAGGATCGTTCGCACGAAAACCGGCCGCTTGCAGCGAGCCGGCTTCGTCCTTGGTGATGCCCGTGACAAGGTCGAGCGACCCCTGGAGGTAGCCGTCGTTCAGCACGGTGACCGTGAGGTCACCGAGCGTCCAACGCAACGCACCAGCGAGCGGCTTCGAGGCACCCTCCGCCACAGATCCCTCCGTCTTCGTCTCGGACGTCATCCGGTTCCGGCAATCCCGTTCAGACGCGACGACGCTTGCGCGGGCGGCAGCCATTATGCGGGATCGAGGTCACGTCGCGGATCGAGGTGACAGTGAAGCCTGCTGCCTGCAGGGCACGCAGAGCCGATTCGCGGCCGGAGCCGGGACCAGAGACTTCGACTTCCAGGGTACGCATGCCGTGCTCGGAGGCCTTGCGGGCAGCGTCCTCGGCGGCGACCTGAGCCGCATAGGGGGTCGACTTGCGCGATCCCTTGAACCCCATGGCGCCGGCCGACGACCACGAGATCGTGTTGCCCTGCGCGTCGGTGATGGTGACCATCGTGTTGTTGAACGAGGCGTTCACGTGGGCCACGCCCGACACGATGTTCTTGCGTTCGCGGCGGCGAACGCGGGTTGCTTCCTTGGCCATTTTTCGTCGCTCTTCCTTCAGGCACGCCCGTAATTCCAGGCGCTCGGGATTTTTGGGAGGTTGGCCAGCACATCGATGATGCGCCGGCTCGTCAGGCCGAGATGTCCTGCGGACACCCAGTCCAATGGTTCATCAGGCCGAGCGAAGCGCGGCCGGTGACGGCCGAAGACTACTTCTTCTTGCCGGCGATGGGCTTCGACTTGCCCTTGCGGGTGCGCGCATTGGTATGCGTACGCTGGCCACGGACGGGCAGGTTGCGGCGATGGCGAAGGCCGCGGTAACAGCCGAGGTCCATCAGGCGCTTGATGTTCATCGAGACGTCGCGGCGAAGATCACCTTCCACGAGGTAGTCGCGGTCGATGGTCTCGCGGATCTGCAAGACCTCGGCGTCGGTGAGCTGGTTCACGCGGCGCTCGGCCGGGATGCCGACCTTCACGGTGATTTCCTCGGCCTTCTTGGAGCCGATGCCGTGGATGTACTGCAGCGCGATGACGACGCGCTTGTTGGTCGGGATGTTAACGCCAGCGATACGGGCCAAGGTCATTCTCCATGGGGCGCTAGGGCAATCGAGCCCGGCCCGGATGATAAAGACGTGCGTCCGGTGGAGGCCGGCCCCTGCACGCCGTCCATAACGACGACGTGGCCCGCGGCCCCTCGAAGAGGTACCCCGGACCCATTGCGTGTCTGGACGAAGGAGGGTCGCGTAACGCGGCAGGGTCGAGGTGTCAACCCCGCCGTCAACGTCGATGTCAGGACGTTGCGCCAGCCACGTGCGCGTCGAGGATCGCGAACAGATCCTCGGTGACGGCCTCGACCGGCTTCATGCCGTCGATAGTCTGCAACATCCCGAGGCTCGCATAATAGGCTGAGAGCGGCGCGGTCTGCGTTCGGTACGCGGACAGCCGCGTCTTGAAGACCTCCGGCGTGTCGTCCTTGCGCACCGGCTCGCCGCGCGCCGCAGTCTCGGCCGCGCGCTTGGCGATACGGCCGACGAGAGCCTCCTCGTCGACCACGAACTCGACCACGGTGGTCAGGGCGAGGCCCTTCTCCGACAGCATCCGGTCGAGGGCAGCCGCCTGCTCGACGGTCCGGGGAAAGCCGTCGAGGATGAAACCGCCGCGCGCATCGGCCTCTTCGATCCGGTCGGCGACGATGCCAACGACGACGGAATCCGTCACGAGGCCGCCGCTCTCCATGATCGACTTGGCTTCCAGCCCGACCGGAGTCCCAGCCGCCACCGCAGCACGGAGCATGTCCCCGGTGGAGAGCTGGGGAATTCCGAGCCGCTCGACGATGCGAGTGGACTGGGTTCCCTTACCGGCTCCGGGGGGTCCGAGCAGGATGATCCGCATGGGCGTCGTTTCCTCGTGATCTACCCGCAGGCCGGGCTTCTTGATTGGCGGCGGCGACGCCTCCCGGACATCGCCCTCGGATCGAGACGGTGATGCCTCACCGTCGGCGCGTGGTGCCGCGCAGCTTGGCCTTCTTCACCAGTCCCTCGTACTGGTGCGCCATGAGATGCCCGTGGATCTGCGCCACCGTGTCCATGGTGACCGATACCACGATCAGTAGCGAGGTTCCGCCGAAGCCGAGGCTCGCCGAGGCATAGGACGCCAGGATCTCTGGCACCAGGCAGACGAAGGTAAGGTACAGCGCGCCGATCAGGGTGATCCGCGTCAGGACCTTGTCGATGAAGCTTGCGGTCCGCTCGCCGGGCCGGATGCCTGGGATGAAGCCACCGTGCTTCTTCAGGTTGTCCGCAGTCTCCTCCGGATTGAACACCACTGCCGTGTAGAAGAAGGCGAAGAAGATGATCAGCGCCGCGAAGAGCACCATGTAGAGCGGCCGCCCATGGCCGAGATAGGTCGTGATGGAGGCGAGCACGCCGGTGCCGCTCTGGTTGGCCGAGAAGCTCGCCACGGTCGCGGGAAGCAGCAGGAGCGAGGAGGCGAAGATCGGCGGGATCACGCCGGCGGTGTTGAGCTTGAGCGGCAGGAACGAGGTCTGGCCCTCGTACATCTTATTGCCGACCTGCCGCTTGGGGTAGTTGATCAGCAGCCGGCGCTGGGCCCGCTCCATGAACACGATGAAGTAGACGAGGGCCGCGGCGGCGACGCCGACACCGAGAATGACGGCGGTCGAGAGCGCGCCGGTTCGGCTGAGCTCCAGCGCACCGATGATGGCGGTGGGCAGATGGGCGACGATGCCGGCGAAGATGATCAGCGACGAGCCGTTGCCGATGCCGCGCGAGGTGATCTGCTCGCCGATCCACATGAGGAACAGCGTGCCGCCCGTCAGGGTGATGACGGTGGAGAGGATAAAGAACGGTCCGGGCTCGGTGGCGGCACTCGATCCCTGCAGGCCGAAGGCGATGCCCCAGGACTGAACGAGGGCCAGCAGCACGGTGAGATATCGCGTGTACTGATTGATGACCTTGCGGCCCGACTCGCCCTCCTTCTTCAGCGTCTCCAGCGTTGGGATCACTGAGGTTAGGAGCTGAATGATGATGGAGGCCGAGATGTAGGGCATGATGTTGAGCGCGAAGATCGCCATGCGCTCGACGGCACCGCCGGAGAACATGTTGAACAGCCCGAGCACGCCACCGGCTTGGCTCTGGAAGTTCCTGGCGAACTGCTCCGGATTGATTCCCGGAATCGGGATGTAGGTTCCCAGCCGGAACACCACGAGCGCACCCAGCGTGAACCAGATGCGCTTCTTGAGTTCGTCGGCCTTGGCGATCGCCCCGAAATTGAGGTTCGCGGCAAGCTGCTCGGCGGCTGAGGCCATGTTACCGGTTCCTAAAAACCAAGTGCCCGGGTGCCTGTCGCACCCATCACAAAGCGAAACGGCGGCCACGCGCAGGTCGCACGGGCCGCCGCTCGGATCTTCGACTTAAAGTCCGCAGTCGCTCTACGCAACCGCGGCGTCGGCGGGCTTGCCACGGGCGGAGACGCCGTCCGCGAACTCGACGGTCACGGAGCCGCCGGCCTTCTCGACCGCCGCGATGGCGGATTTCGAAGCGCGGGTGACCGTGAAGGCGAGCTTGGTGGTCAACTCGCCGACACCGAGCAGCTTCACCCCGTCGCGGTCACGGGCACAGATGCCGGCCGCCACGAGTGCGCTCATGTCCACCGGCGCCGAAGCGTCGATGCGGCCCGCATCCACCGCCTGCTGAATGCGGCCGACATTGACCTCGTTCAGATCGGCCGCATGGATGTTGTTGAAGCCGCGCTTGGGCAGGCGCCGATGCAGCGGCATCTGACCGCCCTCGAAGCCCTTGATGGATACGCCCGTCCGGGCCTTCTGGCCCTTCACGCCGCGTCCGGCGGTCTTGCCTTTGCCGGAGCCGATGCCCCGGCCGACGCGCATCCGGTTCTTGGTTGCGCCGTCGTTGTCGCGAATTTCGTTCAGCTTCATGATGCCCTCCCTCAGGCCGCGTCGCCGAGGACGCGCACGAGGTGCTGAACCTTGCGGATCATGCCGCGCACGGAAGGAGTATCCTCCAGCGTGGACACCCGGTGCAGCTTGTTGAGCTTGAGGCCGATCAGCGTCGCGCGCTGGTCGCCCTCGCGGCGGATCGGCGAACCGATCTGCTCGATACGGACAGTCTTCTGTGCCATCTGAGCCTCCCCTTACGCCACTGCGGCTTCGGAGAGGTCGGATGCATCCGCATCGCGACGACGTGCCTGCAGCGCCGAGACCTTGAGGCCACGGCGAGCGGCGACAGCCCGGGGGCTGTCCTCGTTCTTGAGCGCATCGAAGGTGGCGCGCACGAGGTTGTAGGGGTTCGACGAGCCGAGCGACTTCGCCACCACGTCCTGCATGCCCAGCGTCTCGAAGACGGCGCGCATCGGGCCGCCGGCGATGATGCCGGTCCCCTGGGGAGCGGCACGAAGGATCACCTTGCCGGCGCCGTGACGGCCCTGAACATCGTGATGCAACGTGCGGCCCTCGCGGAGCGCGACGCGGACGAGGCCGCGCTTGGCGGCTTCGGTCGCCTTGCGGATCGCCTCAGGCACTTCGCGCGCCTTGCCGTGGCCGAAGCCGACGCGGCCCTTCTGGTCGCCGACGACGACGAGGGCCGCGAAGCCGAAGCGACGCCCACCCTTCACCACCTTGGCGACGCGGTTGATGTGGACGAGCTTGTCCACGAACTCGCTGTCGCGCTCCTCGCGCTCGTCGCGGCGGCCGCGGCCCCCGCCTTCCCGTTCACGTGCCATCGTTTCTCGATTCCATCTCACTGGCGCGGGCGGCGGGCCCGCTCGCTTGAGTCGTCATGGACAGGGGGACGGCCGAGACCGTCCCCTCCCCGCCGGTCTTTAGAATTCCAGACCGCCCTCGCGGGCAGCCTCGGCCAGCGCCTTGACGCGGCCGTGATAGAGGTAGCCCGAGCGATCGAAGATCACCTGGGTGACGCCCGCGGCCTTGGCACGCTCTGCAACGAGCTTGCCGACGGCCTGGGCTGCCGCAACGTCCGAACCGGTCTTGAGGCCGGTGCGCAGATCCTTGTCGATGCTGGATGCGGCGGCGAGGGTCCTGCCCTCGGCGTCGTCGATCACCTGAACGTAGATCTGCTTCGAGGAGCGGAACACCGAGAGTCTCGGACGTCCCTTGGCCGCGGCCCGCAGCGCGCGGCGCACACGCGCCTTGCGGCGGTCGAGTGCATCGATTTTGCGTGACATGATCGCCGGCCCCTACTTCTTCTTGCCTTCCTTGCGGAAGATGAACTCGCCCGCGTACTTCACGCCCTTGCCCTTGTAAGGCTCGGGACCGCGATAGTCGCGGATCTCGGCGGCGACCTGACCGACAACCTGCCGGTCGATGCCGACGATGTTGATCTCGGTCGGCTTCGGCACCGTGATCGTGATCCCCGCGGGAATCTCGTACTCGATGTCGTGGCTGTAGCCGAGCGACAGCTTGAGCGCTTTGCCGGCCATGGCGGCACGATAGCCGACGCCCGTGATCTCGAGCTTCTTTTCGAAGCCCTTCGATACGCCTTCGACCAGGTTCGCCACCTGAGCCCGGGACGTGCCCCAGAGCGACCGAGCCTGCTTCGACTGGTCCTTCGGCTGAACCGATACCGCGCCGTCCTCGAACGACACATTCACGAGGTTCGGAACGACGAACTGGAGTTCGCCCTTCTGGCCCTTCATCTTAACCGTCTGACCGGTCACCGTCGCCGTCACACCGGACGGGACGGGAACGGGCTTCTTGCCTACGCGAGACATGGCCTTTCCTCCTTCGTCCGAGATCAGAACACCTTGCAGAGCACTTCGCCGCCGACGTTGCGCTCGCGCGCCTCGTGGTCGGCCATAACGCCCTGCGGGGTGGACACGATGGTAACGCCGAGACCGTCGGCGACGCGGGGCAGTTCACCGACCGACGAGTAGACGCGGCGGCCAGGCTTCGAGACGCGCTGGATCGAGCGGATGACGGGCTGGCCGTCGTAGTACTTCAACTCGATCGCGAATTCCGTGCGGCCATTTCCGTAATCGGTGGTGGCGTAGTCACGGATGTAGCCCTCGGACTTCAGAACGTCGAGGACGCTGGCACGCAGGCGGGAACCGGGCGTCTGGACGACGTTGCGCCGACGCTGCTGACCGTTGCGGATACGGGTGAGCATATCGCCCACGGGATCGTTGACCATGGTGCGTGCTCCTTACCAGCTCGACTTGACGAGACCGGGGATCAGACCCTGGTTGCCGAGTTCGCGAAGCGCGATGCGCGAGACGCCCATCTTGCGATAGAAGGCGCGCGGGCGGCCGGTCATGCCGCAACGGTTGCGAACGCGGTTCGGCGACGAGTTCCGCGGAAGCTCCGCGAGCTTGAGGCGCGCCTCGAAGCGCTCCTCCATCTCGAGGGCCTCGTTGTTGGCCGTGGCCAGAAGGGCCTTACGCTTGCCGGCGTAAAGCTTCACCAGGGCCTTGCGGTGGTTGTTCTTCTCGATCGAGCTTTTCTTTGCCATGTCTGTCTCCGGTGTCCGCGTATAAGGACCGCTAGGGTTCTTACTGCCGGAACGGGAATCGGAACTGCGTGAGGAGCGCGCGCGCCTCCGCGTCGGTCTGGGCCGTTGTCTGGATCACGATGTCCATGCCCCAGGTCGCCTCGGCCTTGTCGTAGGAGATCTCCGGGAACACGAGGTGCTCCTTGAGGCCGAGCGCGTAGTTGCCGCGTCCGTCGAAGGAGCGCGGGTTCAGGCCGCGGAAGTCGCGGACGCGCGGGAGCGCGATCGTGACGAGCCGGTCCATGAACTCATACATCCGCGCCTTGCGCAGGGTTACCTTGCAGCCGATCGGCATCCCTTCACGGACCTTGAAGGTCGCGATGGCCTTGCGGGCCTTGGTGATCACGGGCTTCTGGCCGGCGATGAGGGCCAGGTCGCCGGCAGCGACGGTGGCCTTCTTCGAATCCGCCGTCGACTCACCGACGCCCATGTTGATGACGATCTTCTCGATCGTCGGAACCTGCATAGGGTTCTTGTAGCCGAACTCCTCGATCAGCTTCTGACGAATGACTTCGTCATAATGCTTGCGCAGGCGCGGGACGTAGTTGTCAGCGTTCTTCTCAGCCATCGATCAGATCCCCCGAGCGCTTGGCGAACCGGACCTTGCGGCCGTCGTCGAGAATGCGGAAACCAACCCGCGTCGGCTGCCCATCCTTGGGGTCGGCGATCGCGAGATTGGAGAGATGAATGGCGGCCTCTTTCGAGATGATGCCGCCTTCCTGGTTCTGCGTCTGCTTCTGGTGCTTCTTGACGAGGTTGATCCCCCGTACCAGCGCCTTGTCGTCCTTGGGCATCACCTGCACCACCTCACCGGAGCGACCCTTGTCGCGGCCGGTGAGAACGATGACCTTGTCGCCCTTCTTGACCTTGGCAGCCATCACAGCACCTCCGGCGCGAGCGAGATGATCTTCATGTGGTTGCGGCCGCGAAGTTCGCGGGGGACCGGTCCGAAGATACGGGTGCCGATCGGCTCCTTCTGATTGTTGATCAGAACGGCGGCGTTCTTGTCGAAGCGGATGACCGATCCATCGGCACGCTTCACTTCCTTGGCGGTGCGCACGACGACCGCCTTCATGACGTCGCCCTTCTTCACACGGCCGCGCGGAATCGCTTCCTTGACCGACACGACGATGATGTCGCCGACGCCGGCATATTTGCGCTTCGACCCGCCGAGAACCTTGATGCACATCACGCGACGCGCACCAGAATTGTCGGCGACGTCCAGATTCGTCTGCATCTGGATCACAAGAGTGACCTTTCCTTGTTTCAGGCGGGTTTCCGCACACGGACGGTATTGTCCGGCGGACGACGCCTGATGGGGATCTGATGTCCCCGTCCATTAGTCAGACCGCGCTATCGGCGCTTTGAAGCGCCGGCGCGGTCACCGCCGCCAGTGGAGACGAATCCGTCGCCACGAAAACATTTGCGAAGATCGGTCGCCTACACGGAACCGACGATCGGTGCAACCCCTCAGGCGGCGGGAGCTTCCGCCGGCGCCGAAGCGGAAGCCGCCTCGACGAGCTTCCAGGTCTTGGTCTTCGAGAACGGACGGCACTCCTCGATCGACACGGTCTGGCCGACCTTGGCGACGTTGGTCTCGTCGTGGGCGTGGTAGTTCTTCGAACGACGGACGGTCTTCTTCATCACCGGGTGGGTGAAGCGCCGCTCCACCTTCACGACGATCGTCTTCTGGCCCTTGTCGCTGACGACGACACCCTGCAATACGCGCTTCGGCATGGTTGACTCCTCAGGCCTGCGCCGAGCTAAGCGTCTTCTGACGCTGAAGCGTGCGAACGCGGGCGATATCGCGACGGACCTCACGGACACGCGCGACGTTCTCGAGCTGGCCGGTGGCGCCCTGGAAGCGCAGGTTAAACTGCTCCTTCTTCAGGTTCAGCAGCTCGTCGTTCAGTTGGTCTGGCGACAGGGCGGCCAGATCCGACTGTCTCTGCGATGACTTCATGATCCCCTCCCTCAATCAGCGATGCGCTGGACGACGCGCGTGCGGATCGGGAGCTTCGCCGCACCGAGGCGAAGAGCCTCCTTGGCGATGTCCTCGGCCACGCCGTCGACTTCGAACATGATACGACCGGGATGCACGCGGGCAGCCCAGAACTCCGGCGCGCCCTTGCCGGAGCCCATGCGGACTTCGGTGGGCTTGGCGGTGACCGGGACATCCGGGAAGATCCGGATCCAGACACGGCCCTGGCGCTTCATCTCGCGGGTGATCGCACGGCGAGCCGCCTCGATCTGGCGAGCGGTGATCCGCTCCGGCTCCACGGCCTTCAGGCCGAAGCTACCGAAGTTGAGTTCGAAGCCGCCCTTGGCCGCACCGTGGATGCGGCCTTTAAACTGCTTGCGAAATCGGGTCTTCTTGGGTTGCAACATGGCAGCCTCTCAACACCTTCCTTGGGGCTGGCGTGCGATCAGGCGTGATCGCGACGGCCGCGGCCGCCTTCGCCATCGCGCTCACGGCGTCCGCCCGAACGGCCACCCTCTTCCTGAGCACGCTTGTCCTGGGCCATCGGGTCGTGCTCGAGGATCTCGCCCTTGAACACCCAGACCTTGATTCCGCACGTCCCGTAGGTCGTGAAGGCTGTGGCGACACCGTAATCGACGTCGGCGCGCAGCGTATGGAGCGGCACGCGACCCTCGCGGTACCATTCCTGACGCGCGATCTCGGCACCGCCGAGACGACCGGAGCAGTTGATCCGGATACCCTCGGCGCCGAGGCGCATGGCCGACTGGACGGCGCGCTTCATGGCGCGACGGAACGCGACGCGGCGCTCCAGCTGCTGGGCGATCGAATCGGCCACCAGGGTCGCATCGATCTCGGGCTTGCGCACCTCGACGATGTTGATCGTCACGTCGGCCTTCGTCATGGTGCCGACGAGCTTACGCAGCTTCTCGATGTCCGCGCCCTTCTTGCCGATCACCACGCCCGGACGACCCGAGTGGATGGTAACGCGGCACTTCCGGTGCGGACGCTCGATCACGATCTTCGAGACGGCGGCCTGCTTCAACTGCTTCATCAGGGACGCGCGGATCGCGACATCCTCGTGCATCAGCTTGGCGTACTCGCCCTTCTGGGCGAACCAGCGCGAGTCCCAGGTCCGGTTGATGCCGAGCCGCAGACCGATCGGATTGATTTTCTGGCCCATCAGGTCCTCCTCACGCCGCTTCGGCGGTTGGGACTTCGCGCACCACGATGGTGAGGTTCGCGAAGGGCTTCAGGATGCGGGCGCCACGACCGCGGGCGCGGGCATGGAAGCGCTTGAGCACGAGGGCCTTGCCGACGAAGGCCTGGGACACGACGAGATCGTCGACGTCGAGGTCGTGGTTGTTCTCGGCATTGGCGATGGCGCTCTCAAGGCACTTCTTGACCTCGCGGGCGATGCGCTTCCTGGAGAATTCGAGATCGGCGAGCGCCGACTCGACCTTCTTGCCGCGGATGAGCTGCGCAACGAGATTGAGCTTCTGAGGACTCACGCGCAGCATGCGCGCAACGGCCTTAGCCTCGTTATCCGGCAGCGCGCGGGGGGTGGCTTGCTTGCCCATCTCAGCGCCTCTTCGCCTTCTTGTCGGCCGCGTGGCCATGGAAGGTCCGGGTCGGCGAGAACTCGCCGAACTTGTGACCGACCATCTCCTCGGACACGTAGACCGGGATATGCTTCTGCCCGTTGTGCACACCGAAGGTGAGCCCGACGAACTGCGGCAGGATCGTGGAGCGACGGCTCCAGATCTTGATGACTTCGTTGCGGCTGGATCCGCGAGCGGTCTCAGCCTTCTTGAGGAGGTAGCCGTCGATGAACGGCCCCTTCCAGAGCGAGCGTGCCATGATGGTTACTTCTTGCGGTTGTGACGGCTGGACAGGATGAAGACGTCGGTCCGCTTGTTGGACCGGGTCTTCTTACCCTTCGTGGGCACGCCCCAGGGAGTGACCGGATTGCGGCCGCCCGAGGTACGTCCCTCACCGCCGCCGTGCGGGTGATCGACCGGGTTCATCGAGACGCCGCGGTTGTGCGGGCGCTTGCCCAGCCACCGATTGCGGCCCGCCTTGCCCAGCGAGATGTTCATGTGATCGGGATTGGAGACCGCGCCGACCGTGGCGAAGCAATGGCCGTGAACCAGGCGCTGTTCGCCCGAGTTCAGGCGGAGCGTCACGTAGCCCTGATCGCGACCGACGATCTGGGCGTAGTTGCCCGCCGACCGTGCGATGGCGCCGCCCTTGCCGATCTTGAGCTCCACATTGTGGATGATCGTGCCGACCGGCATGTTGCCCACCGGACCGGTATTGCCAGGCTTGATGTCGACCTGTTCGGCCGCCACGACCTTGTCGCCCGGGGTGAGGCGCTGCGGAGCGATGATGTAGCTCTGCACGCCGTCCGGATAATTGATCAGGGCGATGAAGGCGGTGCGGTTGGGATCGTACTCGATCCGCTCGACCGTCGCCGTCACGCCGAGCTGGTCGCGACGCTTGAAGTCGACGTTGCGCAGCGTCCGCTTGTGGCCGCCACCGCGGAACCGCACCGTGATGCGACCGAGGTTGTTGCGGCCGCCGGACGACGATTTGCCCTCGGTGAGCTTCTTGACCGGCTTGCCCTTGTAGAGCTCACGGCGGTCGACGAGCACGAGCTGGCGAAGGCTCGGCGTGACCGGTTTGAATGTCTTCAAGGCCATCGGTGGTAATCCTTAACCCGACTGTCTCAGAGGCCGGTCGTGACGTCGATCGTTTCACCCTCGGCGAGGGTCACGATCGCTTTCTTCACGTCCGAACGCTGTCCGCGGAGACCGCGGAAGATCTTCTTCTTGCCCTTGGTGACGAGCGTGTTCACGCCCGTGACCTTGACGTCGAACAGCTTCTCGACCGCTTCCTTGATCTGCGGCTTGGTGGCCTTCGGGGCAACCCGGAAGACGACCTTGTTCTGCTCGGTGAGGTTCGTCGCCTTCTCCGTGATCACGGGGGAGACGATGATGTCGTAGTGGCGCGGATCGGCACTCATTTGAAACGCGCCTCCAGCGCATCGACGGCGGCGCGCGTCAGCACGAGCTTGTCGCGGCGCAGGATGTCGTAGACGTTGATGCCCTGGACCGGCAGCACATCGATCATCGGGATGTTGCGGGCGGCGCGACCGAAGTTCACGTCGACCTCGGGCCCGCTGATGAACAGCGCGCTCGACAGACCCATCTTGCCGAAGCGCTCCACGAGGCCTTTGGTCTTGCCCTCGGCCAGCGTGATGTCGTCGACGATGATGAGCGTCGCGTCCTTCACCTTGGACGAGAGCGCATGCTTGAGCGCCAAGGCGCGGACCTTCTTGGGAAGGTCGTGGGCATGGCTGCGCACGACCGGGCCGAAGGCGCGTCCACCACCGCGGAACTGCGGAGCGGATGCGGCGCCGTGACGGGCGTTACCCGTACCCTTTTGCTTGTACAGCTTCTTGCGGGTCCGGTTCACATCCGAGCGGTTCTTGACCGCATGGGTGCCGGCCTGGCGCTTGGCGAGCTGCCAGCGGACCATGCGCTGGAGCAGGTCGGCGCGGGGCTCCAGACCGAAGATGGCCTCGTCGAGCTCGACCGTACCGGCTCCGGTACCGTCAAGCGTGGTGATATCGAGCTTCATCACGCATTCTCCTCGGAAGCGGGAGCCTCGGGAGCCGGGGCTTCGGTCGCAGGTGCGGCAGCACCCTGCTCGCGGAACTTGCCAGGCTGCGGAACGTCGGCGGGGAGCTTGCGCTTCACCGCATCGCGGATCTGGATCCAGCCGCCTGCAACGCCGGGGACGGCGCCTTCGACCAGGATCAGACCACGCTCGGGGTCGGTGTGAACCACGCGCAGATTCTGCGTCGTGACCCGATCGACGCCCATGTGACCGGGCATCTTCTTGTTCTTGAAGGTCTTACCGGGATCCTGACGACCGCCGGTCGAACCGATGGAGCGGTGCGAGACCGACACGCCGTGCGTCGCCCGCAGACCGCCGAAATTCCAGCGCTTCATGCCGCCGGCGAAGCCCTTGCCGGTCGACGTGCCCGTCACGTCGACGAACTGTCCGGCGATGAAGTGGTCGGCCGTGATCTCGGCACCGACCGGGATCAGCGCATCTTCGCTGACACGGAATTCGGCGAGCTTCTGCTTCGGCTCGACCTTGGCGATCGCGAAGCGGCCGCGCTCGGCCATCGACACGTTCTTCACCTTGGCTTTGCCGACGCCGACCTGAAGGGCGACGTATCCGTTCTTCTCGACGGTGCGGTGGGCGACCACCTGGCATTGATCGATCTTGAGTACGGTCACGGGGATATGTTCGCCTGCATCCGTAAAGACGCGGGTCATCCCGACCTTCTGTGCAATGACGCCTGAGCGCATAGGTGTCTCCCTCGCGCGATGAAACGGTAAGCTCTAGATCCCAGCGGGACTTAGAGCTTGATCTCCACGTCCACGCCGGCGGCGAGGTCGAGCTTCATCAGCGCGTCCACGGTCTGCGGCGTCGGATCGACGATATCGAGCACACGCTTATGCGTGCGCATTTCGAACTGCTCGCGCGACTTCTTGTCGATGTGCGGCGAGCGGTTGACAGTGAACTTCTCGATATGCGTCGGCAGCGGGATCGGGCCACGGATGGTGGCGCCGGTGCGCTTGGCGGTCGAGACGATCTCTCGGGTGGACGCATCGAGGATACGATGGTCGAACGCCTTGAGGCGGATGCGGATATTCTGACCGTTCATGACCTGAAACCTTAGCGGGACGTGGAAGGGGCGGGCGCGAGGACCCGCCCCTCAGTCGTTCCCTGCAGACGTGATCGTATGCGTGGATTAGTCGTTGATGGCAGCGACGACGCCGGCTCCGACGGTTCTGCCACCTTCACGGAT
>NZ_CAXUJR010000036.1:0-9428 GCF_964251405.1 uncultured Methylobacterium sp.
GCCGTCGGGGAGCCCTCGCCGAGGCGGTAGAGATGGGCGCTGATGCAGCTCCCCGAGATCGCCATGCCGGCGCCGAAGCTGAGGCCTGCGGCAAGGAGGATCGGGCTGACCGGGCCGATATGGGCGCCGGGCGGCAGGCGTGTCCCGGATGGGTCCGGCATCCAGGCCCCGTACACCACCGTGTAGCCGACGATGCCGACCGCGAGCGCCGCGAGGATTGCCAGGATCCCGCGCGGGTCCCGGGCGTCGAGGAAGTCGCGCCAGTGGCAGAGGAAGCAGAAGCGGGATCGCTGCAGCACGAAGCCGAACAGGGCGCCGAGGATCAGGGAGAGCGACAGGTTCGCGCCTCGCGGCTGCGCGAGCAGGGCGTCGGATGCGAACCCGAGGCCGAGCACGACGAGGGCCGCGAGCGACCAGCGCAGGATCGTGCCGAGAGCGACCGATGCGGCCCCTACGGGACCGCCCCCGATCCGTGGATCGAGGGCGGCCTTCGGATGGGCGGCGATGTCGGGTGCGGGTCCTGCCGTCACTTCCCGCCCCAGACCGTGCCGGCCGGGTTCGCGATCGGGACGCCGACCGTGTTGCCGTACTCGGTCCAGGACCCGTCGTAGTTCTTCGCCTCGTAGCCGAGCAGGCGGGTCAGCACGAACCAGGTGTGGCTCGAGCGCTCGCCGATGCGGCAGGTCGTGATGACCGGCTTCGATCCGTCGATGCCGGCCGCCGCGTAGAGCGCGCGCAGCTCCGCGACCGGCTTGATCGTGCCGTCCGGGTTGACCGCCTTGCCCCAGGGCACGTTGGCCGAGCCGGGGATATGGCCCGAGCGGATCGCCAGTTCCTGCACGCCGGGAGGCGCGACGATCTTGCCCGAGAACTCGTCGGGCGAGCGGATGTCGAGGATCCTCGCGTCGCGCTCGCCCTTGGCGACGGCGAGCACGTCGGCGAGCCGGGCGCGCAGCGCGCCCGAGCGCTCCGCTACGTTGAACCGGCTCGGGGCGAGCTGGACGCTGCGCGTGTCGAGGGGGCGCTTCTCGGCCTCCCACTTCTTGCGCCCGCCATCGAGGAGCTTGACGTTGTCGACGAGGCCGTTCTGCGCGAACACCCAGGCGCCCCAGGCCGCGAACCAGTTGTTGTTGTCGCCGTAGAGGACGACCGTTGTGTCCCGGTCGATCCCGAGCCGCTGGACGAGGGCCTGGAACTTCTCCGGGCTCGCGATGTCGCGGGTCACCGTCTCGACGAGGTCGGTGTGCCAGGCGACGTTCTGCGCGTTCGGGATGTGGCCGCGCTCGTAGAGCCCCGGCTCGACCGAGACCTCGACGATCCGCAGCTTGGGAGCGTCGAGGTTCTTCTCGAGCCACTCCGTCGTCACGAGCGGGCTCTCCGCGGGCCCTGGAGCGGCGAGGGCGGCGGGTCCCGCCAGTGCAAGACCAAGGGCCAGAATCCAGGTTCTCAATGTCATCACGTTTCCTTCGGGTGAGAGCGCAGAGGGGACCGGAGTTGAAAGGGGTGTCAGCTTCCAGGCTTTCGCACCGCATCCGCGACGCTGACCGGCCGGGGCAGCAAGCCGAGCCTGTGGAACGTGTCGGCCACCCGCTGCTGGTCGGCGACGACGCCGGCACCGAGGGGTGTCACGCCGTAGGTCAGGCGCTTGAGGGCGGCGGTGAGGATCGGTGCGGGAATGCCGACGGAGGGTGCCAGCTCGGCCGCGACCGCGTCGGTGTTGTCCTTGGCCCAGGCATCGATCTCGCCGATGGCCGCGAGGGTGGCGTCCACCACCGCGCCGTTCGCCTCCACGAAGCCACGGGTCGAGAGGTAGAACTGGTGGTTCGGGACGAGGCCGCTGCCGTCGATCAGGGTGCGTCCGCCCGTCGCCAACTGGCCCGAGGCGAGATAGGGGTCCCAGATCGCCCAGGCGTCCACCGCCCCGCGGGCGAAGGCGGCCGCCGCGTCGGCCGGCGCCAGGAACGTCGGGGTGATCGCCTCGTAGGGAACGCCCGCCTGTTCCAGCGCCCGGACCAGGAAGTAGTGGACGTTCGAGCCCTTGTTGAGCGCGACCTTCCTGCCCCTCAGCTCGGCCACCGAGCGGATCGGACTGTCCTTGGGCACCAGGATCGCCTCGCCCAAGGGGGCGGCGGGTTCGTGGGCGACGTAGAGGAGGTTCGGGTTGTTGGCCTGGGCGAAGATCGGCGGCGCCTCGCCGGCCGATCCGAAATCGATCGCGCCGGCGTTGAGCGCCTCCAAGAGCGGCGGCCCCGACGGGAACTCGGCCCAGGCCACGCGGTAGCCCAGCGGCTTGAGCTTCCGCTCCAGCAGGCCCTTGCCCTTGAGCAGCACCAGGGTGCCGTATTTCTGGTAGCCGACGCGGATGACCTTTTCGTCGGCGCGCGCGACCAGCGTGCCGAACAGGACGATCACGGCAACGAAGAAGAGGGCCCACCCCCACCACCTCCCTTCGTGACGGATAGAGAGGGTACGAAGCGCGGCAATTCTGGGCATGGCCTGGATGGTCCTCGTCGATCGTCGGGGAAGAGGCGTGGCTCAATGCGCCGCGATGCGGCGGCTCGGCACGATGTCGTTGGCCATGACCTCGCCGAACGGCCCGTCGTTGCGGGCGTGGCTCGGGGGGACGCCGGTGGTGCTCTTCAGGGGCAGCTTCGGAAAGACGAGCTCGGCGAAGCGATAGGCCTCCTCCAGGTGCGGGTAGCCCGACAGGATGAAGCGATCGATGCCGAGATCGATGTACTCCTTCATCCGGTCGGCGACCTGATCGGCCGAGCCGACCAAGGCCGTGCCGGCGCCGCCGCGCACGAGGCCAACGCCGGCCCAGAGGTTGGGCGAAACTTCGAGCTTGGTGCGGTCGCCGCCATGCAGCGCCATCATCCGGCTCTGGCCGACCGAATCCTGACGCTTCAGGGTGGCTTGCGCCCGCGCGATGGTGGCGTCGTCGAGGCGCGAGATCAGGTTCTCGGCAGCGGCCCGGGCCTCGCCTTCGGTCTCGCGCACGATGACGTGCAGGCGGATGCCGAAGGAGAATGTCTTGCCCTTGCGCGCCGCGGCGTCCCTGGCGCGGGCGATCTTCTCGGCGACGCCGGCCGGGGGCTCGCCCCAGGTCAGGTAGACCTCGCAATGCTCGGCGGCGACCTCGATGCCGGCGGGCGAGGAGCCGCCGAAATAGAGCGGTGGGTACGGGGCCTGCCGGGGCGGGAAGATCACCCGGCCCTCCTCGACCTTCAGGTGCTTGCCCTCGAAGCTGACGGTCTCGCCGGACATCAGCCCGCGCCAGATGTGCAGGAACTCGTCGGTGACGACGTAGCGCTCGTCGTGGTCGAGGAAGACGCCGTCGCCGCGCAGCTCCACCGGGTCGCCTCCGGTGACCACGTTGATGAGGAGGCGCCCGTCCGAGATCCGGTCGAGGGTCGCGGCCATGCGCGCCGCCACGGACGGCTCCTGCAGGCCCGGCCGCACCGCCACGAGAAAGCGCAGGCGCTTCGTCTGGGCGGCCAGCGCGGAGGCGATCACCCAGGAATCCTCGCAGGATCGCCCCGTGGGCAGCAGCACGCCGTAATAGCCGAGCTCGTCCGCGGCCTGCGCGACCTGGCGCAGATAGGCGAGCGAAACCTCGCGGGCGCCCTCCTGCGCGCCGAGATAGCGGCCGTCGCCGTGGGTCGGCAGGAACCAGAGAACGTCGGTCTCAGCGGTCATGCGGTGTCTCCGTGATGGGGCCGGGATGCGTCGCTCGCGGCCTGTCAGGCCGGCGGACGCTCGCGCAGCAGGTGATCGAGGATGCGGCCTTCCAGCGCCGCAAGGTCGGCGTCGCCGCGGCGACGCGGCCGCGGCACGTCGACGGCGAGGTCGAGGGCGACGCGGCCGTCCTCCACCACGAGGATGCGGTCGGCCATGGCCACCGCCTCGGCGACGTCGTGGGTGACGAGGATCGCGGTGAAACCCTGGTTCAGCCAGATCCGTTCGATCATCGCCTGCATGTCGATGCGGGTCAGGGCGTCGAGGGCCCCGAGCGGTTCGTCGAGGGCGAGCAGCCCCGGCCGGCTCACCAGTGCGCGGGCCAGGGCTACGCGCTGGCGCTGGCCGCCGGACAGGGTGGCGGGCCAATTGCCGGCCTTCTCGGTGAGACCGACCTCGGCGAGCACGGCTCGCGCCCGCTCGGCCCGGGCCGCCCTGGTTCCGGCCTCGGCGAGGCCGACGGCGACGTTGTCGAGGACGCGCGCCCAGGGCAGCAGCCGCGGCTCCTGGAACATGATGCGGGAGGTCGGCCGGCGCGGCCCCTCGGCCTCGACGGCGATGCGCCCGGCGGTGGGCCGCTCCAGCCCGAGGACGAGGCGCAGCAGGGTGCTCTTACCGCAACCCGAGCGCCCCACGACCGCCACGAACTGGCCGGCCGGAATGTGGAGGTCGAGACCTTCGATGACGCTGTGTCCGTCGAAGGACTTGGCGACGCCGCGCAGGGTCACGGCGAGGCCGTCCGATGGTCCGCGGGGTGCCTCGAGGCGGGGCCGTGTCCGGGTCTGCTGCGCGGCCTGCCTGGGTTCGACGATCTCGTCGTGAGGACGCAGGGCGGTGGCGATCATGATCGGGTGTCCGTGAGGGGGCTGGAAGAGGAACGTCGGTCGCCGACTCAGACGTTCCGGTAGGCGGGGTTCCAGCTCAGGAATGTGCGCTCGAGGAGCCGCGTCAGCGTGTCGGCGACCTTGCCGAGAACGGCGTAGATCACGATCGCCAGCACCACGACGTCGACGAGCATGAACTCGCGCGCCTGCATCGCCATGTAGCCGAGCCCCGAGGAGGCCGAGATCGTCTCGGCGACGATCAGCGTCAGCCACATGATGCCGAGCGCGTAGCGCAGGCCCACGAAGATCGACGGGAGCGCGCCCGGCAGCACCACCCGCCGGAACAGCGTGAGCGGCGACATCCCGTAGACCCGGCCCATCTCCACGAGTTGCGGGTCGACGGAGCGGATGCCGTGCAGCGTGTTGGCGTAGATCGGGAAGAACACCCCGATGGCCACGAGGAAGAGCTTGGCCTCCTCGTCGATGCCGAACCACAGGATCACCAGCGGGATCAGCGACAGGTGGGGGATGTTGCGCACCATCTGCAGCGTGGTGTCGGTGAGCTTCTCGGAGATCCGGGACAGGCCGTTGGCGAGGCCGAGACCGAAGCCGATGCTGCCGCCGATGAGGAAGCCGCTCGCGGCGCGCAGGAAGCTGACCCAGAGGTTCGCCCAGAGCTCGCCGGTCCGGCTCGCCTGCCAGCCCGCCGCAACGACGTCGCTGGGCGCCGGCATGAACCGGGTCGAGACGAGGCCGCCCGAGGCCGCGGCCTGCCAGCCGAGGATGATCGCCGCCGGCACGAGCCACGGGGTCAGGCGCGAGACGAGATCCCGCGTGCGAGTGGAAGCCATGGCGCTCTAGCCCCTTCCGAACTTGGCGTCGGCCGGCGGCGTCCAGACGGCGTCCGCGACGCGGATCGGTTTGGCGATGAGGCCGAGGCCGTGGAACCGGTCTGCGATGCGCTGCTGCTCGGTGATGGTCGCCTCGCTCATCGGTGCGATGGTGAAGCGGATGCGCTCGACCGCGCGCTGCGAGGCCTCGAGGGGCACGTTGGTGACCTTCGACAGGGCCGCGGCGACCTCGGGCCGGTTGGCCTCGCACCAGGACGCGACCTCGGCGAGCACGTCGAGCACCGTCGCGAGGATCGCCGGCTGCTGCCGCGCGGTATCGGCATTGGCGAGAAAGTAGTTGTTGGTGACCAGCACCTCCGAGACCCGCAGCAGCACGCGGGTGGTCGGGGCGCGCTCGGCGATGGCGTAGTAGGGGTCCCAGACGGTCCAGGCATCGACGGCGCCGCGGTTGAACGCGGCGGCCGCGTCGGCGGGGCTGAGGTAGACCGGCTCGATGTCGCCGTAGCCGAGGCCGGCCTTCTCCAGGGCGACGACGATGAAGTTGTGGGCGCTCGATCCCTTGGCGAAGGCGACCCGCTTGCCCTTCAGCTCCGCCACGCTCCGGACCGTCGAACTCGCCGGCAGCAGGATCGCCGAGCCGGACCCGCCACCGGGCTGTGAGGCGGCATAGACGAGATTGGCGCCGGCGGCCTGGGCGAAGACCGGGGGAGCGTCGCCGGTCTGGCCGAAATCGATGCTGCCGAGGCCGAGCGCCTCGAGGAGCGGCGGCCCGGCGGAGAACTCGGACCAGCGCACGTTGATCCCGAGAGCCTTCAGCCGGGTTTCGATCACGCCCTGCTGCTTGGCGACGACGAGGATGCCGTTCTTCTGGTAGCCGATCCGGACGGTTCCGGCTTCGGCCGCGCGCAGCGGCGTGGCCGCGGCGGCCGCTGCCGCGAGGACGAGGCGGCGCGTGATCATCGGGCCTGCCCCGTGGCGACGCGGACCTCGTCGAAGGACAGGACGGGCCGTCGCTCGGCGGTGAGGATGTCGGTCAGTTCCCCCGCCGCGGCGGAGATCCGCTGACGGACGCCGTCGTCCGCGAGCACGCCGTCCTGGAAGTCGGCGTCGCAGGCATAGATCGCGGTGGGCAGGCTCAAGGCGCCGAAGAAGCCGAACAGGGGCCGCAAGGCATGCTCGACCACGAGGGCATGGCGTGGCCCGCCCCCCGTCGCCGCCAGGATCACCGGCTTGTTCGCGAGCGCTCCTGGATCGACGAGGTCGAACACATGCTTGAACAGCCCGGCATAGGCGCCCTTGTAGACCGGCGTGCCCACGATGAGGGCGTCGGCATTCTCGATCGCCTCGACGACGCGGCGGGCCGGCAGGGACAGCGCTTCGCGCGCCCAGGCCGAACCGAGCCCGGGGCCGGCATCGACGATGTCGAAGCGCCGGATGTCGAGCGGTGCCCGCGTGGCCGCCGCGGCGGCGATCGCCTCGACGAGGGCCCGCGTCTTGGACGGTCGGTGGGTGTTTCCGCTGAACGCGACGAGACGGGGGAGCGCCATGGATTCGATCCGATCGAACGATTTGGCGAGGAAACGCGATGGTCCGGGAGGGCGAAACCTGCCGTGCCCGGAGGGTCTGCAGGATGCCGGAGCCATCGCGGCACTGCGCCGACAAGGTCCCTGGACTCTGCCCGGCACCCCCGAAATCGTCAATGAAACGTACTTTTAAAAGAACACGACAGTGGAGATGATTGTTCGGACAACTTGCGCTTTGTGAGAAGAATAGTGCGAAACGACCCCACAGAGCGAAAACAGCCGCCGATCGACGTCGAATAACGGACGTCGGAACGAGAGGTGTTCGATAAAACGAACGACGTGGTGCGACCCAGCAGGGCGTCGCCCATTGCTCGGCGCCTGCCGTCGGAACCCGCGCCCAGCTTCAGGCAAGATTAACCAAGTTGGCGCTTACTCGCGGTCGTTGACGGCCATTCCTTCCCTCGACGGCGACCCCCCAATCACGTGTCAGGCGCACGCGGCGCGTCCGCGCGCACTCGGCTGGCTTTGGGCCCCCAAGCGGGACATGCGTATCGAGTAGGGTCCCGATGACATTTGTCGCGCTTCGCTCGCGCCGCTGCCCCCGGCACGACCGCCGCCGTCGCCGCAACCGCGCGCTGCTGACGCTTTCGGTTGGGATCCTGGGTCTCGCAGGAGCGTGGCTCGCCGGACGGGGTGAGACGGAACCGGTGCCTTCGGCGAGTGTCGCGGCCGCGCCCGAGGCAGCGCCGATCCGGACCGTCCCTGCCGACCATGCCTGGATGCTCGATCCTTCGCCCGCCCTGGGCAGCGGGGGGGCGGGCCTTGCCCTGTCCGCGCCCCTCGCGCCGGGGTTCCACCCCGCCGCCGTCGTGGCTCCCCGGGTGGAAGTCCGGATCGCCGACGTGGAAGCGGCGAGCCAAAGGCGGCCCGAGCGGCTCGCCCTCTCGGCTCCCTTGCCGATTCCCCTGCCGGTGCCACGGCCGCCGGAATTCCGGCGCGAGCCGGTCGCGGTCACCGCGCGGCTGGCCCGCCGTCCGATCATGCCCTCGACCCAGAGCGTGTTCCGGGCGGCGCGAGGGGACGAGCCGTCCCTGTTCGAGCGGATCTTCGGGGAAGCCCCGGCGCCCGCCGCCCTGGGTTACGCCGCCGTGGACGGCACGGCGGAGGAAACCTCTCCGCGCCGGCGTCTCGTTCCCGCCCCCGCGCCGATGAATGCGACGGGGACGGCGATCTACGACATCACCGCCCAACGGGTCACGCTCCCCAACGGAGAGGTGCTTGAAGCCCATTCGGGCCTCGGCCCCAGTATGGACAATCCGCGCCATGTGCATCTCACCATGCGCGGCGCGACGCCTCCCGGCACCTACGAGCTGAGGGAGCGCGAGGCCCCGTTCCACGGGGTGCGGGCGATCCGCCTCAACCCGGTGGGCGGCCCGGCGGCGATCCACGGCCGCGTCGGCCTCCTGGCCCATACCTACATGCTCGGCCCGAGCGGCGCCTCCAACGGCTGCGTGGTGTTCCGCGACTACCAGCGCTTCCTGCAGGCCTACCTGCGCGGCGAGGTCCAGCGCCTCGTGGTGGTGGCGGGAGACGGCGGGGACGGGCCCGCCTGGAGCGGGCGCCGCTACGGCCTATCGGGCCGGTCGGCCAGGGGCGGCTGAGGCGATGTCTCTCGTTTCGTGGCAGGACGATCCGTGAGGCTTAGGCTGCGGCCTCGGGAAGGATGCCGATGGATCCGAGCACCAGGCGCTCACGGCCCTGATCGGATCGCTCGCCGCCGGCCCCCGGGCCGGTGGTGCCAAGCCGCGCGAGACCATGCCGGCCGCCCCGGAAAAAATCCGGCCATTTCGGCTCAGTCGGAACGCTCCCGATGGCCGTGGCTTAGCTCCTTGCAAGACAATGTGGGAGCGAAACGATGAGTCAAGCTGGCACGCCGCAGCCGGGTGCTGATCCCAAGCCTGGCGGTGCTCCTCCGCCCGATCCGCAGGATCAGAAGGAGGGGCCGCATCCCTCCATCCCGCAGGAGGACGGTCCCGAGATCGAGGAGACCGAGGGACAGCCGACCTGAACCTCGCGATCACGACCCCGCCCGGTTCGCCGCGGCGGGGTTTGTCATGGCGGCGACCGTCGCCACAAGGCGGCAAACGAGCCGGTCGCACGGAGGGCGAGGACGAGCGTCGGCCCGATCTCGCGGTGTCACACTCGCCCGATCCTGGAAGGAGTGGCATACGGTCCGGCGCTCCCTGCGTTCGGCTCCTCATTCCTCCTCGGTGGATCCCATGAGCAACCCAGCGACGTCATGATGGCAGACGCCGAGACCCCACCGACGATCGACGCGCTTCTGGCGGAGAACGCCGTCCTTCGGGGGCTGCTCGCCGATGCCGACAGGAAAGCCGATTTAAGCGCCGCCCATCAGGCCGCCTTCGCCGCGAGCGAGGACCGCCTTCAGATCGCGCAGCGAGCCGGGCAGATCGGGACGTTCGAATGGGATC
>NZ_CAXUJR010000036.1:9528-10692 GCF_964251405.1 uncultured Methylobacterium sp.
CTGATCGCCCTGATCGATCCGGTGGATCGCGAGCATATCGCGTCCTTGCGGCCGACTACGGACGTCAATCCGCTTGCCTATACCGAGTACCGCATCACCCGTCCGAGCGACGGGCAGGTTCGCTGGATCGCGCGGCGAGGTGAAGTTCGGCGCAACGCGATGGGCCGCGTCGTGCTCGGCTTCGGCGTCGTCTACGACATCACCGAGAAGAAGAACGCCGAGCTTCGCCTGGAATCCAGCGAAAGCCGCCTGAGGCTCGCCATCGACGCCGGCCGCATGGCTGTCTGGCTCTATCATGTGGCCACCGACTCGGCGGAAACCTCGCCCGACCTCAATGTGCTGCTCGGCTTTGCGCCCGATGCCAGACCGAGCATGAGCGAAATTCGATCGCGATATTATCCGGGGGAACGGGACCGTCTTCGTGCCATCGCGACGACGGCGTTGGAGAAAGGCGAGCGGTACTTCGAAACGGAGTATCGCATCGTCTGGCCGGACCAATCCGTCCGCTGGCTCCTCCTTCGGGCGGAGTTCCTGATGGGACCGGACCCCCAGCCCCATCAGGTGATCGGCGTCCTCCTCGACATCACCGGCCGCAAGATGGCCGAGGAGCACCAGCAACTCCTTCTCAACGAGCTGAACCACCGGGTGAAGAACACACTCTCGACCGTCCAGTCCCTGGTGAGCCAGACCCTGCGCACGGCCACCTCGACCGCCCAGGCTCACGAGGCCGTCGAGAGCCGCCTCTTCGCGCTGTCGCGGGTGCACGATGTGCTGACGCAGGAGAACTGGGAGAGCGCACGACTGGCAGAGGTCGTCGAACGCGCATTGGATCCCTATCGCAGCTACGGCGAAGGGCGTCTCACCATCCTGGGCCACGACCGCCGCATCTCACCGCGCATCGCCCTCGCGCTGGCCATGGGTCTGCAGGAGCTGGCCACGAACGCGATGAAGTACGGTGCCTTGTCGAACGAGACGGGCGCCGTCCGTATCGACTGGAGCATCGACAATGTCGCCAGCCCGCCTCGCTTGACGTTCGAATGGCGCGAGAGCGGCGGGCCTGAGGTGACGCCTCCGTCGCTAAGGGGCTTCGGCTCACGCATGCTGGAGAAAAGCCTCGCCCGCGAACTCGACGGCAAGGTCACCCTGGCATTCGACCGGGCAGGC
>NZ_CAXUJR010000036.1:10792-19405 GCF_964251405.1 uncultured Methylobacterium sp.
CTTTCGCCATCATGCTGGAGGTCGTCCCGATGCCGCTGCCGGCGCGCTCGCCGGAACTCGGCCGGTCGAGACCCCCTTGTGGTTCCTGCCGGACAAGCGGCTCGGCAACCGGATTATCCATCCCACGACGCCATCACTGACCAGTGCTGCGACGACTGAAACACCCTCGCCGACCAGTGCTGGCGCATCCTGTCCATCAAATTTCGCAGCTGGGCGCATGGATTCTGATCAGCGTGGGCCGGTATGAATCCCGCATCAAATGTTCACGGCCCGAACAACAGATTCTTAATTAAATTCGGATGCATTGGCGGCATTACGCCATTCCAGGTTGCCGCCGTCATGCTGTCCCACATCAAGATTCTTCCCAAGATCCTCGGCATCATCGGACTGATGGCTGCCGTCATCGCCGGTACGGTCTGGTTCGCCACGAGCCGAATGAAGGCGATCGACGACGCCTATTCGGCCTTTCTCACGAAGGACACCGCCGCCGTCATCGAGATGCGACGGACCAACCGCCTCGTGAACGTGGCGATGTACCAGGCCTATCGCACGATCGCGGAGTCCGATCCGGCCCTGATCAAGGTGGCGGACGACGAGCTTCGTGCCATCCCCGATGTGGTCACGAAGGTGCTGCAGCAGATCCGACCACTAGTTCCGGCCTACACGGCCCGGATCGACGACGTGAATGCCAAGCTCAGCCATATTTTCGCGGGGTTGGAGGAGATGCGTCCGCTGGCAGCCCTCAACAAGAATGAGGAGGCGCTGAGTGTGATCCACGCGACGGTCGACCCGGTCTTCAAGCTGCTGTCGGACGAGATCACCCGGATGGCCGATGAGATGCAGGCCGCCACCCTCAAGGCGTCGAGCGAACTCACCGACCAGACCAACGCCACCCGGACCACGACGATGGCCCTGGCCGCCGGCGGCTTCGGGCTCGGCATCCTCATCGCCTTCCTGGTGGTCGTCACCGGGATCACGCGTCCGCTGGCCGGGCTCGTCTCGGTCCTGCAGCGCATGGCGCAGGGTGATTTCGCCGCGGAGATCGCGGCCTCGAAGCGTGGCGACGAAATCGGTGCCGTCGGCCGGGCCGTGGTGGCGATCAAGGACAAGGTGGCCGAGCAGGCCGCCTCCGAGGCGTCCGCAAAGCAGAGTGCGGATTACGCCGCATCGATCGAGCGCCGCACCGCCCGGCTCGCGATGGCGGACGGCTTCGAGGGCGCCGTCGGCGGCATCCTGCAGACGGTCGCGTCCGCCGCCACCCAGTTGCAGGCGACGGCCCGGACCCTCACGAACACCGCCGGCCAGACGGCGAGCCAGACCTCCACCGTCGCCGCCGCCGCCGAGGAGGCCAGCACCAACGTCACCATGGTGTCGGCCGCAGCCGAGGAGCTCGGCTCGTCGGTCGACGAGATCGGCCGCCAGATCGGTGGGTCCGCCGACCTCGCCCGCCGCGCCGTCGACGAGGCCGCCCAGACCGGCGTGCTGGTGAAGGACCTCAGCGAGGCCGCGGCCCAGATCGGCAACGTCGTCGCACTCATCTCGAACATCGCCGGGCAGACGAACCTCCTCGCGCTCAACGCCACCATCGAGGCGGCCAGGGCCGGAGAAGCCGGGCGCGGCTTCGCCGTGGTCGCGACGGAGGTGAAGGAACTCGCGAGCCAGACCGCGCGGGCCACCGACGAGATCTCGGCTCAGATCAGCCGTATCCAGGGCTCCACCGGCCAGGCGGTGTCGGCGATCTCGGGGATCACCGATCGTATCCGCGAGATCAGCGCGATGACCACCACGATCGCGGCGGCGGTCGAGGAGCAGGGTGCGGCAACGCAGGAGATCGTCCGCAACGTAACCCAGGCGGCGGTCGGCACGGCGAGGTCACGGCCACCATCTCCGGCGTCGCCGGGGCCGCCGAGGAGACGGGTGCGGCCGCGACCCAGGTCCTGGCGTCCGCCTCGGAGCTCTCGCGCCAGTCCGAGACCCTTCGAGCCGAGGTGGGCAAGTTCCTCCAGACCATCCGGGCGGCCTGACGCGGCTCAGCCGTCCCGCAACTCCGCGTCGAGGAAGGCCTTCACCTCGGTGCGGTCGATCCCCGGCGCGATGAAGCTCTTCCCGATGCCGCGGGCGAGGATGAAGGTGAGCGCGCCGTCGCGCACCTTCTTGTCCTGGGCCATGGCCTCGACGATCGCGTCCGCATCGCCGCAGCCCCCCGGCACCGCTTGCAGGCGGGTCGGCAGGCCGGCCAGCGCCAGGTGGTTGGCGACGCGGCCGGCCTCCTGGCCCGGGCAGAGGCCAAGGCGCGCCGAGAATCGGAAGGCGAGGCACAAACCGATCCCGACGGCCTCGCCATGGACGAGACGGGCTGAATCGTAAGCCGTCAGCCGTTCCAGGGCATGGGCGAAGGTGTGGCCGAGGTTGAGCAGGGCGCGCTCGCCGTCCTCGCGCTCGTCGCGCACGACCACACCGGCCTTGGCCCGGCAGCAGATCGCCACCGCCTCGTCGCGCTCGGGGCCGCCCGAGAAGAGGCCGGCCCAGTTCGCTTCGCACCAGTCGAAGAAGCCCGCATCCGCGATGAGCCCGTACTTCGCGACTTCCGCGTAGCCCGCCCGCATCTCGCGCTCCGAGAGGGTGTCGAGGGTGGCGGTGTCGGCGATGACAAGGCGCGGCTGGTGGAAGGCGCCGATCAGGTTCTTGCCGTGGGGGGAGTTGATCCCGGTCTTGCCGCCCACCGAGGAATCGACCTGGGCGAGCAGGGTGGTCGGCGCCTGCACGAAGCGCACGCCCCGGCGCAGGGTCGCGGCGGCGAAGCCCGCGAGATCACCCACGACTCCGCCGCCGAGCGCCACCACGACGTCGTTGCGCTCGACCTTGTGGGCCAGCAGGCCATCGCAGACCTGCGCGTAGGTGGCGTAGCTCTTCGAGGCTTCGCCCGGCGCCACCGCCACGATCCCGGAGCGCAGGCCCGCCGCGTCCAGGCTCGCGCGCAGACGCTCGCCGTAGAGGCCGGCCACGGTCTCGTCGGTGACGATCACCGCCGCGCGGGCGCCGAGACCGGCCACGGCGGCGCCGGCCGTGTCGAGAATGTCGCGGCCGATGCGGATGTCGTAGTCGCGGCCCGCGTCGAGAGGCACGTGAACGGTCAGGGAAGAACTCACTGCGCGGCGACGCCTTGGTTCGAGGAGCCATTGAGATGGGCGTCGAGCGCCTCCATCACGTCCTGCACGACGCGGTCGTGCGAGACGTCGCGGGAGGGCACCACCACGTCGGCGACCTCGTAGACGGGATGGCGCACCGCCATCAAGGCGCGCATCGTGCCCTCCGGGTCCTCGGTCTGGAGGAGCGGCCGGCCGCCGCGCTTGCGCACCCGGCGCATCAGCACGTCGAGCTCGGCCTTGAGCCAGACCGACACGCCGTTCTCGGCGATGCGGGCGCGGGTGGGCTCGCGCATGAAGGCGCCCCCGCCCGTGGCGAGCACGAGCGGCCCCTCGCGGATGAGCCGGGCGATGACCCGCTCCTCGCCCTCGCGAAAGCTCGCCTCGCCGTAGATCGCGAAGATGTCGGGGATGCTGAGATGGGCGGCCGCCTCGATCTCGGTGTCGGCGTCCTTGAACATCAGGCCGAGCCGTCCGGCGAGCCGCCGCCCGACCGTGCTCTTGCCCGCGCCCATGAGGCCGACGAGCACGATCGAACGGCGGCCCAGTGCACGGCGCAGGCGCAGCTCGATCGGATCGGCTTCGGGCTCACTCATCACGGAAGGCTTCGCATCGATGCGGCGTCGGTCCACTCTCTGGTGTCGCGGCCGGCCTGTCCATGCCGATGCCGCTCGCCGGCACCCTTATCGCGTTTCGGGATGGGGGCGAAGCGGGGCTCCACGCGGGGACATCCCCCGCATCCTGCGCCCGCTGTGTCCCGGAAGTCCTTGCCTTCCGCACCCCTCTGGGAGAAACCCCTTCCACCGCAGCGCGATACCACGCTCGCCCGCCGCACCCGCCCGATCGAGGTTCGCCCGACGTGCCGACCCTGTTCCGCTTCCTCGCCACCCTCGCGATCCTCGGCGGGCTGGTCTTCGCCGGCATGTTCGCTCTCGCGACCTTCGTCGAGCCGACCCCGCGCGAGATGAGCGTGACGATTCCCGCCTCCAAGCTGCAGCCGCCGCCCCGGTGACGCTCCCGGCACCTCCGGAGGCCGCCGCGACGGAACCTTGGCCCGGCGAGCCTTTCCTGGAGATGCTGGCGGCCGAGCGCGGGGCCGCGCTCAACACCCTCGAGGCGTATCGCCGGGACCTGACCGACTATCTCGGCGTGCTCGCGGGGCAGGGCGTCGTTGCCGCCGAGGTCGAGCCGGCGACGGTACGGGCCTATCTCGCCGATCTCGAGACGCGAGGCTTGTCCGCCGCCTCGGCGGCCCGGCGCCTCTCCTGCATCCGCGGCTTCCACCGGTTCCTCTACGCGGAGGGGCTGGCCACGGGCGATCCGACCGTGGCGCTCGCCGGCCCGCGCCGGGGGAGGGGCCTGCCCAAGGTTCTGACGGTGGCCGAGGTCGACCGCCTGCTCGGCGTCACCCGCGAGGCTGCGGCTTCCGGGGAGGGTGGCGTCCAGGCGCGGGCGATCCGCATGCACGCCCTGCTCGAGCTCCTCTATGCCACGGGCCTGCGCGTCTCCGAGCTCATCGCCCTGCCGCGCAGCGCCGCCACCACGCGCGACCGCTTCCTGATGGTGCGCGGCAAGGGTGGCCGCGAGCGGCTGGTGCCGCTCACCGACATGGCGCGGGATGCCATGACCCTGCATCTGGCGAGGCTGCCGGGGGACGGGCCGTGGCTGTTCCCCGCCGACAGCGAAAGCGGCCACCTGACCCGGCAGGCCTTCGCCCGCGACCTCAAGCTCGCCGCCGCCGCCGCCGGGCTGCGCGAGGACCGGGTCAGCCCGCACGTGCTGCGACACGCCTTCGCCAGCCACCTTCTCCAGAACGGCGCCGACCTGCGCATCGTTCAGGAGTTGCTCGGGCACGCCGACATCGCCACGACGCAGATCTACACCCACGTCCTCGACGCCCGCCTCAAGGGCATGGTCCGAGACCTGCACCCGCTCATGGACGAGGTTATGGACGAGGCCATGGACGAGGCGGAGGAGAGCCCCTGACGGTCCCCGTGGCCCCCACCCGCGACACGGACTAAGCTACGCGCCCATGCCCCTCGACGAACCCTCCGGCATCCCCGCCGCGCCCGACCTCACCACCGGCTCCAGCGCCCCGCCGGAAACGCCGCGGACCCTGGAGCGCGCGCTCGGCCATCAGATCAGGACGCTGCGGCGCGAGCGCGATCTCTCGGTCTCGGACCTCGCCGCCGCCGCCGGCGTCTCGCTCGGCATGATCTCGAAGATCGAGAACGGGCAGATCTCGCCCTCGCTCTCCACCGTCAACGCCATCGCGGGCGCCCTCAACGTGCCGCTCACCGCGCTGTTCGCCGCCTTCGAGGAGAAGCGCGACTGCTCGCATGTGCGGGCGGGAAAGGGGGTGATGATCGAGCGGCGCGGCACCAAGGTCGGCCATCTCTACGAACTGCTCGGGGCGGCACTTGGGGGCGACGTCGTGGTCGAGCCCTATCTCATCACCCTGCAGGACGATGCCGAGCCCTATACGGGCTTTCGCCATGCCGGCATCGAGTTCCTGTACATGCTGAGCGGGGAGGTGCTCTACCGCCATGCCGACCGCACCTATCCGCTGGCGCCGGGCGATGCGCTGCTGTTCGATTCGGGCGGCGTCCATGGCCCGGAGAAACTGGTGTCCTGGCCGATCACCTATCTGTCGATCATCATCTACCCGCGCCATCCGACCTGAGACGTCATCCTCATGAGTGCCACCGCAACCGTCCGTCCCGACGTCCTCGCCGCGATCGGCGGCACGCCGCTGATCCGGTTGGCGCGAGCCTCCGAGGCGACCGGCTGCACCATCCTGGGCAAGGCCGAGTTCATGAATCCCGGTCTTTCGGTGAAGGACCGCGCCGCGCTCTTCATCGTGCGCGATGCGGAACGGCGTGGGCTGATCCGGCCGGGCGGCACCATCGTCGAGGGAACGGCCGGCAATACCGGCATCGGCCTCGCCCTGGTCGCCGCGGTGCGGGGCTACCGCACCGTGATCGTGATCCCGCAGACCCAATCGGCCGAGAAGAAGGAGACGCTGCGGCTCGCCGGCGCGAGGCTCGTCGAGGTGCCAGCGGTGCCGTTCTCGAACCCCGACAACTACGTCCACGTCGCGAGGCGCCTTGCCGGGAGACTCGCCGACATGGAGCCGGCCGGAGCCTTCTTCGCCGACCAGTTCGACAACCTCGCCAACCGCCAGGCCCATATCGAGACGACGGGTCCGGAGATCTTCGCGGCGACGCAGGGACAGGTCGACGGGTTCGTCTGTGCTGCCGGCACGGGGGGCACGCTCGCCGGCACGGCCGAGGCGCTGCGCGCCCTCAAGCCCGGCGTCAGCATCGCACTCAGCGATCCCGAGGGTTCGGCGCTGCACGCGTACTATGAGAGCGGCACGTTGAAGGCCGAGGGCTCCTCGATCACCGAAGGCATCGGCCAGGGCCGGGTGACCAAGAACCTCGAAGGGTTCCGGCCCGACCATTCGTTCCGCATCCCCGACGGGGAGGCCCTCGACATCGTGTTCGGGCTGATGCGGGAGGAAGGCCTGAGTCTCGGCGGCTCCTCCGGCATCAACGTCGCCGGGGCGATCCGGCTGGCGCGCCTGCTCGGACCGGGCCACACCATCGTGACGATCCTCTGCGACGGGGCGGCGCGCTACGCCTCGAAGCTGTTCAACCCGGCTTTCTTGCAGGAGCGCGGCCTGCCGGTGCCCACCTGGCTCATGGCGGGCGAAGAGCCGCTGCCGGACTGGCGAGCCTGAGTTTCGCACCCTTCGCGAAGGCCAGCCCAAGATCCCGCGAAAAGGCATTGAACGGAATCGATCTGGGGGACGTTGCACTGGTCAAGCTCGGGCGCTCAAGCTCGACCGCTACGGAGCATGCCCCATGACCCTGACCACCATTCTTCTCATCATCCTCATCCTGGCTGTGCTCGGCGGCGGCAACTTCCTCGGCGGCGGCGCCTATCGCGGCCAGAGCTTCGGTCTCGGCGGCATCCTGATCATCATCCTGATCGTACTCCTGGTGACCGGCCGCCTCTGATCGTTCATCGATTGCACTCGATGCCGACGACGAGTCCGCCTAACCGGCTCGTGACGGCACCGATCGAGTTCGGCCCGGGGTTCACTGCCCCGGGTCCGGGCACGACGCCGTTTTCCGCGAGGAATGCGGCGATACGCACGCCCGGTAACAGGGTGTAGCGCGTCGGCGGCATCACCCCGGCGACGAGCCGCGGGGATGCTGGAAACGACGCCACCAACCCGAGCAGAGCCCCGGATCGATCGAGGATCGGCGCGCCGCCCGCCCCTGGCTGCAACGGGGCGTAGACGCTCTCCCCTGTGGCCTCGCCCGGCGCCACGGCCACGGCTCCGGCCGCTTCGGCTCCCAGAACCATGACGGTTTCGGCCTCTGCGGCTGGGGCTACGCGCAGGCTCGCGGAGGGTCCGGCCGACCCCTTGCCCGGCGGCGTCCAGTCGAGGAGCGCCAGACCGCGTGCGGGATCGCCCGCGACGACCCGTGCCGGCTTGCCGCCGATCGACGGGGTCGCACAGCCGTCCAGCGCCCTCGCGCTGGTCAGGACCCGGGCCGGCTCGACCACCAAGCCGGTCGCGGCCGGCGCCCGGCGAACGACCGCCACCGGCGGCAGGGCCACGGCAGGCGCCGGCCCACGCTCGGGCACCGCTGCCGGCGCGGCCGAATCGAAGGGCGTGAAGCTGTTGGCGACGGCGATGACGAGGCGGTCGACCTCGGCCGACGCCGCCTTGCCGTAGCCGATCGTGAAGCCGCGTATCCCCTCCGCGCCAGCCGCGTAGCGGATGTAGGACTTTCCCTGCGTCGTCTCCGCCGTGACCACGAGAAAATCCGGCCGCTTGATCTTGTAGGTCACCTTCCGGTCCGTCGCCGGCGCGGTGATGCGGGCGAAGATCGCGTCGAGGTCGGTCTCGCCGGGCGGGAACGACTTGGTGTCGAGGGTGATCGCCCCGTCGGCGCTCTGCCAGCGGGTGCCGCCTGGCACGCTCGACCGTTTGGGCAGCAGGCGCTCGGGCACGCCGAGGGTGACGCCGCTCGCCCCGTCGCGCCTGAGCGAGAACGCCGCCGCCTTGCGCGCCGCTTCCCCCGATGCCAGCAGGGCCGCCCTGGTCGCCGGGCCGGGAAAGGCCGGATCCCTGGCGCCGGTGCGCGCCGCATAGGCCAGGAGCGCGTCGTGGGTGCGTCGGCCGTAGGTGCCGGTGACGACGCTGTTGTAGTCCCCCGTCCAGACCAGGGCGTCCTGCAGCCCCTTGCGCTCGGCCTCCGGCAGGGCCTCGTAGGCTGCCCTGGCGGCGTCGAAGGCGGGGTCGGGCGCGACCGGAGGCTTGGACGGCGTGACAGCCTTGGGCGGAGGGGAGGGCGCCTGTGCGCCGGCCGCAGTTCCGATGAGAAGTGTGAGGCAAGCGGCGATCCATCGAACCCGATACGCCATGATCACGGTTCCCCGAACGCCCGGC
>NZ_CAXUJR010000036.1:19505-31822 GCF_964251405.1 uncultured Methylobacterium sp.
AGCGGCGATCCATCGAACCCGATACGCCATGATCACGGTTCCCCGAACGCCCGGCCAAGGTTTGCCAGAGCGCGGCCGGGAATTCCAGGGTCCCGTTGACTTGGTGCCTCGTGGAATTGGCGCCTCGCGGAAATCGGCGCCTCGCGGAAATCGGCGCCTCGCGGAAATTGGCGTCTCGCGGAAATCGGCGTCTCGCGAGATCCGTTGCGGCGGCCTGCCGAAGTGCTAGGGTCCTGCCCGGCGCGGCAGGGGATCCGTCGCCGCCGCTGCGAGGTTGAGTGATGTCGGGATCGACAGGGTTCCGGCGGGGTGCCGCCTTTCTCGCACTGGTGATGGTGGGCTTGTCCGGGTCCGCTTGGGCGCAGGCCCCGACGATGCCGGCGGCCCGTCCGGCGGCGGCCAAGCCCGCTCTCCCGCAAAAGACCTTCCTGCGCGAAACCCTTGCCAGCGACGCGGTGCGCCTCGAAGCGGCCCTTCAGGCGGAGGCAAAGGCTGCCGGCGCGACCAAGACCGCCGCGCAATGGCTGGCCGAGGGCGAGGCGCTGATCGAGGCCGAGAAGCCGGCCGAGGCGTTGAAGCCGCTCGCCGCCGCTGTCGCCGGGGCGCCTGCCGACCCGGCCGCCTGGATCGCCTATTCGCGCGCCGCCGCGGCTTTCGCCGAGGACGAGAACAACCGAGACTACACCGCCCGCAGCCGCCTGCGCTCCAACGCCCGCGCCGCCGCCTATCAGGCCTATCTCCGCGCCCGCTCGGCCGATGTGGAGGCCGAGGCGCTGGCCCAGCTCGGCGAGGTCCATGCCGGCTCCTCCGACTGGCGGTCCTCGCTGGAAGCCTACCGCGCCAGCCTGGCGCTCGCCGACGAGGCCTCGGTGCGCGAGACCTACGAGGCCCTGCGGGCGGAGCACGGCTTCCGCATCCTCGACTACAAGGTCGATTCCGACGCCGCTGCCCCGCGGGTCTGCTTCACGTTCTCGGAGAGTCTCGCGGCCAAGACCGATTTCACCCCCTTCGTCGCGGTCTCCGGCAGCGCCAACGCGGCGGTCACGGCCAATGGCCAGCAGCTCTGCGTCGACGGCCTCAAGCACAGCGAGCGCTACGCCTTCGTCCTGCGCCAGGGCCTGCCCTCGGGGGTCGGCGAGACCTTGCTGAAAGCCGCCGATTACGACGTCTATGTCCGCGATCGGTCGCCCCAGGTCCGCTTCACCGGCCGCAACTACGTCCTGCCGCGCACCGGCCAGGCGGGGGTGCCGCTGGTCTCGGTGAATGCGCCCAAGCTCGACGTCGAGGTTCTGCGCATCGGCGACCGCAGCCTGCTGCCGTCGCTGCGCTCGGAGGAGTTCCTGGGCCAGCTCAACGGCGCCACCGCGAAGACCATCGCCGAGCAGAAGGGGCGCAGCGTCTGGAAGGGTGTCCTCGACACTGCCAAGGCCGAGCTGAACCAGGAGGCGATCACCGCCTTCCCGGTCGTCCAGGCGGTCGGCAAGCTCGAGCCCGGCCTCTACATCATGATGGCGCAGGCGAGCGGCACCGCACCGGCGGCCGACGAGGAAGGCGGCTACGAGGCCAAAGCCACGCAATGGTTCGTGGTCTCCGACCTCGGCCTGACGGTGTTCAAGGGCCGCGACGGCGTCCACGTCTTCGCCCGCTCCCTCGCGACGGCCGCTGCGGTGTCAGGCGCCGAGATCCGGCTGGTGGCGCGCAACAACGAGGTCCTGGCCACCGCCCGCACCGACGCCATGGGCCACGCCGCCTTCGATCCGGGCCTCGCACGCGGGGAGGGCGGCATCGCGCCGGGCCTCGTCGTGGCGGAATCGGGCGGCGATTACGGCTTCCTCGACCTCGCCCAATCCGCCTTCGACCTCACCGACCGCGGCGTGAAGGGCCGCCCGGCGCCGGGCGCGGTCGAGGCCTACGTCTTCCCCGAGCGCGGGGTCTACCGCTCCGGCGAGACCGTGAACCTCACGGCCCTCCTTCGCGACGCGCAGGGCGTGGCGCTGGCGAACCTGCCCCTGACGCTGGTCGTCAAGCGCCCCGACGGCGTCGAGTACCGCCGGGTGCAGGTGGCCGATGCCGGGCTGGGCGGCCGCGCCTTGCCGGTCGCCCTGTTGCCGGGCGCCGCCCACGGCACATGGCGCGTCTCCGCCTATACCGACCCGAAGGCCCCGGCGGTGGGGGAGGCGACCTTCCTCGTCGAGGATTACGTGCCCGAGCGCCTGGAGGTGAGCCTGTCGAGCGCGGCGCCCGCCCTGACCAAGGGCGAGCCGGCCCGGATCGCCGTCGCCGCGCGCTACCTCTACGGCGCGCCGGGCGCCGGGCTCGACGTCTCGGGCACGATCCTCGTCCAGGCTGCGGCGGGCAGCGGCATCAAGGGGCTGGAGGGTTTCTCCATCGGCCTCGACGACGAGCGGGTCGAGGCCTCCTCCACCGAGATCGAGGCACGGACCACCACCGATGCCAAGGGCGCGGCCACCCTCGACGTACCGGTTCCCACGCTGGCCGCGCCGCGACCACTCGAAGCAAAGATCACCCTTCAGGTCGGCGAGCCCGGCGGGCGGGCGCTCAGCCGCAGCCTGACCCTGCCGGTCCTGCCCGAGGGGCCGGTCGTGGCCATCCGCAAGGCCTTTTCGGGGGATCTTCCCGAGGGCGGCACCGCCGGTTTCGACGTCGTGATGGCAAGCCCGGACGGGACGCGGCTGTCGCAGCCCGGTGCGACCTGGACGCTCTCCAAGGTCGAGAAGAGCTATCAATGGTACCGCGAGGGCGGCCGCTGGGCCTTCGAGCCGGTGACCGCGACCCGGCGCATCGCCGACGGACGCGTCGATCTGGCCGCGGACCAGGCGGCGCGGGTCTCCCAGGCGGTGAGCTACGGGAACTATCGCCTGGAGGTGCAGGCTCCCGGCAAGCCCGCGGCAACCGCGAGCGTGAGCTTCACGGTCGGCTGGGGCGGCGGCGAGACGGCGGACGTGCCCGATCTCCTCGACCTGCGCCTCGACAAGGCCGCCTATGCTGCCGGCGAGACCATGCGGGTGCGGCTGCAGCCGAAATTCAGCGGAACGGCGACGCTGGCGGTGGTCAGCGACAAGGTTCATGCCCTGCTCGACATCCCCGTCTCGGCATCGGGCACCGATGCGACGATCCCGGTGAAGGCCGAATGGGGCTCCGGCGCCTATCTCGTCGCCACCGCCTACCGCCCTCTCGATCAAGCCGCCAAGCGCCTGCCCGGCCGGGCGCTCGGCCTCGCCTGGTTCTCGGTGGACCGCGACCGGCGCCAGCTCGACGTCACCGTGGAGGCCCCGGCGAAGTCGAGGCCGCGCGAGAACCTCACCCTGCCGATCCGCCTAGCGGGCCTTGGCCCAGGCGAGGAGGCGCGGGTGACGGTGGCGCTCGTCGATGTCGGCATCCTCAACCTGACGCGCTACGAGGCGCCCAACCCCGTCGGCTACTTCTTCGGCCAGAAGGCGCTGGGTCCGGAGATCCGCGACCTCTACGGATACCTCATCGACGGCATGCAGGGGACGCTCGGCGCAATCCGCTCCGGCGGCGACGGCGGCGGTGCCGAACTCGCCGACACGCCCCCGACCCAGGCGCCGCTGGCGCTCCATTCGGGACCCGTGACGGTCGGACCCGATGGCCGCGCCAGCGTCACCTTCCCGCTGCCGGCCTTCAACGGCACCGGCCGGGTCATGGTGACGGCGTGGAGCAAGTCGAGGGTCGGCGCGGCCCAGGCCGACGTGATCATCCGCGATCCCGTGGTGCTCACCGGCACGCTGCCGCGCTTCCTCAATGTCGGCGACCGCTCGCGCTTCTTCGTGGCCATCGACAATGTCGAGGGGCAGGCGGGCGACTACACGGTCGACCTCGACCTCTCCGGCCCGGCGCTGGTCTCGGCCGAGGCCACGCACCGCATTATGCGGCTGGAGGCCGGCGCCAAGGGCTCGCTGGTCATCCCGATCACCGCGGCCGGTCCCGGCCTGACCCGCCTCGACGTGAACCTGACCGGCCCCGGCATCGCCGGCGGCGTCGGCCAGAGCTTCTCGCTCGCCATCGGCCCCGGCACCGGCTCGCTGGTGCGCCGGACCGTGCGTGCCCTGGAGCCGGGCGCCAGCCTGCAGCTCACGAACGCGCTGCTCGCCGACATCCTGCCCGGCACCGGCGCGGTCTCGGTGACCGCCTCGTCACTGGCGGCGCTGGACGTGCCGGCCCTGCTCCAGGCCCTCGATCGCTACCCCTACGGCTGCTCGGAGCAGACCGTGAGCCGCGCGATGCCGCTCCTCTACGTCAATCGCCTCGCGGCCCTCGACCGGCTCGGTCTCGACGACAAGGCCGACGAGCGGGTGCGCCAGGCGATCGACCGCGTGCTCGCCCGCCAGAACGCCTCGGGCGATTTCGGCCTCTGGGCCTCCGACTGGTCGAGCGACACCTGGCTCAACGCCTACGTCACCGACTTCCTGACGCGTGCCCGCGAGCGCGGCTTTCCGGTGCCGCAGACCGCCTTCTCCAACGCCCTCGACCGGCTGCGCAACACGGTGGCCAACACCACCGAGGTCAAGGACGGCGGCATGGACATCGCCTATGCGGCCTACGTGCTCGCACGCAACGGCCGCCCGGTGATGGGGGACCTGCGCTACCTCGCCGACACCAAGCTCGAGGCGTTCTCCACGCCGCTCGGACGCGGCCAGATCGCGGCGGCCTTGGCCTTGCTCGGCGACCGCGGAAGGGCCGTGAAGGCCTTCGATTCGGCGATCTCTGCTCTCAAGGCGTCGGGCGATACCGGTCTCTATCGGGCCGATTACGGATCGCGCCTGCGGGACGGCGCCGGCCTCCTGACCCTCGCGGCCGAGACCGGGCTGACCGCCCAGGCCCTGCAGCCACTGGGTGCGGTCATCACCCAGGAGCGTGCGGCCGGCCGGCCCACCAGCACGCAGGAGAACGCCTGGATGGTGCTCGCCGCGCAGGGCCTCGCCAAGGACGCGGAGGCCCTGAGCTTCCGGGTCGACGACGTCGCGCAATCCGGCGCGCTGACCCGGCTCTATCGCGCGCCCGCCCTCGACGCGAAGCCCGTGACGATCACCAATGACGGCCGGGTCACGGTTCAGACGTCGGTCAGCGTGACCGGGAACCCGATCACCCCCGAACCGGCGGAATCGCGCGGCTACGCGATCGCGCGGACCTATCACCGCCTCGACGGCACGGCCGTCGACCTCGCTCAGGGCCTGCGCCAGAACGACCGGCTCGTCGTGGTCCTCAAGGTCACGGAGGCCAAGGCCAGCGCCGGGCGGCTCCTGCTTGTGGACCGCCTGCCGGCGGGGCTCGAGATCGACAACCCGAAGCTCCTCGATGCCGATGCGCTCACCGGGCTGGGCTTTGCCAAGAGCGAGGTGGCGCCCGTCCATACCGAGTTCCGCGACGACCGCTTCGTGGCCGCCTTCGACCGCACCCCGGAGCAATCCGCGTTCTTCGGCGCGGCCTACACGGTGCGGGTCGTCTCGCCGGGCTCTTACGTCCACCCGGCCGCGGTCATCGAGGACATGTACCGCCCCGACCGCTTCGGCCGCACCGCGTTCGGCACGGTCGAGGTGACGGCGAAGTAGAGGTGGGCACGTGGCATCTCCCCTCCCCCTTGCGGGGAGGGGTAGGGGGGTGGGGGTGGTTCCGCTGGCCTCCGCAGCGGGTCACCCAGCCACCCCCACCTCCAACTCCTCCCCGCAAGGGGGAGGAGAGACGCGCGATTCGTGCGGGCACGGTCGCTTGGGGACTAAGCATCCTCGCCGTAGCGGTGATCCTCCTCCCCGCTCTCGCCTTCTCGCGCGTCGTCGCCACCCTCCCGCCCCTCGACCTCACCCCATCCACCCAGCGCTCCACGATCGTCCTCGACAGGGACGGGCGGCTCCTGCGCCCCTACGCCACCGCCGATGGACGCTGGCGCCTGCCGCTCACGGCCGGCGAGGTCGATCCGCGCATGATCGCCATGCTCCTCGCCTACGAGGACCGGCGCTTTGCCGACCACCACGGCGTCGATCCGGCCGCGACCCTGCGGGCCGCCTGGCAATGGCTGTCGAGCGGCCGCATCGTGTCCGGAGGCTCGACCCTGTCGATGCAGGTCGCCCGCCTCGTCGAGCCGCGGCCCGAGCGCTCGCTCGGCGCCAAGCTCCGGCAGATGGTCCGGGCAATCGAACTCGAACGCCGCCTCGGCAAGGCCGGATTGCTCGACCTCTACCTCACGCTCGCCCCCTACGGGGGCCCGGTGGAGGGCCTGCGTGCGGCAAGCCTGGGCTATTTCGGCCGCGAGCCGGCCCGCCTCTCCTTCGCGGAGGCAGCCCTCCTCGTGAGCCTGCCGCAATCGCCCGAGACACGCCGGCCCGACCGCTCCCCCGAACGTGCCCGGCTTGCGCGGGACCGCGTTCTCGACCGGGTCGCCGCCAAAGGGGTGATCACCCGGGCCGAAGCCGAGGCCGCCAAGGCCGAACCGGTGCCCGCCCTGCGAAAGCCTTTCCCGATGCTGGCCGCCCACGCGGCCGATGCGGCTCTGGCGGCGGGCCCTACGGCGCCGGTCCTGCGCCTGACCATCGACGGGCGGCTGCAGGCGAGCCTGGAGGCTCTGGCGGCCGAACGGGCCGTTGCGGTCGGTCCTGGAATCTCCGCCGCGATCCTCGCCATCGACAACGCCACGGGCGCCGTCGTCGCGCAGGTCGGCAGTCCCGGCTACACCGATGCCACCCGCATGGGCGCCATCGACATGACCGGCGCCATCCGCTCGCCGGGATCCGCGCTCAAGCCCTTCATCTACGCGCTGGCCTTCGAGGGCGGCACCGCCCATCCCGAGACCCTGCTCGAGGACCGGCCGGTGCGCTTTGCCGGCTCCTATGCGCCCGAGAACTTCGACCTCGGCTATCAGGGCATCGTCACGGCGCGGCGCGCCCTCCAGCTCTCCCTCAACGTGCCGGCCGTGGACCTGCTGGAGGTCGTGGGTGCTGCCCGCTTCGTCGCCCGGCTGCGAGCCGCGGGCGCGCGGATCGAGCTGCCCCGCGACACCGCTCCCGGTCTGCCGGTGGCGCTCGGCGGCCTCGGGATCACGCTCGCCGACACCGCCCGCCTGTTCTCGGGGTTGGCCCGCGGCGGCAACGTTCCGGTCCTTCTGCGTCGCGTCGGCGAGGCCCCGGCAGCCGACAGCCGCATCGCCGAGCCGGTGGCGGCCTCCTACGTCGCCGACATCCTGCGCGGCGCGCCGCCGCCCGAGAATGCCCTGCCCAATCGCATCGCCTACAAGACCGGCACCTCCTACGGCTATCGCGACGCCGTGGCGGTCGGGTTCGATCGGCGGGTCACCATCGCGGTCTGGGTCGGGCGGCCGGACGGCAACGCCGTGCCCGGCCTCGTCGGGCGCGTGGTCGCCGCCCCGATCCTGTTCGATGCCTTCGCCCGCTACGGCGGCGAGCCCGAGCCCGTGCGGCTCGACCGCGAGGCGCTGGTCGCCACGACCCTCGCGTTGCCCCCGCCCTTGCGCCACATCCGGAAGGACGCCCCCAAGAGCTTTGCCGCCAGCCAGGGAGCGGCCCTGCGCATCGCCTACCCGCCGGACGGCGCGCGCATCGACCTCGGGCTGGCCGAGCCCGGCTCCGCCTCGCCCCTCGCCCTCAAGGCGCTCGGCGGCGCGCTGCCGCTGACCTGGATGGTCAACAGCCTGCCGGTCACCGACAGCACCCGGCGGCAATCGGCCTGGATGCCCGACGGGGCGGGTTTCGCCCGCATCTCGGTGATGGATGCCTCGGGTGCCAGCGACAGCGTGGTGGTGCGGCTGGAATAGAGGCGCCACCCCGCGGGCGGCCTCATCCCTCGAACCGCCAGACCTGGCTCCGCTTGATCTCGGCATCCTCCAACGCCCGGCTCACCGGCACCTCGTAGGCCGCGAGCGCCGTGAGCCGGTCGCGCGGGAGGTAGGCCCGGCCCGGGTCGCCGAGCAGCACCGTGGCGCCTCTCGCGTGGAGGCCGCCGAGCCAGTCCGTCACCCGGGCGGCGATGTCGCGCTCGTAGAAGATGTCGGCGGCCAGCACCACGGCCTCGCCCGGATCGCTCCCGACGAGGTCGGCCTGCACGGCCTTGATCCGCTCGGCCACGCCGTTGGCCGCGGCGTTGAGGCCGATCGCATGCAGCGCGAAAGGGTCGAGGTCGCTCGCCGTCACGCGCTCGGCCCCCGCCATTGCCGCCGCGATGGCGACCAAACCCGAGCCCGACGCGAAATCGAGGACCCGGCGCCCGGCTACGACCTCGGGGTTGTCGAGGACGTAGCGGGCCAGCGCCTGGCCGCCCGCCCAGGCGAACGCCCAGAACGGCGGCGGCAGGCCGATCTCCGCCAGCTCGTCCTCGGTCTTCTGCCAGAGGGCGGTGGCCTCGTCGGCGACATGCAGCACGATCTCGGGCGCATGCGGCACCGGCAACAGGCGGGTGTTGGCCCGGATGAAGGCGAGCGCGTCGTCGGCCGCGATCATGCGGCGCCGAGCTCGCCGTAGATCGCGCAGACCGCCCGCGTCACGGCGGCCTCGGTGAAGTCGCCGCTCTCGACCCGGGTGCGCGCCGCGCCCCCCATCCCGGCGACGAGGGCGGGATCGGCGCAGAGCCGCGCCAGGGCGGCCGCCAGGGCCGCCGGATCGTCGGGGGGAACGACGAGCCCGTCGATGCCGTCGCGCACGAGGTCATGGCAGCCGGGCACGTCGGTGGTCAGGAGCGCGCGGCCGCAGGCGGCCGCCTCGAGCAATGTCCGCGGCAGGCCCTCGCCGCCGCGCGATGGCAGGCAGCCGACGTGATGGACGGCCCAGACGCCTGCGACGTCGGTGGTCGCCCCGTGCCAGGCGATGCCGTCACGGCTCCACTCGCGCAGGGTCGCCTCGGGGATCGCGCGCCGGTTCGACGGATCGGGCGCGCCGTAGAGGGAAAGCTCCACGGCCGCGCCCTCGGCGCGGGCGCGGCGCACCGCCTCCACGGCCGTGTCGATGCCCTTCGACCACAACATACGGGCGACGACCGCGACGCGCAGCGGCGGCATCGCCGGCAAGGGCGCGACCGGATAGGCGGCCGGGTCGATGCCGGCGCCGCCCACGATGGTGACACCGGTATCGGCGGGGTCGAGGCCGAGCGCCCTGGCGTCGGCCGGGTTCTCGAACAGGAACCGCGTTTTTCGCGATGACAGCGGCCCCCGGATGAGGTGGCGCAGCGCCAGGCGCGCCATCCGGCCGGCCCGGTCCTGTCGGGCGCCGATGAGGCCGAGGCCGGTGAGCGCGTAGACCCGGGCCTGGATACCCGCCATCGCGGCGGCGGTGCCGCCGACGAGGATGCCCCTCAAGGCGACGCAATGGACGATGTCGGCCTGCAGTGCCTTCAGGATCGCGGCGAGCTGCCCCGCCGCATAGCCCGCCGCCATCGGGTTCAGGCTCGATCGCTCGGCCTCGAGGTGCACGACGCGGGCGCCGATGGCCTCGATGACCGCCCGGTGGTCCCGCACTCGCGTCACCACGGCCACGATCATCCCCTTCGCGACCGCCGCGCGGGCCATCGGCAGGAAGTGCGAGGCGAAGAACCAATCCTCGGTGACGACGTAGACGAGCCGTGTGGGCGGGGCGGGAATGGGTTGATCCATGATGGGCTGATCCATGGGACGGCGTGTAGCATGGAAGCCGGAGGAACAGCCTGCCGGACGCCTCCGTTGACGCCCGCCAGAGAAGAAGATCACGACGGGAACAGGGAGGCCGGCCATGCCTGGGCAGTGCGACGAGAGCGACTCGGCCGGCGTCGCCGATCCGCGCGAGGCCGCTGCGGAAGCGGGCCTCGTCTACGTCGACGATTCGCGCCCCGGCTTCACCCGGCGCAGGAGCGGCACCGGCTTCGGCTACCGCGACACCAAGGGCGCGCCGATCCGCGATCCGGCCGTGATCAAGCGCATCCGCTCGCTGGCGATCCCCCCGGCTTATACCGACGTGTGGATCTGCCCCCGCGCCAACGGCCACATCCAGGCGACGGGCCGCGACGCCAAGGGGCGCAAGCAGTACCGCTATCATCCCGACTTCCGACAGGCGCGGGACGCGACCAAGTTCGGCCGCATCATGGCGTTTGCCGATGCACTGCCGCGCATCCGCGCCCGCGTCGACCGTGACATGTCCCTGCGCGGACTGCCCCGCGACAAGGTGCTGGCCACCGTGGTCCACCTTCTGGAGACGACGCTGATCCGGGTGGGCAACGACGACTACGCCCGCACCAACAAGAGCTATGGGCTCACCACCCTCAAGGACCCGCACGTGAAGATCGAGGGGGCCGAGCTCAAGTTCCGCTTCAGGGGCAAGAGCGGCCAGACCTGGAACCTGTCGCTCAAGGACCGGCGCGTCGCCCGGATCGTCAAGGCCTGCCAGGACCTGCCGGGCCAGGAGCTGTTCCAGTATCTCGACGAGGACGGCGCGCGCCGCGACGTCACCTCGGCCGACGTCAACGCCTACCTGCGCGAGGTCACCGGCGAGGAGATCACCGCCAAGGATTTCCGGACCTGGGCCGGCACGGTGCTGGCGGCCCTCGCGTTGCGGGAATTCGAGGCCTTCGACAGCCAGGCCAAGGCCAAGACGAACCTGCGCGCGGCCATCGAGCGGGTCGCCGCCCGGCTCGGCAACACCCCCACCGTCTGTCGCTCCTGCTACATCCATCCGCAGGTGCTCGACTGCTATGTCGAGGGCGCTCTGCTGCTCCAGGTCAAGGATGCGGTCGAGGACGAGCTGCGCGAGGATCTCGGCCGCCTGACGCCCGAGGAAGCCGCAGTGCTCGGCCTGCTCCAGTCCCGGTTGTCCAAGGACGATGCGGGAACGGGCAGTCCCGCCAAGCCTCCCGCGGCGCGACGTGGGAGGCGCCAGTCGTCGGCTGCGCCCGGCGCGCCGTCCAAGCCTGCGCGCAGGAATGCCGTCTCGGAGGCCGAGGACAGGGCCACACGCTGAAGGCTTCCCGGCTCAGTAATGGGCGGAGGCGTCGAGGGTCGTCCGCAGGCCACCCAGCACCGGGTCGACATGGGCGCGGCGCGGGGTCTCGGCGTCCATCACCGGCGCAAGCCCGAGCTTGCGCGCCAGGGCGACGAGGTCCTTGAGCCGCCCGGTCTGGGTCTTGCGGCGCAGGTTGAGCCGATGGGTCTCGACGGTGCGCACGCTGAGGCTGAGCCGGCGGGCGACCTCCTTGTTGCTGAATCCAGCGCTGAGGAAGCGCAGGATCTCGGCTTCCCGGGGCGTCAGCCCATCGGCGAGCTCGGTGCCGCGAGACGCGATGTCGGGGGCCGGGGCGGTCCCGACCTGGATCAAGCCGAGCAGTGCGGCGCAGACCTCGCGCGGGGACGCCTGCCGGGCCACGACAGCGTCGGTTCCCGCCGCGAGGAGGGCGCGCAGGGCCTCGCCGTCGAGGGATTGGAAGGCGAGCAGCACCTTCAGGTCCGCTCGGCGCTGCTTGAGCGAAGCGATCCGCGCAATGGTCGATGTGAGGCCTGTATCGGGCAAGACCACGAGAGCGACGACGCATTCCCCGGCGCAAGCCCCGAGATCGCCTTCACCGACCGTGTGCAGGGCCGGCTCGTGCTCCAGCGTGGCGCGGAGGGACGAGTCCAGTGTTTCGGACTCGTCGATGATCAGGACTCCAACTGCTGCGGACATGCCGCTCCCCTTCTTCTTGTCCCGTCGCGAGACGTCGCGACCGGGATGGAGGGGTGATGATCAAGACTCGTTCCACGAGGGGTTGAAGGTCTATTGGCGTGAACGGGGACAGGAAAGATGATGAATCCGCCACGACTCGACGCGATTTGGTCAGGGACTCGGCGAATACAAAGTTCGATTGGCAGAATCCGGCTATTCGGCCTTCGCTATCTGCCTCGCGCCGGGACGCGCGGCATCCCGAACTGGGTCGATCGTCGTTTCGAAGGCGACGCGGCTGCCGCGTCATGGACTGCGGGCGGGAAGGGAGGTCATCCGTGCCGCCGTCCGATAAGGAGACGGCCGAGGTCCATGGCGCGCACCCGCTGCGTGTCTTCGACGGCGACAAGGCTCCCGCCTCGATGCAGCCAACGTGGTGTCTTTCTTCAAGGATGATGCTCGCCGGCAGGATAAGGCTTGCCAAGCCGAAACGGAGGTCTTAGACACCGCCTCCGACCGGCACGGCACCGAACAGCCCGCCCGTCGCACCGCGCGCCCGTAGCTCAGCTGGATAGAGCACCAGACTACGAATCTGGGGGTCAGGAGTTCGAATCTCTTCGGGCGCGCCAATCAACTCGTTGTTACGCATGAACGTTTCCCACCGGTGCTCTGGGC
>NZ_CAXUJR010000037.1:0-30919 GCF_964251405.1 uncultured Methylobacterium sp.
CCCGGTGGGGTTTGCCGTGCCGTCCGCGTTGCCGCGTCCGCGGTGCGCTCTTACCGCACCCTTTCACCCTGGCCGCAGTCCCCTGCGGTGGTCTGCTCTCTGTGGCACTGTCCCTGGGGTCGCCCCCGCCGGACGTTATCCGGCACCGTCTCTCCATGGAGCCCGGACTTTCCTCCCCAGCACGAGGCCGGAGCGGCCGCCCGGCCGACTGATCCGGGGCGGATGTGCGCCGCGCACCGGTGAAAGGTCAAGCGCGACGGGGCTACCAGCTCCCGGTGTTCTCCATCGACGCCCACGGCTCCTGTGGCGCCTTCGCGTCGCCCTTCTGCAGGATCTCGATGGAGATGCCGTCCGGCGACTTCACGAAGGCCATGTAGCCGTCGCGGGGCGGACGGTTGATGGTGACGCCCTTGTCCTTCAGCCCCTGGCAGAAGGCGTAGATGTCGTCGACCTGATAGGCGAGGTGACCGAAATTGCGGCCGCCCGAGTAGGACTCGGGGTCCCAGTTGTAGGTCAGCTCGATCAGCGGCGCCTTCGTCTCCTTGGCGGTCTCGTAATCGCCCGGAGCCGCGAGGAAGACCAGGGTGAAGCGTCCCTTCTCGTTCTCGACGCGGCGCGTCTCGCGCAGGCCGAACGTGTCGACGTAGAAGGCGAGCGCCTTGTCGAGATCCGCCACGCGGACCATCGTGTGAAGGTATTCCATGGGTCTCGATCTCTCTACCTGATGGGGGGCTATCTGGTTCGCCACGGGAGTGCCGTCAACGCCGGGCGATCACCCGTTTGGCATCGGCAGATCCGGACCGTCTTTCGACGGGATCCCGTCATAGCCCTCGAACCAAGCCTTCCGCTCGGCCGACGCGGCGGGATACGGGCAGGCGTCCTTGGGCCGGCCGGCCGCCCTGGCGCGCGCACCCTCTGAGATCGGGTCGGGTCGCGGCTTCGGTGGCTCTGTCTCGGTCATACCCGCATCATGCCACCGGTTGCCGATGGGTCCAACCGCCCCATTGGGGGATGAGACGGCGACCCGTCGAGGGCGTCCAGCCGAATGAGGGCGGCGTGCCGGGCCTCACTTGCGTGACCCGGATGGGGTAGGAGTTGCAACGCAGCCAAAGGAATCCGAGACCGCGATGCGCACCGATATGCCGATCCTGATCCGTCTCGAAGATTACCGCCCCAGCGACTACCTGATCGACCGGGTCGCGCTCGACGTCGTGCTCCATCCGACGGAGTCCCGGGTTGTCGCCGCGCTGTCCCTGCGGCCGAATCCGGCGGGACGGCCCGGCGCGAGTTTGGTGCTCGACGGGGAGGATCTGGTTCTGGTCGGGCTCGGCCTCGATGGCAGGCCGCTGGGCCATGACGCCTACGATATCGGCGCATCGAGCCTGACGATCCCGAACCCACCGCAGGCGCCCTTCACCCTGACCATCGAGACGCAGGTCGATCCGAGCGCCAACACCAAGCTGATGGGACTCTACCGGTCTGGCGGCGTCTACTGCACCCAATGCGAAGCCGACGGCTTCCGCCGCATCACCTATTTCCTCGACCGGCCCGACGTGATGGCGGTCTACACCACCCGCATCGAGGCGGCGCTCGACGAGGCGCCCGTGCTGCTCGGAAACGGCAACCCCGTGGAAGCCGGCCCGGCCGGGGCCGGGCGTCACTACGCCGTCTGGCACGATCCGCACCCGAAGCCCGCCTACCTCTTCGCACTGGTGGGCGGGCGCCTCGACAAGGCCGCGCAGCCCTTCACCACGATGGAGGGACGCGACGTCGAGCTCGCCGTCTATGTCGAGCCCGGCAAGGCCGGCCGCGCCGCCTATGCGCTCGATGCCATCGCGCGCTCGATGGCCTGGGACGAGGAGGCCTTCGGCCGGGCCTACGACCTCGACGTGTTCAACGTCGTCGCCGTCTCGGACTTCAACATGGGCGCGATGGAGAACAAGGGCCTCAACATCTTCAACGACAGGTACGTGCTGGCCTCGCCGGAGACCGCCACCGATGCCGACTACGCTAATATCGAGACGATCATCGCGCACGAGTATTTCCACAACTGGTCGGGCAACCGGGTCACCTGCCGGGACTGGTTCCAGCTCTGCCTCAAGGAAGGGCTGACGGTCTTCCGGGACCAGGAATTCTCGTCGGACACGCGCTCGCGCGCCGTCCACCGCATCGGCGAGGTCAGGACCCTGCGGGCGCGCCAATTTCCCGAGGATGCCGGTCCGCTCGCGCATCCGGTCCGGCCGCGGGCCTATGCGGAGATCAACAACTTCTACACCGCGACCGTCTACGAGAAGGGCGCCGAGATCGTCAGGATGCTGCGCACGCTGATCGGCCACGACGCGTTCCGCGCCGGCATGGACCGGTACTTCGCGGACAACGACGGCAGAGCCGCCACGGTTGAGGATTTCCTCGACAGTTTCGCGCAGGTCACCGGCCGCGACCTCTCGGCCTTCGCGCGCTGGTACGATCGCCCCGGCACGCCCCGCGTCACGGCGAAGGGCCGCTACGACGCCGCCGCCCGAACCTACCGACTCGATTTCGGCCAAAGCCTATCGGGTCCCAAGGGGCCGTCGCTCGTGATCCCCATCGCGATGGGCCTCGTCGGACCCGACGGAGTGCTGGCCGAAGCGCATAGCGACCGCGTGACCGACGGCGTCTTTGTCCTGGAGGCCGAAAGCGACAGCGTCATCTTCGAGAACGTCGCGCAGGAGCCGGTGCCGTCGCTGCTGCGCGGCTTCTCGGCGCCGGTGAAGCTCGTCCATCTCGCGACCACCGCCCAGAACCTGGTGTTGCTGCGCCACGACGCCGACGCGTTCAATCGCTGGCAGGCGTCGCAGACCATCGCCTTGCACCTCATGATCTCGCAGACCCGCGCTATCGACGTCGCGGAGGACACGACGGCCTTCGTCGATGCACTCGGCGCCTTCCTCGATGCCGAGGCCCTGCGCGATCCGGCCTTCGCCGCCCTGGTGCCGAACCTGCCGAGCGAGGGCGACGTCGCCAACGAGATCGGTACCGGGATCGATCCCGACGCCATCCATCGCGCCCGCACGGACCTGCGCAGCCGGATCGGTCGACACCTGGCGCCCCGCCTCATCGGCCTTCGCACGGCCTTGGCCGAGCCCGCCGGAGCCCCTTTCAGTGCGGAGGCCGCAGCCGCCGGCAGGCGCGCCCTGCGCAACACCGCCCTCGATCTCCTCGCGCTCGGCGATCCCGTCGCCGGGGCTGAGCATGCGGCCGAGCAGCTGCGCCGGGCCGCGACCATGACCGACACGCTCGCCGCCCTCGCGACCATGTCGCTGATCCCAGGCGACGCTCGCGAGGCCGCCCTGTCCGCCTTCGAGGAGACCTACCGCTCGGAGCCCCTCGTCCTCGACAAATGGTTCGCGATCCAGGCCACCATCCCGCACGCCGATACCCTCGATCGGATCGCGGCCCTGAAGGCACATCCGGCGTTCTCCATGACCAATCCCAATCGGGTGCGTGCCCTCATCGGGAGTTTCAGCACCGGCAACCCGACGCAGTTCAACCACCCGGACGGTCGGGGCTACGATCTCGTCGCGGATGCCGTGCTTGCTATCGACGGTAGCAACCCACAACTGGCCGCACGGCTGCTCACGGCCTTCGGATCCTGGCGTGCGCTCGAGGCGGGCCGCAGGACCGTTGCAAAATCGACTCTCGAACGGATCCGTGACGCCGGAACGCTGTCCCGGGATGTCGCCGACATCCTCGGACGAACCCTGGCCGGCGAAGCAAGCCATTGAACAGAAAAAGCTATTCTCGCGTCGAGGAGTTCGGCCGGACCCAGGATGGCATATTTTCTTGCACGAAACTCCGGAGAGAAAGGCGTGGACAAATCCCCTGTGGAAATGTTTATTTGAAGCGATTCGAAGCGTGACTCACCACCGCGCCGCGGACGACTCACCGTAGTTGCGAGGTTTGGTTATGCCGGAGGCGGAGTCCGCTTCCCTCGCCGCTTCTGCGCGCGCGGACACCATCCTAGGTATCCATCGGCCCGCCACGTCCGTGCATGCCCGTTTCGTGCGGATGGAAACGTGGCTGCGCTACGCGGTGCCGGCGGTGCTGGCGACGTTCCTGATCAGCATGGCCGCCGTGGCGATGATGCACATCCAGGGTCAACGCGACGAGGCCGTCCGCTCGGCCGTGTCGGATGTCGAGGCCTTCGCCCACCTCACCGCCGCCGGCCTGGCCGATGCCGGCAATTCGACCGAGACCGAGATTGGGAGCCGCCTGCGCGCGCTCCTCCCGGCCAGCCTCCTCCATGCCGGACGCAAGATCCTCGTCGTGGCCCCGGACGATCAGATCGTCGCGGCCCATCCGGCCGGGACGGAGACGCTCGGCACGCTGACCGCCTATCTCGGCGAGTCGCAGCCGCTCAGCATCCTCGGTGAGCGGGCCGGCGCGGTGACGCTGATCCTGGCCAACGGCGAGCCCGCCATCGCGGCCGTCAGAACCCTGCGTGCCGGCCGCGTCGCGGTGATCCAGCCCTTGTCCCACGTGACGGCCGCCTGGAGCAGCCGCGCGAAGACACAGGCCACCCTGCTCACCTCGGCGGCCATCGTCATCATCGGGGTCGGGTTCGCGTACGGCCTCCAGACACGCCGCGCCCATGCCAGCGACCGCATCTGCGAGCAGGTCAAGAAGCGGCTGGACACGGCACTGGGCCGCGGCCGCTGCGGCCTCTGGGACTGGGACATCCCGCGCGGTCGGATCTACTGGTCGGACTCGATGTATGCCCTGCTCGGCTATACCCGCGAGCGCGAGTTCCTCTCCTTCGGCGACATCAATGCCCTGGTCCACCCGGATGACGGCGACCTTTACAGCCTCGCCCGCCACCTCGCGGCCAGCCAGTCCACCGTCGATCACGAATTCCGCGTCCGCGGCGCGAACGGTGCCTGGGTCTGGCTCCGCACCCGTGCCGAGATCGTCCCCGACTCCGCCGATGGCGGCCGCCATCTCGTCGGCATCGCCGTCGACGTGACCGAGCAGCGCCAGCTCGCGGAATCGAACGCCACCGCCGACATGCGCCTGCGCGACGCGGTGGAGGCCATCTCCGAGGCCTTCGTCCTTTGGGACACGAGCAACAAGCTCGTCCTGTGCAATTCGAAGTTCCGCGACCTCCACGCGCTCAGCCCCGAGGACGCCACCCCCGGCCGGCGCTACCACGAGATCATGGGGCGGGGCGCCCTGCCGCCGGTCAGGCGCGAGCTGCGGGACATCGAATCGGCCTGCGCCACCGCCCGCACCTTCGAGGCCGAGCTCACTGACGGCCGCTGGCTGCAGATCAGCGAGCGACGGACCAAGGACGGCGGCTACGTCTCGGTCGGCACCGACATCACGAACCTCAAGCTCAACCAGGAGCAGCTCGTGACCTCCGAGCGCGAGTTGATGGCCACGGTGCGCGACCTCAAGCGCTCGCGCCGGACCCTCGAGCTGCAGACCCAGCAGCTTGCCGACCTCGCCGAGCGTTACCTCGACCAGAAGGCTCAGGCCGAGACCGCCAATCAGGCGAAATCCGAGTTCCTCGCCAACATGAGCCACGAGCTGCGCACGCCGCTCAATGCGATCATCGGCTTTGCGGAGCTGATGGCGAGCGAGGTCTACGGCAAGCTCGGCTCGCCGCGCTATGCCGATTACTGCCGCGATATCCGTTCCAGCGGCGATTATCTGCTCTCCGTCATCGACGATATCCTCAACATGTCGCGGATCGAAGCGCAGCGGGTCACGCTCGCGGTCCGCGAGGTGTCCGTCGCCGAGGCGGTGGAGGGCGCGATGGGCCTCGTCACGGAGGTGGCTCACGCCAAGTCGCTCTCCCTCGACGTCTGCGTCCGGCCGAACCTCACCGTGCTGGCCGACGAGCGCGCCCTGCAGCAGATCCTCGTCAACCTCGTCCAGAACGCCGTGAAGTTCACGCCGAGCAACGGGCGCGTCATCGTGCAGGCCAAGCCGGCGGGAGAGGCCGTCAACATCTTCATCACCGATACCGGAATCGGCATCCCGAAGGCCGCCTTGTCGAAGCTCGGCCTGCCGTTCCAGCAGGTCGAGACCAACCTGACCCGCAGCTACAAGGGCTCGGGCCTCGGTCTCGCCATCGCGCGCTCGATGACCGAGCTCCATGGCGGAACCCTTCGCATCCGCTCTCAGGAAGGCATCGGCACCGTCGTCCTCGTGCGGATGCCGGCACCGACCGCGGCACGGCTGCGGGACCTCGCCTTCCAGGCCTCGCAGGAGACCGTCGCCTCCCTGCGCGATGCGGCCGGCGCGAGCCCCCGCTTCGACGAGCGGGCGAACGCGATCCGGGCCTGACGCGGCAGCACCTCCAGGACCGGATGGTTCCGCCGTCTCGGTAAGGGCGCGGCCGTCCCGCGGCCTCGAGTGCCGGTTCGCCGCAACGTTTACCTCGGCCGACGGTGATCCCGGCGTGAGTGCGAAGGTCGTGGGCGTCGCGCGTCGGTCGAGTGCCCCCGGTCGACCGGACCGAAGCCCGCAATTGGGCCTCATCCGCGAACGAGAGTTGCAAGAACGAAAGTTGCAGGAGCCGGTTCGCCCGTCGCCGATCGTCGCGACCGGCGTAGGCCGACGTCGTCCAGCCCCTCCGTCACATCCGAGCCTCGATGAGCCGTACCGCACCGAACCTTGAAGAGGTGGTCAGGGAGATCGCCGACGAGATGCGCGAGAGGCCCGATCGCGGCGAGGTCGCGACCTACATCCCGGAACTCGCCCGGATCGACGTCAACACTTTCGGGATCGTGGTGATCGACGCAGACGGGCGCGTCGCGGCGGGAGGCGACAGCGAGACGCCTTTCTCCATCCAAAGCATCTCCAAGGTCTTCACCCTCACGCTCGCGCTGGGGATGGTGGGAGACCGGCTTTGGCGGCGGGTCGGGCGAGAGCCGTCCGGCACCCCGTTCAATTCGATCGTCCAGCTTGAGCGCGAGCGCGGCATCCCGCGAAACCCCTTCATCAATGCCGGTGCGATCGCCGTCACCGACCTGATCCTGTCGAGGCATCAGCCGCGCGAGGCGTTGGGCGAGATCCTGCGTTTCATGCAGTTCCTGGCGCAGGACCCCACCGTCGTCATCGACGAGGCGGTCGCGGCCTCTGAGCTGCGGACGGGCTTTCGCAACATGGCGCTGGCCAACTACATGAAATCTTTCGGCGTGATCGACAATCCGGTGGACTTCACCCTCGGCGTCTACTTCCACCATTGCGCCATCGCGATGTCGTGTCGGCAGCTCGCGATGGCGGGCCGTTTCCTCGCACATTCCGGCCGCAACCCGTCGACGGGGCTCTCCGTGGTCCAGCCGGAACGGGCACGGCGGATCAACGCGGTGATGATGACCTGCGGCCACTATGACGGGTCGGGAGAGTTCGCCTACCGGGTCGGCCTGCCTGGCAAGAGCGGTGTCGGCGGCGGCATCCTGGCGATCGCTCCGGGAAAAGCCTCGATCGCGGTCTGGTCACCCGGGCTCGACGCGGCCGGGAACTCTCATCTCGGTCGCATCGCCTTGGAGACGCTGACGAAGCGCCTCGGCTGGTCGATCTTCGCAGGCTAGCTTGCCGCTGCCCGGCCAATCGCCATGCAGGGCATTTGATGCATAACGATTAGGCAAGTTGCCTGAGGATCGGCCTTCTTTGGCGGCAACGCTTGGGAAGGGCGATGATTATCGCAGCACGAGAGACACCCTGCGGCTAACGATGCATCGCCGATAGCGGTCCCGACGGTCCGCGGTTGGCTGAAAACGATCAGGGCGGGGCAGTTGTTACAGCCCCGCCCCGCCGATCATGGATGCCGTCCGCAGAGCCGCCCCGACACGCGTGCTGCTGCGAAAAGGATTACGCCGCCGCAGAAACCCGTTCTTCCGATCCCGTCGGGACGGACGCGATCGTCTTCAGGATCTGCGAAGCGATCTGGTAGGGGTCCCCTTGCGAGTTCGGGCGGCGATCTTCCAGGTAGCCCCGGTAATCGTTCTTCGGGAAGCTGTGGGGCACGCGCACCGAGGCGCCGCGGTCGGCAACGCCGTAGCTGAACTTGTTCCACGGTGCCGTCTCGTGCTTGCCCGTCAGCCGCAGGTGGTTGTCCGGACCGTACACCGCAATGTGGTCGTCGAGGTTCTTGTCGAAGGCCGCCATCAGCGCCTCGAAATAGGCCTTGCCGCCGGTCTCGCGCAGGTAAGCGGTCGAGAAGTTGGCATGCATGCCAGAGCCGTTCCAGTCGGTGTCGCCGAGCGGCTTGCAATGATACTCGATGTCGATCTCATACTTCTCGCAGAGACGCTGCAGGAGGTAGCGGGCCATCCACATTTCGTCGGCGGCTTTCTTGGAGCCCTTGCCGAAGATCTGGAATTCCCATTGGCCCTTGGCCACTTCGGCATTGATGCCTTCGTGGTTGATGCCGGCGTCGAGGCAGAGATCGAGATGCTCCTCGACGATCTTGCGGGCGATCGAGCCGGATTCCTTGTAGCCGACGCCGCAATAGTAGGGACCCTGCGGCGCCGGATAGCCGGAGGCAGGAAAACCGAGCGGCCGACCGTCCTTGTAGAAGAAATATTCCTGCTCGAAACCGAACCAGGCGCCCTCGTCGTCGAGGATGGTGGCGCGCTTGTTCGAGGGGTGCGGAGTCTGGCCGTCCGGCATCATGACTTCACACATCACGAGCACGCCGTTCTTGCGCGTACTATCGGGGAAATGGCGAACCGGCTTGAGCATGCAATCTGAACTGCCGCCCTCGGCCTGCATGGTCGAGCTGCCATCGAAACCCCACATCGGAAGCTGATCGAGGGTCGGAAAAGCGTCGAACTCCTTGATCTGGGTCTTGCCGCGGAGGTTGGGGACAGGGGTGTACCCGTCGAGCCAAATGTACTCCAGTTTGTATTTCGTCATCTCGACTCTCTCGCCCGTTTTGCAATGCGACGTTCAAGCAGCCCCACGGGGCTCTCGGTCATCGCCGGCCGGGCGCAAAGATGCATGCGTCATGCCAAGGCAGGCCGCAACCTCGCGGAAGGATCGATCTCCCTGGCTCTCGCACTGCGCCGGACCGATCGGGTCGCACGACCGCTTCGACGGGCAGCGCATCGCCTTTCCGGCCGGTCCGAACGCGCAAGAGCCCGCGGCGCGGGATCGCCGGTCCTCGCGGCCTAATAAGTGTGCTCGTCCGCGGGGAAGCGTCCGCTTCGGACCTCCTCGGCGTAGCCGCGCACGGCCTCTTCGATCTGGTCGCGCAGGCTTCCGAAGCGCTTGACGAATTTGGGCGCGCGGTCGCTGAGACCCAGCATATCCTCGAGGACGAGAATCTGCCCGTCGCATTCCACGGAGGCACCGATGCCGATGGTGGGGGTGGTGATCGCCGCGTTCGTCGCGATGGCGCGGGCAACGGGCTCGACGATGCCCTCGAGCACGATCGCGAAGGCACCGGCATCGTTGATGGCGCGGGCGTCCTCCATCAGACGGCGCTCGCCCTCCTCGCCACGGCCCTGTACCCGGAACCCGCCCATCGTATTCACGGATTGGGGGGTAAGGCCGATATGGCCCATCACCGGAACGCCGCGTTCGACGAGGAATGCGACGGTGTCGGCGAAGCGCGCACCGCCCTCCATCTTGATCGCGCCCGCACCGGTTTCCTTGAGCACGCGGGCGGCATTCATGAAGGCCTGTTCCCGGCTCGCCTCGTAGGACCCGAACGGCATGTCGACCACGACCAGCGCGCGCGTGGTGCCCCGCATCACCGCTTGAGCCTGGACGATCATCATCTCCAGGGTCACCGGCAGGGTCGTTTCCATGCCGTGCATGACCATCCCGAGGGAATCACCGACGAGGATGAAGTCGCAGTGCGCGTCGAGGATGCCGGCGGTGTGGGCGTGGTAGGCCGTCAGCGCGATGATCTTGCGACCTTCCGCCTTGCACTTGGCCAGATCGATGGCCCGCAGACGCCGTGAGATGACAAGCTGCGACATCGGAGGTTCACCCGGTTCTCTACCGAGCCGCACGACGCGCCCGACCAACGGCCTCGGTCACGAGGCGAGATCGGGCAAGCGGCCCTTCCGGGCAGGCTTATACACGGTCCATCTGCGGAATGCGCCACGCGCACCGCCATCGGGCGGACGAAGGAAGGCTCTCGACCTTCCTATGCGGTGAGCGCGATGGCGTCGCGCTCACCCACCCTTTTCGGGCGTTCGCTCCCTAGACTTCGCTGCGTCGAAAGCGTGCCTTTATTCCGCCATACCCGGCCGGAAGTCAACTCCCTGCCGAGGGGTGAGGCCGTTGAAGATACTGAATATTTGATGCCTTGTCGCAGGCTCGTCCCCGCTCGTAGGGACTCAGCGCTGGGGCTCGCCGCGGCCATCGGATTTGGTCCTCGCCTCCCATTCGGGATCGGGCCTGATCGCGGTGGTGGGGTGGCGGTCCTGCCAGCCCTCGATGCCGTCGGGAAACCAGTGGACGTTCGAGTAGCCCTGTTGGACGAGGCGTTTTCCGGCGTTCCAGCTGCCCCAGCATTCGGGACGGCAGAACGCCACGATGGCCCGGCCCTTATCGCTGCCGGTCAGGGCTTCGATGCGTCTCAGGAACAATGCTTCGCTCCCCGCATCCAGGGGGGCGTTCCCAGCCCTTGGCATCCAGACGCTGCCGGGGATCGAGCGGTGCGTCGGCAGCCAGGGCCGGTCCGCCGGAAAGCCGCCGGGACGCTGGTCGGCCAGGGCGACGTCGAGGAGGACGGGCCTGTCCCTGGCGATCAGCGCATCGAGGCCGTCGAGATCGACGACCTTGGCACCCTGTAGCGTCGCTGGCGTGTAGCCTCGCGACGGTCCGGTCCAGAGCCCGTCCGGCTCCGGCACGTTCACGGGGGAGTCCGCAGGGCCCGCCGCCATCAGGATCACCGACGCGGCCAGCGCCGCGATCGTTCGCAGCTGTCGCCCGATCATCGGATGGGCCACGGTCAGTTGCTGGCGGCCGGCGCGGTGAAGCTCTGTTCCCAGCGACCGTTCTGGTTGTCGAACGCGACCACGCGGATCGCCTCCCCGCCCTGCGGCACGAACGAGAACCCGATCACGGGATTCGATGAGATCGAGATGTCACCGTCGAGGGTGAAGATCCCGGCCGCGCCGCGCGAAACCTCGATCTTCGTGATGTAGCGGGCGGGGGTATATTCGCGGGTGACCTGGTTCATCTGCATGCCGCTGAAATTCGGGTGGCGGATCATCAGGGTCGCCTCGACTGGCTTGCCCGACATCGCCTCGCCGGCGAACTTCATGCGCATCTCGCCCATGCCCTTCATGGCCTCCTCGTCGCTCATCCCCATGGGAGCCGAGCAGCCGCCCGAAGCCTTGACGAATTTCACTGCTTCCAAGAGCCGGCCGTCCTTGGTCTCGGCGACCGCATGGACGTTGGTGTAGTTGTTCACGCGCACCCTGAGCTTGATCTCGCCGGGGTCTGACGCCGGCCCGAATGTGAACTTCGCGGCATAGGGCGACGGGTTGTCGTCGATGACGAGGTGCAAGCCGGCGATCCGGTCCTTTTCCGGCATGGCCAGGGTGATCGGCACGAGCGAGGCGTCCATGGCGCGCACCGGAGCGTCGATCGTCACGAGGGCGTCGGTGGCCTCGAGCTTGCGATCGCCGAAGATCGTAGCCTGGATCTCCTTCCACCTGGCGAGCCGCTCGGACTCGTCGTCCGAGGCGCCGAGCGCCATGGCAGGTCCCATCGCGGCGAGAGCCGAGAATGACAGCCCGAAGGCCAATGCAAGATGCGTTCTGGCAAGATGTTTCATGGCGCGACTCCTCAAAATGATATGTAGCGCACAATCATTCCCACTCAAGCTCCTTGTAGGCCTGGGTGACGTTGCGGCCGTGATAAGTGTCGAAGAGCGCCCAGTTCCCGCGCTCGGCCGTCCCGACCTCCTGGACAGCCTTCTCGATCGGCCTATCGGCGGCAATCGCCTTGCGGGTCTCGTCGCGCAGCGCCGAGAGGTAGCGCGTCAGGTCCGCCATGGCGGGGGAGAGTTCGACGAGAGTCGGGCCGTGGCCCGGCACGGCGCGGGTGGCACCCAGGCTTTTAAGACGCTCGACCTCCTTCAGCCAACCGATGAGGCTGCCGTCGAGGGAGGGGATGCGTCCCACGAACAACAGGTCGGCGGGAAACAGGATGCCGCTCCGCGTATCGAGCATCGAGAGGTCGCAATTGCTGTGGGCAGTCCCATGGGCGGTAACCCGCAAGGTCCGGCCGCCAAGATCGATCTCGGCCGTATCAGTAACCGCCATGGTCGGCTGCACCACCGTGCCGGCCTTGTCGGTCCCAAGGATCTCCGCGAGACGTCCTCGATAGAACTCGCCCCGCGATTCGAGCGCGCCGCGCAGGGCCTGATGGCCGATGAAGGTCGGCTTGTCCTCGGCAAAGGCGGAGGCGCCGAAGCAATGGTCCGGGTGGACATGGCTGAGCACGACGTGGCGGATCGGCTTGTCCGTCCGTTTCCGGACCTCGCCGCGCAGCCAGGCGCCGTCGGCCGCGCTGCCGCCGCTCTCCGTGACCAGCACCGCGTCGTCGCCGACCACGAAGCCGATATTGGCGATGGCGCCGTCGTTCTCCGGCGTCACCTCCGTGTCGGGTCCGCGCCGGACGAAGATGCCGGGGCCGACCTCCTCCATGGCGAAGCCCTGCGCCGATCGCCCGAGTGTCGGAAGGCAACAGAGGCAAAGGCCGCCGAACAGGGCCGCCCGGCGGGAGGGCTGGCGACGGGAGGTCTGGTGGCGGCGGGCGCCGTCGGCGTTCATCGGGGCGTCCGGGTGTTGGGGCCGGGCATGGATAGTCCCTGCCGGGGCGGTCGCGACGGATCGTTCAGGGCGTGGAGCAAGCGACCGAACCTCCCCTGGGTCAAGCTCGGCGCGGGACCGCAGAGCAGCGGACGCCATGACGTTGCCGTGATGGCAGGCGCGACGCCCGCCTCGCAGCCCAGAACTTTCAGGGAGCGAAGAACTTTCAGGGAGCGACAAACCTCCAGGGAGCGATGAACCTTCACAGCGGGCGGCGCCGATACGATATGACGGGCTGAATCACGAGCCTGGTTCGATCGGGACGCGTCCGTCCCGTCGCCGGCTACCCCTGAGAACGAAGATCCCCATGTCCGACAGCCCGAACTTCGCCTCGCAAAAAATTCCCGTCACCGTGCTCACCGGCTATCTCGGCGCCGGCAAGACGACGCTGCTCAACCGCATCCTCACGGAGAACCACGGCAAGCGCTACGCCGTGATCGTGAACGAGTTCGGCGAGATCGGCATCGACAACGACCTCGTGGTCGGCGCCGACGAGGAAGTGTTCGAGATGAACAACGGCTGCGTCTGCTGCACCGTGCGCGGCGACCTCATCCGCATCATGGACGGGCTGGTCAAGCGGCGCGGCAAGTTCGACGCGATCGTCGTCGAGACCACCGGGCTCGCCGACCCCGCTCCCGTGGCGCAGACCTTCTTCGTGGACCAGGATGTTGGCGATGCCGCCCGCCTCGACGCGGTGGTAACGGTGGCCGACGCCAAATGGCTGTCCGACCGCCTCAAGGACGCGCCCGAGGCCAAGAACCAGATCGCGTTTGCCGACGTCATCCTCCTCAACAAGGCCGATCTCGTGGAGGCGGCCGACCTCGACCGCGTCGAGAGCCAGATCCGGGCGATCAACCCCTACGCCAAGATTCATCGCACGAACCGCTGCGACGTACCCCTCGACGCCGTCCTCGACCGCAACGCGTTCGATCTCGGGCGCATCCTCGACATCGAGCCGGAGTTCCTGGAGGAGGGCCACCACCATCACCACGACGACGAGATCCAGTCGGTCTCTGCCAGGATCGACGGTCCGGTTGACCCGGAAAAGTTCATGCCCTGGATCTCGAACCTGACCCAGGTCCAAGGCCCCGACATCCTGCGCTGCAAGGGCATCGTCGCCTTCCCGAACGAACCCCAGCGCTTCGTCTTCCAGGGCGTCCACATGATCCTCGACGGTGACCTGCAGGGGCCGTGGAAGGAAGACGAGGCGCGTGTCTCGCGGGTGGTGTTCATCGGCAGGAAGCTCGACGCGGAGGCCATACGCGAGGGGTTCTTGGGGTGTAGGGCCTAGGGCGAGCCCCTTCCCTCCTCTCTGTGCGTGGGAGGGAAGAGCCGAGCCGGCAAGGATTGGTTTACCATTCCGTCACAGGATCGCGCCGCGCCGCCACATCCCGGCGCGGAGAACCACGCCCCATGATGTCCCGCGCGGAACGCACGCCCCTCACCGATTGGTGGTGGACGGTCGACAAAGGCCTGCTGGCGGGCCTCGCCGCGCTGATGGTGGCCGGCCTCGTCTTCCTGATGGGCGGCGGCCCGCCGGTGGCGGAGAAGCTCGGCCTGCCGACCTTCTACTTCCTCAACAGGCAGGCGATCTACCTCGCCCCCACCCTGCTCATCATCGTTGCGGTCTCGTTCCTGAGCCTGCGCCACATCCGCCGGGTCGCGCTCGGTACCTGGATCATGGGCGTCGCCCTGTGCATCCTCGCCGGCAAGTTCGGGCCCGAGATCAAGGGCGCGCATCGCTGGATCCAGTTCGGTGCCTTCGGCCTGCAGCCCTCGGAATTCGTGAAACCCGCCTTCGTCGTGGTGGCGGCCTGGGCGTTCTCGGAGGGGGCGCAGAGGCGCGACATGCCCGGCGGACTGCTCGCCATGCTGGTCCTGCCGATCACCATCGTGCCGCTCATCCTGCAGCCGGATTTCGGGCAGACCATGCTGATCACCATCGTGTGGTGCTCGCTGTTCTTCGTGGCCGGGCTGCACTGGTTCTGGGTCGCGGGCCTCGGCGCCGCCGGCCTCCTCGGGGTCGCGGTGGCCTATACCTACCTCCACCACGTCCGAGAGCGCATCACCCGGTTCATGGACAAGGACTCGGGCGACAGCTTCCAGGAGTTCTGGGCGCGGGAATCCTTCAATTCCGGCGGCTGGCTCGGCACCGGCCCCGGCGAGGGCGTCGCCAAGCGCCACCTGCCCGACGCCCATACCGACTTCATCTTCTCGGTGACCGGCGAGGAGTTCGGCGTGCTGGTCTGCCTCGGCCTCGTCTGCCTGTTCGCCTATCTGGTCATGCGTGGTCTCAAGCTCGCCCGCCGCACCGATGACATCTTTTCGCGGTTGGCGATCACCGGTCTAACCACCCTCTTCGGCCTGCAGGCTTGCATCAACATGGCGGTGAACGTGCGGCTGATGCCGGCCAAGGGCATGACCCTTCCCTTCGTCTCCTATGGCGGCTCGTCGCTGATCTCGCTGGCACTCGGCATGGGCTTCCTCGTGGCGCTCACCCGCAAGCGGCCGCGCACAGTGATGCTGAGCCAGAAGCCCCCCGGCACTGCGCCGGCGACGGTGGCCGGAGTGATGCGGTGACGGTCGCCCAGGCCACGGTGCTGCTCTGCGCCGGCGGCACCGGTGGGCATCTCTTCCCTGCCGAGAGCCTCGCCCACGCCCTGCGCGCCAGGGGCGCGCGGGTGGCGCTCGCCACCGACGCCCGGGTCGATTCCATCGCGACGGGCTTTCCGGCCTCGGAAATCGTCACCATCGCCTCGGCGACACCGTCCGGCCGCTCGCTCGTCAGGCGGGCGAGCGCCCTCCTCACGCTCGGCCGCGGCTTCGGAGCCGCCGCCAGGGAGATCAGGCGGATCGACCCGGCGGCGATCGTCGGGTTCGGCGGCTATCCCACCGTGCCTCCGATGCTGGCCGGTCAGATCCTGCGGGTGCCCACCATCCTGCACGAGCAGAACGCCGTGATGGGCCGGGCCAACGCTTTCCTCGCCCGCGGGGCGCGGGCCATCGCCACCGGCTTCGCGCACGTCCGGGGCATACCCGACAAGACCACCGCGCCACGCACCCATACCGGCAATCCCCTGCGCCCTGCCGTGCTGGCGGCGGCGGAGACGCCCTTCCCCCCTCTCGGTGAGGGCGACGGCCTCCACCTCCTCGTCTTCGGCGGCAGCCAGGGCGCCAGCGTGATGGGCGAGGTCGTGCCCGCCGCGATCGCGCAATTGCCGGACGACCTGCGTGCCCGCCTCCACCTCGTGCAGCAGGTGCGCGCCGAGGATCTGACTCAGGTGCAGAACCTCTATCTCGGCCTTGGGCTGGCCGGGCTCGAGACGGCGGCGTTCTTCAAGGACCTGCCGGCGCGGATGGCGCAAAGCCACCTCGTGGTCGGGCGCTCGGGCGCCTCCACCGTCTCCGAGCTCGCCGCCATCGGCCGGCCAGCGATCCTGGTGCCGCTGCCCGGCGCCCTCGATCAGGACCAGGCCGCCAACGCGGCCACCTTGAGCGCGATCGGTGCCGCGCTGACGATCCCGCAAGCTGCCTTCACGCCGGATCGGCTCACCGCGGAGCTGGTCGACTACTTCACCGCGCCGGCAAAATTGACCGCGGCGGCCGCAGCGGCCAAAAGTGCCGGCATCCATGACGCCGCCGAGCGGTTGGCCGACCTCGTGATCGCGACGGCGGCCCGCACCTGATTCCGGTGGGAGTGCCCTCGCACGCCCGCCCAAGAGCATCGGACCGGATATCCGATCCGATGCTCTAGCCCATTGGTTTTGCATCGACCGTCTCCGAAAAGCGGAGTTCACTTTTCGGGTCGATGCCCTAGACGAGACTGGCTCACACCATGAAGCTGCCCGACAAGCTCGGCCCCATCCACTTCATCGGCATCGGCGGCATCGGCATGTCCGGCATCGCCGAGGTGATGATGAACCTCGGCTACACCGTGCAGGGCTCGGACGCATCCGACAACGCCAACGTCCGGCGCCTCGCCGAGAAGGGCATCAGGACCTTCGTCGGCCACGCCGCTCCCAACGTCGAGGACGCCGCCCTCGTGGTCGTCTCCACGGCGATCCGGCGTGACAACCCCGAGCTCATCGCCGCCCGCGAGCGCCGCCTGCCTGTGGTGCGCCGCGCCGAGATGCTGGCCGAGCTGATGCGCTTCAAGTCCTGCGTCGCCATCGCGGGGACGCACGGCAAGACCACGACGACGTCGCTGGTCGCAGCCCTCCTCGACGCCGGCAATCTCGACCCCACGGTGATCAACGGCGGCATCATCAATGCCTACGGCACCAACGCCCGCATGGGCGAGGGCGAGTGGATGGTGGTGGAGGCCGACGAATCCGACGGCACCTTCCTCAAGCTCCCGGCGGATGTCGCCATCGTCACCAACATCGACCCCGAGCACCTCGACCATTTCGGTTCGTTCGACGCCGTGAAGGACGCGTTCCGGCGCTTCATCGACAACATCCCCTTCTACGGCTTTGCCGTGATGTGCATCGACCATCCGACCGTGCAGGACCTCGTCGGGCATATCGAGGACCGCCGCATCATCACCTACGGCGAGAACCCTCAGGCCGACGTGCGCCTCATCGACGTCGATCTGCGCGGCGGCCAGAGCCGGTTCCGCGTCATGATCCGAGACCGGCGCCCCGGCTTCCGCATGGAGATGGAAGACCTCGTCCTGCCGATGCCGGGGAAGCATAATGCTCTCAACGCCACCGCCGCGCTCGCCGTCGCCCACGAACTCGGCGTCGAGCCGCAGGCGATCCGCAAGGCGCTCGCCGGCTTCGGCGGCGTGAAGCGCCGCTTCACCAAGACCGGCGAGTGGAACGGTGCCCTGATCTTCGACGATTACGGGCACCATCCGGTGGAGATCCAGGCGGTGCTGCGCGCCGCCCGCGCCTCGACCGACGGCAACGTCATCGCCATCGTGCAGCCGCACCGGTACTCGCGCCTCGCCTCCCTGTTCGACGATTTCTGCACCTGCTTCAACGACGCCGACACGGTCATCGTCGCCCCGGTCTACGCGGCCGGCGAGGCCCCGATCGAGGGCATGGACCGCGACGGCCTCGTCTCGGGCCTCAAGTCCCGCGGTCACCGCGACGCGCTGGCCCTGGAAGGCACCGAGGATCTCGCCGGCCTGGTGGCGAGCCGCGCCAATCCGGGCGACTACGTCGTGTGCCTCGGTGCGGGCAACATTACCCAATGGGCCTACGCGTTGCCGGCGGAACTGGCGGCGTTGAAGGGGTGACCTTCGTGACTCCGGCTCAAGCGGCATCCGCCGTTGCAACGAGGTCGTCGACATCGATCCCGAGCGCCGTCGCCAACTTGCGATACAGGTCGATGGCGCCCGCCCGCTCATTCTGCTCCATCGCGGCGAGCACTGCCACTTCGGTTCGCACCAACGCCGCGAGGGCCGATATCGTCAATCCGCGCTTGTCGCGCCAGAACGCCAGGGGCGTCGCCGCGGCGCGCAGGCGATCCAGATCAAATTGCGTCAACAGTTCGTCGTTGTTGTTGTGGAGACGATCCTGCGAGGCCGCGATCGTGCGGGCGTCCGTCGCATCCTCGGCCAGCGCGCTCCGTCGTTCGAACTCGGCCTCGGGCAGGATCCCGATCGCCTCGCCGGAGGGCGTCTTCGTGCGCATGACGGTCATGGCGCGGCTCCTAACCGTAGAGCGATCCGCGCGGGCCGACAGCGTGGACAATGATCCGATCGACGTCGATCGTGAAGAGGACGCGCCAATCTCCGACTCGCAGCCGGAACCCGTCGAGGCCCTTCAAGGCGGTGACGTTTTTCGCAAGGGCGTTCGGGTCCTCGGAAAGAATGTCGAGCTTCTCCGGGATCAGAGCTTCCGTCTTCGTCGGCATCCGGCACAATGCGCGCGCTGCGAGGCGTCTGACGACGGCTCTGCCTATGTTCGAACCCGTGCGCTTCTCGCTCCATCATGGACCGACTCGGCCGGAAAGCTCCACCATTCATGACCCCCTTCCCCGACATCACCACCGACATCCGCGGCCGTGCCTCCGGCATCCGCGGGCGCCTGCTGGCGAACCAATCCCTCGCAGACCTCACCTGGTTTCGAGTCGGCGGCCCTGCGCAGGTGCTGTTCAGCCCCGCCGACGAGGAGGACCTGGCCGCACTGCTGTCGGCCCTCGATCCGGAAACGCCCGTCACGGTGATCGGGCTCGGCTCGAACCTCATCGTGCGCGAGGGCGGCGTGCCGGGCGTCGTGATCCGGCTCGGCGGCAAGGCCTTCGGCTCCGTCGACATCGACGGCGAGACCCTGCGCGTCGGCACCGCCGTGCCCGACATGCGCCTCGCCAAGGCCGCTGCCGAGGCCTCCCTCGACGGGCTCGCCTTCTACCGCGGCATTCCGGGCGCGATCGGCGGCGCCCTGCGCATGAATGCCGGTGCCCATGGCGGCGAGACCACCGACGTGTTGATCGAGGCCCGCGGGATCGACAGACGGGGCCACCCGCGCACGTTCACCCATGCGGAGATGGGATTCGCCTACCGCCACTGCTCGGCCCCCGACGACGTGATCTTCACGAGCGCCCTGTTCCGCGGACGCCCCGGAATGCGCGAGGCGATCGAGGCCGAGATGGAGCGGGTCACCGCGGCCCGCGAGGCGGCGCAGCCGATCCGCGAGCGCACCGGCGGCTCGACCTTCAAGAATCCCGACGGCGGAAAGGCGTGGCAGCTCGTCGACGCCGCCGGCTGCCGTGGCCTCCGGGTCGGGGGCGCGCAGGTCTCGGAGATGCACTGCAACTTCCTGATCAACCGCGACGGCGCCACGGCGGCCGATATCGAGGGGCTCGGCGAGGAGGTGCGCCGGCGCGTGCGCGAGACCTCGGGCGTCGATCTGCACTGGGAGATCAAGCGGGTCGGATTGGCGGGCGCGGCCTGAGTCGCTGCCGTGAACGTCCGTGAGATCATTCGCTTGATCGAGGCCGATGGTTGGTTTCTGGTGGCGACCCGGGGGAGCCACAGGCAATACAAGCATCCGACGAAGCCCGGCCGCGTGACCGTTGCGGGCGCAATGTCGGATGAGGCTGCGCCGGGAACGCGTGGCAGCGTTCGGAAGCAAGCGGGTTTGAAGGAGAGGACGTCCTGATGCGCTACGCCGTCGTCATCGAGAGAGCAGGCGACAACGTGTCGGCCTATGTTCCGGACCTGCCGGGCTGCGTTGCTACCGCGGCCAGCGTCGAGGCTGTCGAGCACGAGATAAGACAGGCGATCCGTTTTCATATCGACGGACTGCGCGAAGATGGGGAGCCCATCCCCCTTCCAACGAGTCACGCCGCCTATATCGACGCTTGAGGCTGTGTGATGCATCGCGACCCTGCGAGATTTCGCCGACCGTCTCGTCAACTCCAAGTCCTGTGATTGTCATCATGACCGACTTACCGGACCCGTTGATCCATCCGCCGGTGCCGAAGGAAGACCTGCCGGTGGCGTACGCTCCGGCGAGGCAGAGCCTCCCGGTGGTCTGCGAGGGTTCATCGAAGGGCGGAGGGCATCTCGGCGAAGCCGATCCATTCGCGGCGTTCACGGAATGGGCCGGCGATATCGATGCTGCCGATTACGCGGACCTCTGATTCGCAGTCCAGCTGGGTCCGCAGGTCGGCTGGCATCGACAGCGACCGCTCAATCTGACCTCTCCCGGAGATACCCCATGTCGCAACACGTCGCCGTCCTCATGGGCGGGTGGTCCTCCGAGCGTGAGGTCTCGCTCAGTTCCGGCACCGCCTGCGCCCGCGCGCTGGAGGGAGAGGGCTTCCGCGTCACCCAGGTCGACGTCGGCCCCGACATCGCCACGGTGCTGACCGACCTCAAGCCGGAGGTCGCCTTCAACGCCCTGCACGGGCCGGCCGGCGAGGACGGCACCATTCAGGGCCTCCTGGAGATCCTGAAGATTCCCTACACCCATTCCGGCGTGCTCGCCTCGGCCCTGGCGATGCACAAGGAACGTGCCAAAATGATCATGAAGGCGGCCGGTGTCAGCGTCCCCGAAGGCCGCGTCGTTAACCGTCATGATGCCGCCAAATCACATGCGCTGACTCCGCCCTACGTGATCAAGCCGATCGCCGAGGGCTCGTCGATGGGCGTCATCATCGTGCGCGACGGGCGCTCGCATCCGCCCCAGATCCTAGGCTCCGACGAGTGGGTCTACGGGGAGCAAGTCCTTGCGGAGACTTACGTTGCCGGGCGCGAGCTCACCTGCGCGGTGATGGGCGATCGGGCACTCGGCGTCATCGAGATCAAGACGGCCTCGGGCGAGTGGTACGACTACGACGCCAAGTACGTCGAAGGCGGCTCGATCCACGTTCTGCCGGCAGAAATTAAACCAAATGTTTACCAGCGTGTCCAAGAGTTGTCGTTAACGGCGCATCAAGCACTGGGCTGCCGGGGCGTCAGCCGTGCCGACCTTCGCTACGACGACACACCGGGAGGAACCGGTGCCCTCGTCGTTCTGGAGGTCAACACGCAACCCGGCATGACCCAGACGAGCCTTGTGCCCGAGATCGCGGCCCATGCGGGCCTAACATTCGGTGAGCTCGTCCGATGGATGGTGGAGGACGCAACCTTGGGCCGCTGAGCGGCGCCGGCCCTGCCGGCGACCGCGGGGTCCTCGCGCGCCTCTCGGGGCTGAGCCGGCCGTTGCTGGACCGGCTCGCCCGCCGGTCCTTCCCGTCGCGGCGGCTGCGCGGGAGCATCCCGATCGCCCAGCGCCTCCCGCGCCTGCTCGGCCCGCTCGGCATCGCCAGCGCTTTCGGCACCCTGGCGCTCACCGGCTTCGTCGCGAGCGGCCGATACGAGGCCTTCATCGCCGAGAACGGCCGACCCCTCGACATCCTGGCGCGTCTGGCCGGCTTCGGTGTCGAGCGCGTCACCATCTCGGGCATCTCGCGGCTCTACGAGCACGAAGTCCTGGATGCGGCCGGCATTGATGCGCGCTCCTCGGTGGTCTTCCTCGATGTGAGGGAGGCCCGCGAGCGACTCATGCAGGTGCCGCTGATCGCCAGCGTGTCTGTGCGCAAGATCTACCCCAACGAGATCCTCATCACCCAAGTCGAACGCGAGCCCGCCGCCCTGTGGCAGCGCAACGGCGAGCTCTCCGTCATCGCCGCCGACGGGACCGTGATCGACGAGATGCGGGACGACCGCTACGCCGCGCTGCCCCTCGTCGTCGGCGAGAACGCCAACCTGCGTCTCAAGGACTATCTCGGCCTGATCGAGGCGGCCGGCCCCCTCGCCGAGCGCGTCAAGGCCGGCACCTACGTCTCCGGTCGGCGCTGGACGCTGAAGCTCGACGGTGTCGACATCCGCCTGCCCGAGACCGGCGCCCAGGAAGCGCTGGCCCGTCTGGTCCGGCTCGAGCGCAACAACCGCCTCCTGGAGAAGGACATCATCGCCATCGACCTGCGCATGCCCGACCGCGTCGTCGTTCGCCTCACCGAGGAAGCGGCCGCCGCCCGGCTCGAGTCCCAGAAGAAGAAGCCGAAGGCCAAGGGGACCGACACATGATCCGCTCGATCCGTCCGGCGCATCGTGCGCCCCCCACTTCCGCCTTCACGCTGGTCCGGTAGCGCCTCCATGCATTCGCAACACGGACTCACCCCGCGCCTGAAGCCGCTCTCGGCCCGCCGCAGCGCCACGCTGTCGGTGCTCGACATCGGCACGAGCAAGGTCGTCTGCCTCATCGCCGAACTGCAGCCGGCCGAAGCGCTCTCCAGCCTGCGCGGACGCACCCATCTCGCCCGCATCATCGGCATCGGCCACCAGCGCTCGCACGGGCTCAAAGGCGGCGCCATCGTCGATCTCGAAGCCGCCGAGGGCGCGATCCGCCAAGCCGTCCACGCCGCCGAGCGGATGGCGAAGGTCGAGGTCCAATCGGTCATCGTGAACATCTCGGGCGGCCGCATCGGCTCCCAGCATTTCGACGCTCGCGTGCCGGTGCGGACGGGCTCCGTCACCGCCGCCGACGTCGAGCGCGCGCTGGAGACGGCGAGCGCCCACGGCGTCAGCCACGGCCGCGCCGTGCTGCACGCCCTGCCCACCGGCTATTCCCTCGACGGCCAGGGCGCGGTGATCGACCCGTCCGGCATGATCGGCGACGCGCTCGGAGTCGACCTCCACGTCGTCACCAGCGAGGCGGCGGCCGCGCGCAACCTGATGCTGGCGGTGGAGCATTGCCATCTCGGCGTGGAGGCCGTCATCGCGACGCCCTACGCCGCCGGTCTCTCGGCGCTGGTCGACGACGAGGCCGAGATGGGCGTCTGCGTCGTCGACATGGGCGGCGGCACCACCAGCGTCGGCGTGTTCTCCGGCGGCCATCTCGTCCATGTCGACGCCATCGCGGTCGGCGGCCACCACGTCACCATGGACATCGCCCGCGGGCTCTCGACCCGCGTCGCCGCGGCCGAGCGGCTGAAGACCCTCTACGGCTCGGCGATCTCCACGCCGTCCGACGAGCGCGACATGATCGCGGTCCACGGGGTCGGCGAGGACGAGAGCGACGCGCCCACCCACGTGCCGCGCTCGCAGCTCGTCCGGATCATCCGCCCGCGCGTCGAGGAGGTGATCGAGCTCGTGCGGGACCGCCTGCGCAACGCGGGCTTCGCGAGCCAGGCCGGCCGCCGCGTGGTGCTGACGGGAGGCGCGAGCCAGCTCGTCGGCCTTCCCGAGGTGACCCGCCGGATCATGCAGGGCCAGGTCAGGATCGGCCGGCCGCTCGGCATCCGCGGCCTGCCCGAAGCCGCCAAGGGACCCGCCTTCTCGGCGGCGGTGGGACTGCTGGTCTACCCGCAGGTCGCCCATGCGGAACATTTCGAGCCGCGGGGCCAAGGCGCCTTCGCCGGCACGGGGACGGACGGCTACCTCTCGCGCGTCGGACGCTGGATCCGCGAGAGCTTCTAGGGACGACGGACGGGCCGGCCCCAGACGCGGGGTCCGGCCGCAAGTCCGGCACAAGCAAATCGGCGCCCTTCTGTGGATTGGGCGTCAAATGAAACGTGAAAGGCACGAGAGGCTCGTCACCATGGCCATCAGTCTGCAGGCGCCGGACATCCGGGAACTGAAGCCCCGCATCACCGTCTTCGGTGTCGGCGGAGCTGGCGGCAACGCCGTGAACAACATGATCGAGTCGGGCCTCCTCGGCTGCGAGTTCGTCGTCGCCAACACCGACGCACAGGCGCTGACCTCGTCCAAGGCCGAGCGCGTGATCCAGATGGGTCTCGGCGTGACGCAGGGCCTCGGTGCCGGCTCGCATCCCGAGGTCGGCTCGGCGGCGGCCGACGAGGTCATCGACGAGATCCGCGACCAGCTCTCTGGCGCCCATATGTGCTTCATCACCGCCGGCATGGGCGGCGGCACCGGCACCGGTGCGGCCCCGGTCATCGCCCGCGCCGCCCGCGACATGGGTATCCTCACCGTCGGCGTCGTCACCAAGCCCTTCCAGTTCGAGGGCGTGCGCCGGATGCGCACGGCGGAGGCCGGCATCCAGGAACTCCAGGCGGCGGTCGACACGCTCATCGTGATCCCGAACCAGAACCTGTTCCGGGTCGCCAACGAGAAGACCACCTTCGCCGACGCCTTCGCGATGGCCGACCAGGTGCTCTATTCGGGCGTGGCCTGCATCACCGACCTGATGGTCAAGGAAGGCCTGATCAACCTCGACTTCGCCGATGTCCGCGCGATCATGCGCGGGATGGGCAAGGCGATGATGGGCACCGGCGAGGCGTCGGGCGAGAACCGCGCCAACCGCGCGGCCGAGGCGGCCATCGCCAACCCGCTTCTCGACGACGTCTCGATGAAGGGCGCGCGCGGCCTGCTGATCTCGATCACCGGCGGCAACGACCTCACCCTGTACGAGCTCGACGAAGCCGCGACGCGGATCCGCGAAGAGGTCGATTCGGACGCCAACATCATCCTCGGCGCCACCTTCGACGAGAGCCTCGACGGCATCATCCGCGTCTCCGTCGTCGCAACCGGCATCGAGCCGGCGCTGATCACCGCCCATGGCGGCCAGAGCAGCACCGAGATCCTGCAGACCGAGCAGCGCATCGCCGAAGTGGCGGAGCGTCTGCGGGCAGAAGCGAGGGCGCGGGCCAGCCAGCCCGCGCCGACCTTTCGCCCCGCCGGAGGGGAACCTGCCCTGACGCAGGCGATAGTGTCGGAGTCGGTCGCCGAGCCGGCGGCCCCGAAGCCCGAGCCGGTGCGGTTCGACGCACCCTCGCCCCTGCCGGTGCGCGACGAAGTCGTGCTGACCCAGACCCAGCCGCGTGCGGCTGTTCCCTACGAGGCGACGCCGATGCCGGTACCCGAGCACGCCCCGATGCCGGCCGCCGGCCCCTACATGCCGCCGCGCCCGGCGGTGCCCGTGGCCCGCGCCCCGCGCATGCCGCAGATCCAGGACCTGCCGATGCCGGCCCAGGCCCAGATCCGCGCCAAGCACGGCGAGGAGCCGATCGAGCAGCCTGCCGATTCCAAGCGGATGACGCTGCTTCGCCGCCTCGCCACCGTCGGCTTCGGCGGACGGCGCGAAGAGGCGGAGGCCGCCCCGGCGGCCCCGGTTCGGGCTCCGGTCGCTCCCCCTCACGCCGCTGCCCAGGCTGCGGCGCAGGCCGAGCACGCCAAGCGTCTCGCGGCAGCCCAGGCCCCGCAATATCGCGCTCCTCAGGGTCATCTCGATCCCCAGGGACGTGCAGTGCCGCAAACCCGCATGATGGACGACGATCAGCTCGAGATCCCCGCTTTCCTGCGCCGTCAGGCGAACTGATCACCGACGTCTCTCTTCGGAGCGGCTTTTCGGCAACAGACCCGGGGTCTCGCGACCCCGGGTTTAACCGCGTGTTAAACCCTTGGTGCAAAACGATAATCGGGATCACGCGATGAAAGCGTGTCTGTAACACAGCGTAAGAAACCGTGATTTGGACGCCTTCGGTCGCCCGGCTATAGAAATTTTGGAACGAAAAAGGCGCGGCGGTTTCGCCGTCAGCGCTCGCAGGGGCTTCAAGCAGCGGACGGATCGAAGGGCTGCGCGCTCGCCATCATGTGGCAGTGCGGCAGCCGATCACGGCCGGGGGCTATGGAATGCGAACGAACCAACAAACGACATTGAAGGCTCCGGTCTCGCTGGACGGGATCGGCGTCCATTCCGGGAACCCGGTCGGGATCACCCTCAGGCCCGCTTCGGCCAATCACGGCATCGCCTTTCTTCGGACCGGCATCGAGACCGGCAACGACCGGCTCATCCAGGCGCACCACGCCTGCGTCTCCGCCACCGAACTCTGCACCGTGATCGGTGATGTCGAGAGCGGCGCCGTCGCCACCATCGAGCACCTGATGTCCGCCCTCTACGGCCTGGGGATCGACAACGTCCTCGTCGAGATCGACGGCCCGGAGATGCCGATCCTCGACGGCAGTGCGCTTCCCTTCGTCAAGGCCATCGACGCGGTGGGCACGGTCTCGTGCGGGGCCAAGCGCCGCTGGATCAAGGTTCTTCGCACCGTACGGGTCGAGGTCGAGCGGTCGTTCGCCGAGCTTCGCCCGATCGACCGGGGCTTCCGCCTCGACGTCGAGATCGATTTCGAGAGCCCGGTGATCGGCCGCAGCCGCAAGGCGATGGACCTGACGCCGGCCTCCTACCGCCGCGAGATCGCTCCGGCCCGCACCTTCGGCATGATGCGCGACGTCGAGCGCTACTGGAAGGCCGGCTTCGCACTGGGCGCCTCCCTCGAGAACACCATCGCGGTCGGCGAGACGGCGGTGGTGAACCCCGAGGGCCTTCGCTTCGCGGACGAATTCGTCCGCCACAAGTTCCTCGATGCGGTCGGCGACCTCGCGCTGGCCGGCCTGCCGATCCAGGGCGCCTACCGCTCCTATTGCGGCGGGCACAGCATGAACGTCGCCATCATCGACGCGCTGTTTGCCGACCGCGCCAACTACACGATCCTCGAATCCGCCGGCAGCCGCCGCGAAGCCGCAATCGCCGAGTTCGGCACCGGCCTCAGCCTCGCGGCCTTCGCGGGCGACCTGTAGCTTTCAGGACACGGCGAAGTCTCCGCTCGCTGGAGTCGCGCGCTCGCCGTTTTCGCGCCTAAATCTGCCGTCAGAGGTTCATCGTCTGTGAACGGAACCGTGGTCGCCGGTGACTCTCACCGAGATCCTGGCATGGTATCGCCTTTCGCTCGACAGACTCGTGACATGGCTGACGATGCGCGCCGAACGCGGCGGCATCCGGCGGGGGATGACCGGAATGGCCTTGGCTGATCGTAACCGCTCCGCGCTCGCGGCCGTGCTGTTCGCCGTCTGCGGCATCGGTCTGGGCGGATGCGACGCCCTCGACTCGATCAATCCCTTCGCCGAGAAGTACAAGCCCGAGGTGATCCCCGACGTTCCAGCCGACAAGCTCTACAGCGAGGGCTTGGCACGGATGGAGGACAGCGATTACGACGCCGCTGCCAAGAAGTTCGGCGACCTCGACAAGCAGTACGCCTATTCGGATTGGTCGCGCAAAGCGCTCCTGATGACGGCCTACGCCAATTACGAGGGCCAGAAGTACGAGGACGCGATCATCGCGTCGCAGCGCTACATCAAGCGTCATCCGGCCAGCAAGGATGCGGCCTACGCCCAGTATCTGATGGCGATGTCGCACTATAAGCAGATCCCCGACGTGAGCCGCGACCAGGACCGCGCCGAGAAGGCGCTCGTCGGCCTGCAGGAGCTCGTCCAGAAATACCCGACCTCGGAATATGCCGCCGACGCCAAGGCCAAGATCCAGATCACCCGCGACCAGCTCGCCGGCAAGGAGATGGAGGTCGGGCGGTTCTATCTCGAGCGCCGCAACTTCCCGGCCGCGATCAACCGCTTCCGCGACGTCGTGAGCAAGTACCAGACGACCCGGCACGCCGAGGAGGCTTTGGAGCGCCTGGTCGAGGCCTACATGGCCCTCGGGATCACCGCCGAGGCCCAGAATGCCGCGGCCGTGCTTGGCCACAACTTCCCCGACAGCCCCTGGTACAAGGATGCCTTCGCACTTCTCCAGAGCGGCGGCCTCGAGCCCCGCGAGGAGAAGACGTCCTTCCTCAGCAAGGTCTACCGCTCGGTCATCGGCCGGACCGCCGAGGCTCGGTAGCGCGTGCCGACGCGCGGCGTTCGTCGCCGCGCCGGCGGGGATCGATCGCCCGGGGTGACGGGCACGCGAGCCGAGGGTTTCGTCCGTGCATCGGCTTTTGCCGAAAATCGGTACCCACTTTTCGGGCCGATGCTCTAAACAAGCGGCCAGACGCCCTCCAGCCAAGGCCCGACACGCGGCATGCTGATCCAGCTTGCGATCCGCGACATCGTTCTCATCGACCGGCTCGAGCTGAATTTTCGCGATGGCCTCTCGGTCCTGACCGGGGAGACCGGGGCGGGCAAGTCGATCCTGCTCGATGCCTTCGCGCTAGCGCTCGGCGGACGTGGCGACGGCCGCCTCGTGCGCCACGGCGAGTCCCAGGGCGGGGTCACCGCCGTGTTCGACGTGCCCCTGGACCATCCCGCCCGGCAACTCGCGGCGGAGGCCGAGCTCGACACCGAGGGCGACCTGATCCTGCGCCGCGTCCAGATGGCCGACGGCCGCACCCGCGCCTTCGTCAACGACCAGCCCGTGGGCGTGCAGGTGCTGCGGGCGGTGGGCACGGCCCTCGTCGAGATCCACGGCCAGCACGACGACCGCGCGCTGGCCGATCCCGGAACGCACCGCGCCATCCTCGACGCCTTCGGCGGCCTCACGGGCCAGGTCGGGCAAGTCGCGGAAGCCGCCAAGGTCGTGCGCCACGCGCGAAAGGCCCTTGCCGAACATCGCGCCCGGGTCGAGGCGGCACGCAAGGAATCCGACTTCCTCCGGCACGCCGTCGCCGAGCTGGAACAGCTCGATCCTCAGGCAGGCGAGGAGGCGAGCCTGGCCGAGCGCCGCACCATCATGCAGCAGAGCGAGAAGGTCGCGCGCGAGATCGGTGAGGCGCTGGAAGCCACGGGGGGAAACCATTCCGCGGTCCCGCACCTGTCCTCGGCCCTGCGCAAGCTCGAACGCCGGTCGTCGCAGGTGCCCGCCCTCGTCGATCCCTGCATCGCCGCCATCGACGCCGCCCTCGTCGCCCTCGACGAGGCCCGCGCCGTGCTCGATGCCGCCATGCGGGAGACCGAGTTCGACCCGCGGGACCTCGAAAGGGTCGAGGAGCGCCTTTTCGCGCTGCGGGCGGCGTCCCGCAAATACGACGTTCCGGCCGACGACCTCGCAGCCCTGCGCGAGCGCTACGTCGCCGATGTCGCCGCGATCGACGCCGGAGAGGACGCATTGACGGGACTCGAAACGGCGCTGGCGGCTGCGGAGGCGGCCTACGTCAAGGCCGCGACCAAGCTCAGCGACGGCCGCCGCCGCGCCGCCAAGAGCCTCGATGCCGCCGTCAAGGCCGAGTTGCCGCCGCTGAAGCTCGACCGTGCCCGTTTCCTCACCGAGATCACCACCGATCCCGAGGCCCGCGAGGCCGGCGGCTTCGACCGGGTCGAGTTCTGGGCGCAGACCAATCCGGGCACCCGCCCCGGCCCGATGATGAAGGTCGCCTCTGGGGGCGAGCTCTCGCGCTTCATGCTCGCCCTCAAGGTGGTGCTGGCCGACAAGGGCTCGGCTCCGACCCTGATCTTCGACGAGATCGATACCGGCGTCGGCGGAGCCGTCGCCGACGCCATCGGCGCACGTCTCGCCAGGCTGGCCGCACGGGTCCAGGTCGTGGCCGTCACGCACGCCCCCCAGGTCGCGGCGCGGGCGGGCACCCATTTCCTCATCGCCAAGGACGCGGTGAAGGGGAGCGACCGGGTCGCGACGCGGGTCGCCTCGCTGGCCGCGCCGGCCCGGCGCGAAGAGATCGCCCGTATGCTCGCGGGGGCCATCGTCACCGACGAGGCCCGCGCCGCCGCCGCCAGCCTCATCGAGGCCGCGGACGCCTGAGCGCGAAGGAATGGACCTGGCAAGGCGGGATCGATCTGGAAAGGCGGGATCGGCCCCTGGACGAACCGATGCGGAAACGAGGCACCTCTGTCGTAGCGCGGCGTCGGTAACGTTTCGTTAACCATGTTGCAGCAATCGTAACGCTTGACGGCCGTCCGGCGATTCGCCTCGGGACCGCTGCGTGGATCGAGTACATGTCCAGGACGACGGATCGGACGACCGACATCGGCCAGACCGACGTCGTGCCAAGTGGCACCCTGCCGACGATCACCGAGAACACGCGCGCCCATCTCGGGATCGAGCTCCGCTCGATCTACGCGAACCTCTGCGACACGCAGCCGATCACCGACGCTCAGGTCGATCTTCTGCTGAGGATGCGCCACAAGGAACGTGACCGCCGTCGCGCCGCCTGAGGGCCAAGGCTACCAGCGCCGGGCGCCGGGTCGCCTCTTATACTCGGCCGCACGCAGCTGCGTGAGAACATGGTCCAGCCGCCCGAGCAGGGTGCGCTCGTCCTCGCCCGCCTGCGCGATATCGACTTGATCCTGGCCGTAACGTTGCCGCTGCTGTGCCAGGACGAGGTCGCGCTCCAGGGCCTGACGCTCGGCGTGCAGGGCCTGGAAGGCATCCTCCTGCGGGGTATCGCCAGGAAGTGATTCGGTCGAATCCTTCGCCACGGTCAGAACCTTCCCGAACTCGCCGGGCGAGTGCCACGACGCCGTCGGTCCTATCGGACACGTAACGCGCAAAGCGCGCAAACCGTGCCATCCACCGCTCATGTCGCATCGCCGCTTAAAGCCACGCTCAGCGCAGCGCGTGTCATGCAGTCGTCATGTCAGCGTCATATGGCCGGCGGTGTCGAGACGTTAACGGTCCGCCTGCCGCAGCTCAGAACGGTCTCGGTCCAGGCCAAGGTCGGATTTGGCCGAGGTCGGATCTGGCTAGGCGCCGCCATCCTTGGTGCGACCGATCACCCGGTCGGGCCCCGTGGCTTTCGCAGGACCCGAGCTGCGACGGTCTTTCGGCCGCCGAACGAACACGGAGAGATTGCATGAAACCCATGACCTACGCGCTGGCCCTCGGGCTCGCCGCCGCCCCGTTCGCGAC
>NZ_CAXUJR010000038.1:0-30698 GCF_964251405.1 uncultured Methylobacterium sp.
CGCCGAGACCTAGAAGGTATCGTCGCTGATCCTCACACCATAGCTGCTCCCCAGCAGTTTCGATCTCGACTTGTCGTCGCTCAACTTCCTGACGAATAAGCTCGTCCCACTCATCGCCTGAAAACTTACGTCCTGCTTCAGAGTAGACATCAGCAAATTTCTGAGCACCAGCAGCGTCCGTTGGTATCAACAGCGGACAGACTCGGGATATAGCCATGAAGCGAGATGCTGCTCGAGCTGTTTGATAGACACTCTCCTCTGCAGTCGCGGCCACGCTCAAGACAAGTGCCGCGCTTACAAAAAGAGCGAAGGTTGAAATCATCAGCTCGCACCGTCCGCTTTTAGGTGAACTTTCGCCGTCAGGTGCTCGGTGAGGATCATTTCTGTTCGCGATCCCGTCGAAGCTTACCGAGCACAACGATTGAGGCCAGCGCAGCAGCCGTTGTACCATTCCTGAGAGCGATAGCCGAGTCATCGGGAAGCAGAATGAGCTACGCGCCAATCCCTGCGGCACCGACGATAGAGAAGATCTCGATCAGGAGCTGATGGCGCTCGTTCATTCAGGCGGTGCGTTCAGCGTCTCGTTAGTGCCATGGCAAGCATGCCTACGCCTGCGCTCGCAGCTAGTCCGGAGACCAACACCAATCCAGTGGCGTTCTCGACATCTTCGAACCGAAGAAGCGCGACTGCCATCGTCAACACGGCTGCAGTGGCGATAACGACCCACGGGACGAACGGAAGTTGCACTCTGGCGTCCCTCTAATACGCAATGCCCTCTGCCATGCTGCTCGATGACAATGCCAGGAGCTTAGTGCTTCAATAAGCTTTCGAAGCTGTCCTCGGGTCCAAGTCGGTCTGAGAACCGCGCGAGCCTACTCAGGCTGGGCTCCGTAAGGCCGCCCGAGTTTGCATAAGCGGCTAGCGCAAAGCTCACCAGAAGCTCTGCTTCCTCATGTGTCACAGCGCGACCGCTGAGCACGCTAGCGGCTCCTCGCACGGCGTGAACCGCTTCTTGAAACGCACGGTCGCCCTTCATTTCCTCAAGACGTGACGGCACCACTTACTCCAAGCTCAGCTTCTCTCTATCCCGACGTCAACTCGCGATGTCGCTGTTGTGGTCCTTCGCTCCAGCCAAGCAGCGCTTGACCCCGCAGCACCATCAAGCTGCCATTTAGCATTGGCGTCGGGGGATGCGGACGGACCCAACTGACTTCTGGTCGCCCCTCGGCTTGAAATGCTCGCCAAGCATCAAGATATTGACCCTGCCTTTCTTAGCCGCTTGCTCAGGCCACCTCCGTCTCGTCGGACGAAATCAAAGCCCTCGTGTTGTCAGCCGACCGAAAAGCCCTGCGGGCTGTGAGGCTGCAACGCCGGATGGCGTTCTCAAGAAATGGCCTTACCTCTGCATTGAGGTCCAAGCGCTGTCTGCATCAGACCGTCTAAAGAACTGCTTCCCGCGCGCATCATCATCGTCAGCCGCAAGGACGCCAGCCAACACGCGTTCGGGCGTCGTATAGACAATCCGGAACTTCTTCGGCATCGGACCACAGCCGATGCAGACCGCATAATCCCACCGCTTCCAGATGCGGGTGTTGTGTTCGTCTACCCCGCGCTGTCGAACCTGAGCCACCTCAATTAAACGCCTAACTTCCGCGGCTTTCTCATCACTCGTTGCCCCGTGGATCTCGGACTGAGCGGGACGAGGCTGGGGCTTTCCCTGCGCCAGAACGGGTGAGGCATGTGCGCAAAGCGCGATGACCAATGACGCGACAATGCGCATACGAGGCTCCTGAGATTTCAGTGAGCACTCCCCTCGATGCGTTAACTACGCCGTGCTTTGCGGGAAAGTTTCAGCCTCAGGAAGGCGCGTTCACACTACCGAGCGCATGAAAAAGCCCCGCGCGGCTGATGCCAGCGGAGCTAAGTCCATCTTTGATAAGGAGTAGTGCGTCACACCACGGCGCGCACCCAGTATATTTGCGATGGCAGTGGCAATGCGAAAAAACCACCGCGGCATGAGAGCCGTCCGGGTGACGCTGTTCGATCTAGGTTGGGTCTTAGCGACCACCGCCGCCGGCACTGCTGTTCGGAAGAGCCTGCTCAGGCTTGCTGGAGTTGCCGCCAACAGCAGAGTTGGTCGTCACGGTATCGGCGCCGGTCGCACCATGGGACACGGCGATGTTGCTATCGCCGCCGGTGCTGTTCGGCTCGCTCTGGATGACCGTACCGGTGGTCCCGGATTGACGCGGGGGAGTGCCCTGAGAGAGGGCCGGCGCGGCGGCAAACAAGGCGGCACCGATGAGGATGAGGTTTTTCACAGAGGCACTTTCACTTGGCCGGCCAGCGGGTCGATGCCGGATACGTAGCCCCTGATAAGCTCCCTCCAAACCAATGGTTGCCAAAGATCCGCACCGCGTGCCACGGCGATCAAATACGAAAGAACCCCGCCACGGCGAACCGGGCGAGGCTGAAGTGAGATCCTCGAGGGATGCGGAAAAACAACTTCCGAACTCCGATTCATAGTGGTGACACGCCGGCTCAGACCGTCGCCATTAGAATCGAACCGCTTGCTCTGGGGCCATCATCAAGCCATCGCGCTTGCTTGTGAGGTCAGCATGCAGGCGCCGCAGTACAAGCTGCGCCTCCTTCTCATCGCCTTGCGCTGCGCGTGCCTGATCCTCAGCCTGCTGTGCTCGTTCTTCAGCAAGTCGGGCTCGAACTTCAGCACGATCGGCACGCAGCACTGCGATGGCAGCGCTTGTCGCGGCCACCTCCGCCCGTAGATCGGCTTTCTTAACTCGCGCAGTGGTGGTCTGTATCACCGATTGCGATTGCTGAATGATCGCCCTGGCGCGGTCCCGCTCGCTGCGGAGTTTCGCCCCAACGTCGCGGATCAGCTGGAAGGCACAAAGCCAACTGGGGAGAGGTGCATCAGGGTCATCGAGGAAGTCGTTCTGATCGCCGAAGAGCCAAACGACCCTAGGAGGCTTCGACGGTAATGCAGGAACATCTGGCGTCGCAGCAGCCGAGCCCAGCTTCGTGAGGTGACTGGTGCCGCGCGCGGGTGCAGCCTCGTCGAAGGGATCAAGTTGGCCGACCGTTGGAGAGAAGAGGGCGTAGGCCATCAGGCGACCTGCTTTGTGTCCTGCTCAATCGTGAATTCGGTGGCGATCGTTTCATAGACCTGCGTCAGCCATTCCTCGGCGATCCGCGCTCGCTCTTCAGCCGCATTTACCCGCTCCTCGGCCGCCTTCAGCAGTGCCTCGCTGCGTGCCTGCGTCTCGGCCACGCGTGCGTCGGCGGCGCGCACGCGTTCAGCGGCTGCCTTGACGTCTTCGCGCGCACAATTGAGCAGCTGCTGGACACGCAGTTCCTGTTCTTGTGACTGAGCCTCGACCTCGCGCGCGCGAGTTGACGCGTCTCGGATGCGGTCGATGAGCTTTGACCAGTCCTGAACAGGAGATTTGCGGGCGGGCGGGGCAACACCTTCAAGATCATCGAAGGAGCCAATCAGCCGCAGGACAGAAGTCAGACTGCCGTCTGAAGCTGTGTCCTTAGCAGAGGTACCCGACGCCTGAGCCTGCACGGAAGGCAAGTCCCAGCGAATTCGTTTGGCTGAACTCATGGCAGGGTTGACCTCTGGGCTGTCCGGGTGGTGTGGCATTCCTTGCGGAAGAGTTAACGGGATTGGTTAACGACTGGTTAACAAGAACTCTCGTCGGAGGACTAAAGTCCATAGCTCCGTCGCTGAACCAAATTTGGCTGACTTTGACCGTTGCATATTAAATGACGAAAAGCCCGCGCGGCGAGTATGCGGGGGGACCCTGTCGCCCTAAGTCGGGGAGACAAGTGAAGGCGTTAAGGTGGTGTCCTGATGGATGTCAAGACGCTCGAGCATCCACAGCCGTTAAAAACAGACTAGCTTTGTAAGCTATAGTGCCCCCCCCTACGGTTGTCGAGAGCATCAACACTAATGATTGGATCTTGGACAATAAAATAATTGCCTACTACATAGCATATAGTATAACATATATCAGTGCCGTTTCGCTTCTGCCAAGAGGCAAGATTTGCCTTGCCGGTAACGCCAAATACCTTTCCTTCTTGAGGAACTGATCAATATCACTGTCATGGTTCTGGGCGGCGCCGATCGGACAAACGAGATCAGAAAAATAAACATTTGCCATTACCGCTGTATTGATTTTAAGCTTCGCCGTATCCAACTATCCTCGGTAGGCACGATTGTTGCTCCAGATCTCCGGTCGCGGGAGATCGTCATGGACAAGCTTGCTCAACGTCAACGCTGGACGCAGCTCTTGCTGGGGCTCATCGTCATGATGACGATCTCAAGCCCCCAATACGTCTGGACACTGTTCGTCAAACCCTTCCAGACGTCCACCGGCGCCTCGCTTGCCGCGGTGCAGGTCACTTTCACGCTGGTGATCGTGCTCCAGACCTTCTTCTCGCCGGTCCAGGGCTGGCTGATCGAACGGTTCAGCGCAAAGCTGATGATCGCCATCGGTGCCGCCTTGAGTGGACTTGGCTGGATCGCGGCCTCCTACGCCGAGAGCCTAATGGCTCTCTATGCCACCTACGGCATCCTTTGCGGGCTCGGCACCGGGATCGTCTATGTCGGTATCGTCGGACTGATGGTGCGCTGGTTCCCTGATCGCCGGGGCTTTGCCGTGGGCGTGGTCGCTGCCGGCTACGGCATGGGTGCCATGATCACCACGTTCCCGATCACCGATCTGATCGCGGCTACCGATTTCCGCCATACGCTCCTTGTCTTTGGTTGCATCCTTGGGGCCGTCGGCACATTGGCGGCGTTTGGTCTACGCGCGCCGGAGGCCCAGGAAGTGCCGGCGCTGCCGGAAGCCCGGATCCTCTCCACCGCCCACGACACGGCCCCGAAGGCGATGCTGCGCACGCCCCTGTTCTGGTTGATGTTCTGCATGATGGCGATGATGTCCACCGGCGGCTTGATGGTGGTTGCAAACTTCGCCAGCTTCGCCCACGAGTTCGGCGTCGCCGACGCTCTCGTCTTCGGCTTCGCAGCGCTTCCCTTCGCACTCACCTTCGACCGCATCACCAACGGTCTGACTCGACCCTTCTTCGGCTGGGTCTCGGACAATATCGGTCGTGAGCAGACGATGGCGATCGCGTTTGCTGGCGAGGCGGCCGCGATCTGCCTGCTGCTCTACTACCGCCAGAATGCCTACGCCTTCGCGCTGCTGTCAGGTGTGGTGTTCTTCGCTTGGGGAGAGATCTTTTCGCTGTTTCCTTCGATCCTGACGGATACCTTCGGGACCAAGCATGCCACCACGAATTACGGCTTCCTGTACATGGCGCAGGGGATCGGCTCGGTGCTGGGTGGTCCGATCGCGGCCCTGATCCACGACGCGGCGGGCAACTGGGTGCCGGTCTTCTCGATCGCGATCGGCCTCGACCTGCTAACGGCGATCCTCGCCTACTTCGTGCTGAAGCCGATGCGGGGGAATTGGCTCGAAGGCATAAAGACGGCTGCTACAGACCCTCTAGGAGGAGGCTCACGCAGAGCGTTGGCCTGAGCTTTGGCAAAGGATAGATGCCGACAAGTTTGAGGTGACAAAGATGTCTGAACCCGACGACTATCTCGTTCTAGCCCGGGCTAAGCTCAACTTCGCCCGAAAGTGCCCAGGCGGCCGCCTCTGGGATAACGGCTGTGCTCAAGATGAGGCTGTAACTCGTCTATCAAGCAAGGATCTTTACCTGACCGACGAGGAGCGAGCCGAATTCCTAGAGCAAGCTCGTTATGAGCTTCGCAACGAGCCAGCACCCTGATCGACATGCAAAGTTTATCTGCGTCTGCGACCCTGCACTGGGTGAGTCTCGAACACTTTTGTCCGCATAAGACGGAGCGGTAGAAATCATGCCTTACGGCCAAACGAGAGTGCTCGATGTCCGAGCGGAACGCTCAGGAGCAGGGTCATGGTCCTGGGCGATTTTCTGTGGCGAGGAGAAGTCTCTCATCACTCGGTCGCAGCCTGAGTATCCAGACAGAGATGCCGCGCTCAGGGGAGGCTGTGCGGCGGCCATAGTTGTGCGCCGCAACCTTGAACGCGCCCAGGCGCACAGAACTGGAACAGGTGCGCCTAGGGGTGTGCCGGCCGGCCAGCGGTAGAGTCCAAGGCATTGCCAGATATCTCCGCCGAGGCGATCACCGTCTCCAGGAGAACTTCACAGGCTCATCGAACGGGATCACGCAACCTCCCCCGTGAACCGCTTCTCTGACCATGAACATGCGGGCGGCCGGGCGACGTTGTCAGCAGGCACGCCGTTACCAAGCTTCGCAAGATCGCGACGTGATGCCTTGCAGCCGCTCTATGCATCGGCGTCATCAAGGCGCCGGCGCACGTTGCTAGCCTGAGACCGAGGACTTGCGAGATTTCGTGCCCCGGTGCGAGGACTGCTTGGATGGCATTGCCGATGGCGAGACATCGGCCTCTGGGATAGGAGTGTCCAGCAAAGTGGCGATGAGGCCTGATACCTGTTCGGCGGCAGCGCGCACGGGATCGCGAGCGAGATGCGCGTAGCGCTGCGTGGTCTTCGGATCGCGGTGCCCCAGAATTGATCCAAGCAGCAGGAGGCTGTTGCCCGACGAGGCGCTCGTCGCCCCGAAAGAGTGCCGCAGGTCGTGCAGACGAATGTCAACGAGCCCCGCACGCTCGCGCACCTGCTCCCAGACCCTGCCCAGACCAGCAAACGGGCGACCTTCGATTCTTCCGGGAAACACGTACGGATTGCCAGCTAGTCGTGGGAGACCAGCAAGGAAGGCGATCACGGTTTCGCCGATCGGCACGCTCTTCGCACCCGACTTACTCGTCGGTAGCCGCAGGTAGCCGTGCTCGGCGTCGATCTGGCGCCACTGCAGGTTCATCACCTCGGACTTGCGCATGCCAGTCAACAGGAGGAGACGAAGCGCGTTGGCCGCGGAGGGGTTCAATGCCTCTGCCTGCAGCTTCGGGGGCCGCCCCGTCCGCTCAGCGGCGGTCCAGGCAGCCATTCCCTCCTCGTAGCTGCGCCACGCAGCTTCGCTCGCGGCCAGCACGGCGCCGAACCGCGCTAGCTCAGGCTGCGACAGGTAGCGCTCGTTGCGGCGGTCCTTGAAGCGCTGCACGCCTTGAACCGGGTTGTCCGGCCGGAGCTTGCGGCGTACGGCGAAGGTGAAGATGCCGCCCAGCAAGCCAACTGTGCGAGTGGCGGCACCACGCCCACCCTCGACAATGGCGCGCCCATGCTGGCCAGTCTTTTCGTCGAGCGCTGTCTTGCCGGCGGCGACGTCGTGCAGGAAGCGCTCGATATCATCAGATGTCACGGCGCGGACGCGCTTCTTGCCGAGCAGGGGCTTGATGTGGCGCAGAATGCGGCTCTCGTCAGTGAGGAGCGTTGATGGCTTCTTCGGCTCGTCAAATTTGGTGAGCACTTCTCCGCGCCGCGCCGCCTCAAGGTAGAGGTCGCACAACTCCGTCACTGTTAGATCGGCGCGGGCTTTATCGCGTTTAGCTTCCTCGGGATCGGTCCCATGACGAGCCTGCGCGAGAAGCCGCAGCGCTTCGTTGCGCGCGGTGTCTGGCGTCCATGGCGAGCCGTGCTTGCCGATCGTGTGCCAGCGCTGATGACCATCGAAAAGATACTTCAACGCGTAGCTCTTCGAGCCGTCGGCGTTCACGCGCAGCCCAAAGCCCTTGAGGTCGGTATCCCAAAGCGTGTAGCGTTCCGCCCGCGGCTTGGCCGCCTTAATCGTCTGTAAAGTCAGCTTACATGCCATCACATGCTCGGGCTACAACAGGGCTACAGCGCGTGATGATACCGCTGACGGGCAGTGACGGGAAGAGGCGACCTAACCCATTGATTTTACGTAGATCAGCGGAGCTCTGTCACTCCATGTCGGATTAAGTTCTTGCCCTCCGAAGGCAAAGGTCACACGTTCGAATCGTGTCGGGTGCGCCAATCGTCAAAGCGCATGGGCAGCCATGTCTTGCATCTGGTGCTGGCGGCGATTGTCCTGATCGCGCTCCAGTTCCTCCCGTCCAGCGCGAGCGCCCATAGCGGACATGACCGTGAGGGGCATGCCCATGGCCGGCACGTCGCTCACCATGAGATGACGCTGGTCCAGTCGGTCGATCCCGCGGCCTCACGAACCGAGACGGCTTCGTCGGGTCCTTCGGCCGGGATGGCGGTGATGGCTCCGTCCCATGGCGAGCCTTGCGCACTCAACTGCCTCGCCTGCGCCGGAGGCGGCACGGCGTGCTGTGGGGCGGTGATGATCCTGCCCTCCGCACCGGGCCTGCCGCGGCGCGCAAGCCTCCCCGTCGCTGTCGCGGCACGGGATGTTCCGACGCCCACCGGCATCGGCCCCAAGGCACTGCACGAGCCGCCGAAACCCAACGCCTGACGATTTGCGCGCCGTTCGCGGCGCGCGAGAGACGGAGCCGGCCTGCATCCGCGGCCGAGCCTCCGATCCATCGTTGGCTCTGGGACAATTTTCCACCATGTCGATCCGACTCTTCGCCGCCGCGGCATTGGCCGCCGCCGCCATCGCGTGGCCGGCCCGTGCCCATGAGGGGCACGATCACGGCGCCGCCCCGCCACCCGTCTCGACATCGATCGCGCCGCGCGGCGAGGCGGCCTCCGACCTGTTCGAGCTCGTCGCCGTCGCCGACGGCGACCGCCTCGTCCTCCATCTCGATCGCTTCGGCACCAACGAGCCGGTGCCCGGCGCCACGCTCACCGTCGAGACGCCGGACGGCCCGGCGGTGGCTGAATCCACGGGGCTCGGCGGCTACACGCTGGCGGCGCCCTGGCTCGTCGGCGGCGGCCATCACGACCTCATCGTCACGGTGGCCGACGGCGCCAGCGTCGACGTGCTCACCCTCGACCTCGACACGCCGGCACCGGCGCTGCCGCCCCTGGCCGTGCCAAATCCGGCCGCGCGGATTCAGGCACTGGCCGCCGATCTCGGCCTGCGCCTCGCCCGGATGGACCCCATCCTCGTCGCGGCCAGCGCCGGGAGCTTCCTCCTCGGCCTCCTGGCGATGCGGCTGGCGCGCAGCCGCCGCGGCTCCGCCGCGGTCGCGGTGCTGGCGCTCGCCATCGTGGTGCTCACCGGCTCGTCGGCCATCGCGCATGGCGACGACGGCGCCAAGCCCGTGCAGGGCGCCGCCCTCGTCGCTCCCCCGCGCGGAGCCGGCGGCGACCTCGCCCAGCGCCTGTCCGACGGAGCCGTGTTCGTGCCGAAGCCGACCCAGCGGCTCCTCGTCCTGCGCACCGAGACGACCCATCAGGCGACCTACCGGCGCACCCTGGAATTGCCGGGCCGGATCATTCCCGACCCCAATGCCAGCGGCATCGTGCAGTCTTCGGTCGGCGGCCGCCTCGGTCCGCCGGCCTCGGGGCTGTTTCCCCGCCTCGGCACGCCGGTGCGCAAGGGCGACGTGCTCGCCACGGTGACGCCGCCGATCCAGGCGGTGGACGTCTCCGACATGCGCCAAACCCAAGGCGAGATCGACCAGCAGCTCGCGATCGTGGCGCGCCGGGTCGAGCGCTTCACGCGCCTCGCCACCAGCGGTGCCGTGGCCCAGACCCAGCTCGACGACGCGCTCGCCGAGCTGAGGGGCCTCAAGGAGCGCCGCGCCTCCCTCGATCTCATCCGGCGCGAGCCCGAGACCCTGGTCGCGCCCGTGGACGGGGTCGTCGCGCAGGCCGCCGCGGTGTCGGGCCAATTGGCGTCCCCCGGCACGGTCCTGTTCCAGATCGTCGATCCGCGCCGCCTCTGGGTCGAGGCGCTGAGCTTCGACACATTGGCGGCCGCCCAGGATGCCAGCGCCCGGCTCGCCGACGGGCGCAGCCTCGCGCTTGGTTATCAGGGTTCCGGGCTCGTGGACCGCAACCAGGCCGTCCCGGTCCAGTTCGCGGTCACGGGCGACACGGCCGGCGTCCGGATCGGGCAGTTCGTCACCGTGCTCGCCGCCACCGACACCGCCCGCGAGGGGCTGGCGCTGCCGCGCTCGGCCGTCGTGCGCACGGCCAACGGCCAGGACGTCGTCTACGAGCACGTCTCGGCCGAGCGCTTCGTGGCGCGGCCGGTCCGGGTCGAGCCGCTCGACGGCGCCCGCATCCTCGTCGCCGAGGGCGTCGGGCCGGGCCGGCGCGTGGTCACGCAGGGCGCCGAACTGCTCGATCAGGTGCGCTGAGCGATGTTCGCGTTCCTCGTCGCGCAGTCGCTGCGCAACCGCTTGCTCGTGCTCGCCATCGCGGGCGTGCTCGTCCTCTACGGGGCCTTCACGGTCACGACGCTCCCCGTCGACGTCTTCCCCGACCTCAACCGGCCCACCGTCACGATCATGACCGAGGCCGAAGGGCTGGCGCCACCGGAGGTGGAACAGCTCGTCACCTACCCGATCGAGACCCGCATGAACGGGTTGCCCGGCGTCTCGCGGGTGCGCTCGGTCTCCGGCGTCGGGCTCTCGGTAGTGTATGTCGAGTTCGCCTGGGGCACGGAGGTCTACCGCAACCGACAGCAGGTGGCCGAGCGCCTCAGCCTCGTGCGGGATCAGCTGCCCCTCGGGGCCAGCCCACAGATGGGGCCGGTCTCCTCGATCATGGGCCAGATCCTGCTCGTTGCCATGACGAGCGAGACCGCCTCGCCGATGGAGGTGCGCGAGGCCGCCGACTTCGTGCTGCGCCCGCGCCTCCTCACCATCCCGGGCGTCGCCCAGGTCATCCCGATCGGCGGCGAGGTCCGCCAGTTCAGGGTCGCGCCCAATCTCGCCGCCATGCGGGCGCTCGGCATCACCATCGCGCAGGTCGAGACGGCCCTGACGCGGTTCGGCACCAATGCCGGCGGCGGCTTCACCGACCAATATGCCCGCGAATACCTGATCCGGAACATCGGCCGTACCCTGAGCCTCGACGACCTCAGGAGCCTCGTCGTGGCGACCGTCGGCGAGGCGCCCGTGACCCTGCGCCAGGTCGCCGAAGTCGGATTCTCCGCCAAGGTGAAGCGCGGCGACGGGGGCTACGGGGGGAAGCCGGCGGTGATCGTCTCGGTGGAGAAGCAGCCCGATATCGACAGCGTGACGCTCACGGCCGAGATCGAGCGGGCGCTGAGGCAAGTCACCGCCACCCTGCCCGGCGGCATCAAGGCCGACCAGATCCTGTTCCGTCAGGCGACCTTCATCGACCGCTCCATCGCCAACGTCACGACCGTGCTCGTCGAGGCGATCGCGGTGGTGGCCATCGTGCTGTTCGCGTTCCTCCTCAACGTCCGCACCACGGCGATCTCGCTCACCGCGATCCCGGTCTCGATCCTGGCCACCGCCGTGGTGTTCCACTTCGCCGGCCTGTCGATCAACACGATGACGCTCGGGGGCCTCGCCATCGCCATCGGCGAGCTCGTCGACGACGCGGTGGTGGACGTGGAGAACATCTTCCGCCGTCTCGGCGAGAACCGCGCCGCGGGCTCCCCGCGCTCGACCTTCGACGTGGTGGTCTCGGCCTCCAACGAGGTGCGCTCGGGGATCGTCTACGCGACGATGATCATCGTGCTCGTGTTCGTGCCGCTCTTTGCCCTATCGGGCATCGAGGGCCGGCTCTTCGCGCCGCTCGGCCAAGCCTACATCATCTCGATCCTGGCGAGCCTGGCCGTCTCCGTCACCCTGACCCCGGTACTGGCCTATTACCTGCTGCCGGGGCTCAAGGATCTGGGAGGGCACGACAGTGCCCTGATCCGCCGGCTGAAGGCCGCCAACGCGGCCCTCCTGGACGTCGCGTTCCGGCACCAGCGGCTCCTGATCGCCGGCGTCCTGCTGGCCGTCACCGCCGCCGGCATCGCCGCCTGGACCCTGCCTCGCGCCTTCCTGCCGCCGTTCAACGAGGGCTCGTTCACCGTCACCGCGACCTTCAACCCCGGCATCTCGCTCGCCGAGAGCAGCCGCGTCGGCGGGATCGCCGAGGGGCTGCTGCTCGCGATCCCCGAGGTCAAGGCGGTCGGCCGGCGCACCGGCCGGGCCGAGCTCGACGAGCACGCCGAGGGCGTACATTCCTCCGACCTCGAAGTGGAATTGAAGGATGGCGGCCGGGGCAAGGACGCCCTCGTCGCCGAGATCCGCCGACGCCTCGCCGTGCTGCCGCTCTCGGTCAATGTCGGCCAGCCGATCTCGCACCGGCTCGACCACATGCTGTCGGGTGTGCGCGCCGAACTCGCCCTCAAGGTCTTCGGCGAGGATCTCGACGCCCTGCGGCGCGTCGCCGAGGATCTTCGCGGCCGGATCGAGACGATCCCCGGCCTCGCCGACCTGCAGGTCGAGAAGCAGGTCCGCATCCCGCAGCTCGAAGTGCGGGTCGACTACACCCGCGCCGCCCTCTACGGCGTGCAGCCCGCCGCCGTCGTCGAGCAGATGAGCCGGCTCTCGAACGGTCGCATCGTCTCGACGGTGGTCGACGGATACCGCCGCTTCGACGTCGTCCTGCGCCTGTCGGAGGGCCAGCGCACGACGCAGGGCCTGGGCGACCTCCTCATCGAGACGCCGTCCGGCTGGGTGCCGGCCCGGCAGATCGCCGACATCCGCGAGACCGACGGCCCCAACCAGATTCTTCGCGAGAATGCCCGTCGGCGCATCGTGGTCCAGGCCAATACCGACGGGACCAGCGACACGGCCACGATCGTGGCCGCGATCCGCGCGGCGATCGCGGACGCGAAGCTCCCGCCGGGGATCTCGGCCAGCCTCGAAGGGACGTTCCAGGCCCAGGAAGAGGCGAGCCGCACCATCGCGCTGCTGTCGTGCCTTTCCCTCGCCCTGGTCTTCGCCCTCCTCTACAGCCGCTACCGCTCGGGCGTGCTGGCGCTGATCATCATGGGCACCATCCCGCTCGCCCTGGTCGGGGCCGTCTTCGCGTTGTGGCTCACCGGGCAGCCGCTCTCGGTGGCCTCGATGATCGGCTTCATCACGCTCACCGGCATCGTCGCCCGCAACGGCATCCTCAAGGTCAGCCACACGCTCAACATGTCCCTCCACAAGGGCGTGCCGTTCGGACGCGACCTCGTGGTGCGGGGCAGCCTGGAGCGGCTGACGCCGGTGCTGATGACGGCGTTGTCGGCGGGCGTCGCCCTCGTGCCCCTCCTCGTCGATGCGGGCGCACCGGGCAAGGAGATCCTGCACCCCGTCGCGGTGACGATCTTCGGCGGCCTCGTCAGCGCGACGCTCCTCGACATGGTGCTCACCCCGGTGCTGTTCCTGCGCTTCGGCGCCGAGCCCCTCGAGCGCCTGCGCGCCGCGCAGGACGAGACCTCGCCGACGGGCGGCGCACGCCCGGCGGACGCGTTCTGAACCCCAGCTTTCACGAGAAGGACCCCAGCCTTGATCCTGTCGAAGCTCGTCATCGCAGCTGGCCTGCTCACGGCCGTGCCCGCCCTCGCCCAGCACGCGCCGGGGCACCACGGCACCGGGCCGAACGGAGGGAGGATCGAGGAAGGCGGCGGATACCACCTCGAACTGGTGGCGAAGGATCGGCGCCTCGACGTGTACCTCACCGACGAGGCGCAGAAGGCCATACCCTCGGCCGGCTACAAGGCGACCGCGATCCTCGTCGTCGTCGGCAAGCCGGCCCGCATCACCCTCGAACCCGGCGAGGGCAACCGCCTGTCGGGCAGCGCCGACGGCCCCGTCGCGGCCGACGCCAAGGGCGCCGTGCGGCTGACGCGGCCCGACGGCAAGACGGCGAGCATTTCCTTCCACTGATTCGATCCGCACCGACCGGGAGCCGACCATGACACCCACGATCCCGACCCGCACGATCCCGACCCGCACGATCCCGACCCGCACGATCCTGACCCTCGCGGCCCTCCTCTCCGCCACCGTCCTCGCGGGATCCGCCGCCGCGCAGGAGATGCATCACGGCCATCCCGGGATGAAGACCGCCACGATGGGCGATGCACCCTCGACCAGGGCCTTCAAGGCGGCCGATGCGGCCATGATGCGGGACATGGCGGTGCCCTATTCCGGCGATGCCGACATCGATTTCCGCACCCACATGATCCCGCATCACCAGGGCGCCGTCGCCATGGCCAAGGTCGCGCTCGCCCACGCCAAGGACCCCGAGACCAAGGCGATGGCGCAAGCGATCATCGACGATCAGGAGAAGGAGATCGGCCAGATGAAGGCCTGGCTGCAGGCCAGGGGCCGATAGGGACTCGGCGAACGACAGGTCCGATTCCCGCCCGCCGGCCCTTGAGCTTGGTTTCGTCAGGGGGCAGGAACGGCGAGAGGCAGGAACGGCGGGGTCACGCCGCGGACGGGAGCGAACGATCGATGCAGGCCGCCGCCTTTCTCGCTGCCGCCGCCCGACTGCCGATCGGCGATCTCGACGCCATCGTGGGGACCGGCGGCCTCGTGGTGGTGGCGCCGCACGCCGACGACGAGAGCCTGGGCTGCGGCGGCCTGATCGCCGAGGCCGCCGCGCAGGGCCGCGACGTCCGCGTGGTGATCGTCAGCGACGGCTGCGGCTCGCACACCCATTCGAAGGCCTACCCGCCGGACCGCCTGCGCGCGCTTCGCGAGAGTGAGGCGGGGGATGCGGTCGCGATCCTCGGGCTGCGCCGCGAGGCGTTGAGCTTCCTGCGCCTGCCCGATGCCGGCGTTCCGAGTACGGGTCCCGGGGCCCAGGCCGCCGCCGCGGCCATCGCCGCCCTGGCGCGGGAATGCGGGGCCGGAGCCGTCTGCGTCACCTGGGGCCACGATCCGCATTGCGACCACACGGCGGCAGCGGCGATCGCGGCCCTCGCCCATCGGGACCTGCCGGACGTCCGCCTCTACGCCTACCCGGTCTGGGGCTGGACCCTGCCCGTGGACCAGGAGGTCGGGGAGGCGCCGACGGGATTCCGCCTCGACGTGAGCGCCCATGTCGAGGCCAAGCGGCGGGCGATCCTGGCGCATCGCTCGCAGACCAGCGACCTTATCGCCGACGATCCCACCGGCTTTCGCCTCGCACCCGAGATGATCGGGCACTTCACCGGGCGCTACGAGATCTTCATCGCACTGACGCCGGAGCGCGCGGCGTGAGCGCCACCGTCATCACCCTGAACAAGGGCCGCGACGCTCATCTCGCGCGGCTGCTCGAAGGCCTGTCGCGCGGGGCCCATCCGGCGGAGTGCATCGTGGTGGAGATGGGACCTGAGCCGGCGCCGCTGCCGGATCATGGCTTTCCCATCCGCCGCATCGTCATGGCGAGCGAGGGCCTGCCGCTCGCGCGGGCGCGCAATGCCGGCGGGCGGGCGGCGCGGACCGGGCACCTCGTCTTCCTTGATGTCGATTGCATCCCCTCCGCCGACCTCGTCGCCGGCCTCGACGCGGATCTGGCTCAAGCCGACGGGCTCGTCTGCTGCGAGGTCCATTACCTCCCGGCGCTCGCGGTGAGCGACGGCTGGAGCGAGGCGGGGTTGCGGGCGTCTGGCGTTCCTCATCCGGTTCGGAGTTTCCCCGAGACGGGTCTCGCGCGAACCGACAATCCCGGACTGTTCTGGTCCCTGGCCTTCGGCGTGCGCGCCGCGACCTTCGACCGGCTCGGCGGCTTCGACGAGAGCTTCGACGGCTACGGCGCCGAGGACACCGACCTCGCCTTCCGGGCGGATGCGGCCGGCGTGCCGATCCTGTTCAGCGGGAGCGGGAGCGCCTTCCACCAGTACCACCAGGCCTACGACCCGCCGCTGCAGCACTTTTCCGACATCGTGCGCAACGCGCGCCGCTTCCATGCCCGCCACGGCCTCTGGCCGATGGATGGATGGCTCGACGCCTTCGCCAGGATGGGCCTTTCGACGCCGCCGGGGACGGACATCGCCGTCCTGCGCCAGCCGACCGCGGACGAGATCGCGGCGGCGCGGCTGCCCGGCGACCGGCCATTCTGACGGCAGGATCGTCCACACACAGAGGAAGACGTCGGTCGTCGTCAGGTGAATACGATACGACGGTTCAGGCCGGCGCCGACCTGCCGGCGACTGCAACCCGAAGGTGTCGTTCGCCGAACATGGACTACTCCGAAATTTCCAAGGCACCGATCAAGTCGAGCCGTTCGACTAGGCCGAATTTTTTAGCTTGACCGCTCGTTTGTCATCCGAGGAATTTTGCGAGACATCAATGAAGGTGATAGTATCTAGTCGTCCTTAGGAAGCAGGAGGCTGAGATGCCATGGAGATATCCGCATCCTAGTTTTCACGGTCGTGGGCATACTGCCCTTGGGTGGTGGCTATTCGTCATCAAGGGACAAGGGCCACTCGCCGCGGCGCTGGCGTTGAACGTCCTGTGGTTCGCTATACTCGCCTGGAGCGCGAACCTCGTCGTCAACGGGTTGAGATAGACCCTTCGATCCGCGCCATCGCCGAACGCACCGTGCCGCGATGCCGTCGCCGTTGCGACTTGGGCCTGTCGCAGCGCTTTTCGTGGTCCCGGTGACACGGGCTGCCGGCGCCGCAAGCCATTCCTTCCGTTCGTTCGAGGATTCCATCGAAGTGTAACTGACGCGGGGGACATCCCATGGCCTATGCGAGCATCATGGTCGGACTGGACCTGGGAGACGGTTCGCGAGAGCGAACCAGGCTGGCCGCGCAACTCGCGGAGCGCTTCCAGGCCCGCCTCATCGGCGTCGCGTCGAGGGAACCCGATTACGTGCGCGGCTACGACGAAAGCTCCGCTTACGGCGCGGCGACCCTGAACGACATCCGGGATGCCGCCCTGGCCGATATCGCGGACATCGAGCAGGCCTTCCGCGCAGTGGCAGGGACCGGCAGGCTCGTCGAATGGCGGTCCGACCTCCAGGATCCGGAGATCTTCATGGCGGAACAATCGCGTGCCGCCGATCTCATCGTCCTGGGCCGGCGCGGAGGCGAGGACTTCAGCGATCCTCGCTTCGCCCTCAACGCCGGCAGGGCCCTGATGGGTCTCGGCCGGCCCGTCATGGTGGTGCCGACCGGAGTCGATCACCTCCCGCTCCGGCGTGTCGTGGTCGCCTGGAAGAACACCCTTCAGACACGCCGCGCCCTCTCGGACGCGATGCCGCTGCTGAAGCTCGCCCAGGAGGTGCAGGTCGTCAGGATCGCGGTAGCCGAGAATGCCGACCAGGATCGGGAGGACTTGGACGACGTGGTCAGGTTCCTCGAACTCCACGGCGTGAACGCCGAATCCTTCCGAAAAGCGCAGAACGGCGCCAGCGTCGCACTAGCCCTACAAGGGGTGGCGAAAACCTTCGACGCCGATCTGATCGTCAGCGGCGCCTACGGGCATACCCGCATCCGCGAATGGTTCTTCGGCGGGGTCACCCGTGCCCTGCTCGATCACTGCCCGATCTGTTGCCTCATGTCGCATTGAACGCGAACGAACCGATCCGACGACGGATATCAGGAGCGCCCGGTGACAACTCTCCTTCAGACCAAGCTGCTCGCGCGCGTCGCCCGGGAACACAACCTCGCGACGAAGCACTACCGATCTGCCTTCGAATGCTACGCGATCGGCAAGAGATCGACCGCCGACAAGGAGAGGCGCCTAGCCCGGCACCATGTGCTCAAGGCGAGGTCTCTGGAACATGACCTCATCCCGGGCATCCACTTCGATGACGACGTCAAGGTCTGCGCTCAGCCCACCGGGCGGCCCATGTCCTGAGATCGATCCCTCACGTGAGCCGGTCCACCAATGTCCTGATCTCGTCGGCGGTGCGACGGACGGAATCCGGATCGACCAGCCCGGCGATGCGTGCGGGATCGAGGGCGAGGCCTGCCCGGATCACGCCGGGCCATGCCTCTGCTCCAGGCCAGGCCTCGCACAGGATCGCCGCGCCGAGGGCGTCGAGACGACGGGCCTTGGCAACCTGCTCTTCGAAGGGACGCGGCTCGGGGATGCAGACGAAGCGCTTGGCGCCCGCCGCCACCGCCGCCACGACGCCGTCGCCGCCGGTGCCCACGACCAGGGAGGCCGCGGCGAGGCGGGGGCCGATCTCGGTCACCCAGCCGTGCAGGTGGAGGTTGGGAGGCAACGCAGCCTCGCCATGGACGGGGCCGAGGACATGCCAGTCGCGGTCCGGGACGGCGGCGGCGGCGGCCGCAAGGTCGTGGCATGAGCCGCCCTCGCCGCCGCTGCCGTAGATCACGAGGATCGAGCCGTCTTCTTCCCGTCCTCGACGCGATTCGAGACCCAGAAAACCGGCATGGAACGTTTTGGCACGCACCCAGCCCGGCGTGCCCTCGCTCTCGAGTTCGGCCGGAAACGGCGCCAGCAACCGCTCGGCGGAGCGGAAGGCTTCGAGATGGGGGATGTCAGTGCGGGTGCCGGCGAGCCGCACCACCACGGTCGGGACCGAGAGAAGGCGGGCGAACAACGCCACCTCCACCGAGACGTCGACGATCATCAGGACGGGATCGGCCTCCGCGATCCAGGCCGCGATCCGCGCCATCCGTGTGCGGACCGCCGGCGCGCGGAGCGGCACGTAGTGGAAGGCGTGGGGCCGGTCGGATTCTCCGTCCAGTCCTTCGAAATCCTGCCCGTCACCGCCCGCGAGGCGGTCGTCGGGCAGCGGGACGCAGGGATGGCGGGTCGCTCCGGTGTCGATCCCATCCAGGGTCCCGATCAGGGTCACCGGCCGGTCGAGGGCGTCGGCGAGGAGGTTCGCCCTCTGCCAATGGCCGGCGCCCTGGTGGTGGACGTAGTAGCCGATCGGCCGAGTCTTCACGGGGACCGGCTCACGCGGATCTGGCCTCGGCCGGAGCCTGAAGGGCCGACAGCAGGCTCTCGATGCCCGCCAGAGCGAGGTCGAGGGGCACCGGCATGGTTTCGGGAAGCCCGGCATCGCCCAGACGGGCTTCCAGGCGTTCCACGAGGGCGATGTCGTTGGGGCAGGTCGCGACTTCCGCCGCCGCCAGATCCTCGGCCGATAGGCCGAGGGCGAGGAGAGCGGCCGCGGGATTGCCCGTGGACCAGGCCCGGCGCCACGAGAGGCGGCGCTCGACGAGGGCCTGCCAGTGGCTCGCCGGGGGTAGGCAATAGGCCTCGCCGTGGGTCATGACGCGGGTGCGCCGTGTCATCTCGGTGGCCATGCCGCCCTCGACGCGCCCGGTTCGGCGCGCCGAGACGGTGATCGCGATATCCGGGCAGTGACGGACGCGGCCGCCGTGCCGGCGCACCATCGACACGAGGGCGTTGTCCTCGCCGCAGGGGAGCGGCGGCAGGCCTCCGACGGCGCGGTAGAGATCGGCCCGCAGGGCGAGGCTCGAGGCGACGTGGTCGCCGTGGCGCGGGGCCGGGTCGTGCGGCGGCGGGTCGATGGCGTCCTCGATCCGCCGGACGCCGGCCCAGTACTGCTCGATGCGCGCATGCAGCGCGACCAGACCAGCATCGTCGGTCTGCCCGGCCTCGTCGATCACGAGGCGGCCGCCGACGATCTCGACCTTGTCCAGCGCGCGCAGGTTGGCGATCGCCCAGTTCGGCGGCGCGACCGCATCGGCGTCGGTGCTGAGGAGGACGCCGTCGACGACGCCGTCGGCCTCGAGCCAGGCGGCGCCGGCATCGAGCGCCATCCGGCGGGCCGTGCCGACATGGGCGACCTCGCGGGCGAGGCTCGCCTGCGTGAGGCGCAGGTCGAGATTCGCGAGCTCGCCGTCCCGGCCCATACGCTCGACCCGGGCGATCATGTCGTCGGTCGAGTTGTTGGCCAGGACGAGCACGCGCAGGCGGGCATGGCGATTGGCGCCGCGCTGTCGGTCGAGGGAGCGCAGAAGACGGGGCAGCACCTCGGCCTCGTTGCGGGCCGGTACGCAGACGACGGCCCGCGACAGGGGGGGCGAGAGGGTGGGACCAGGGTTACGCATCGTCGAACAGCTCGGCAGGAAGGCCGCCCTCGGCACAGGCGGGACGCGATGCCTTTCCGACGCGCAGGGTCGCGAAGCGAAGGATCTCGGCCCGGTATAGAGCCTCGTAGCGGTCGGTCATGGTGTTGGCATCGAACAGGTGCTCGGCCCGGCGTCGGCAGGCATGGCGGTCGAGCTCGACCGCGACCCGGATCGCGCGGCCGAGGCCTTCGACGTCGTCGGCCAGCGCCAGTGCGCCGCAGGACCCATCGAGGATGTCGGGGATGGCGCCGCGGGAGAAGGCCGCCACGGGCGTGCCGCAGGCGATGGCCTCGGCCACGACCAGCCCGAAGGGCTCCTCCCAGCGCGGCGTGCAGATCGCCACATGTGCCTCGCCCACCCGCTGCGCCAGCTCCCGGTGGGAGAGGTGGCCGAGATAGGTCACGTCGGGGCCGAGCCGCGGCAGGATCTCCTCGCTCCAATAGGCGGCATTGCTGACCGGCCCGGCGAAGACCAGCGGCAAGCCCGCGGCGCGGGCGGCGTCGATGGCGAGGTGCGGCCCCTTCTCGGGAACGAGCCGCCCGGTCCAGATGGCGTGGCGCTGGCCCGAGGCCTTGGGCTGGTAGGCGAAGGCGTCGAGGTCGATGCCGTTGCCGATCAGCCGCGTCTCCCGCAGGAACGGCTTCCATTCCTCGGCGAGGGATTCCGAGACCACCGCGAAGGGCATGTCGTCGGCCCGCGCCTTGACGCCCCGCACGAAGGGCTCGAAGGGCGGCGTGTGCAGCGCCGTCACCATGGGCACGCGCAGCTCCGGTGCGCGCAGGAGCGGAAGTGGATGGAGGCTGTTGTTGTGGACGAGGTCGAAGCCGCCCCGGGCGACGGCGTCCATGATCGCCGCGTAGGCCGCATGCTCCTGCGCGTCGATCCGCGCCTCGGAGACGTCGTCAAGAGCGATGCCGGTGGGCGGACACACCGCCTCGACGCGGCATGTGGCCTGGGACCCCTTCGATGCGAACAGGGTGACGGCATGCCCCCGTGCCTGCAGCGCGCAGGCGAGGAAATGCGTGTGCATCTCGAGTCCACCGGAGAAAGGCTGGGCGATGGGATACTTCAGATGGGCGATAACGGCGATCTTCACGGCACACCCGGCATGAGGGCTCCCATTCCCGACTCGTCCCAGCGGCGAGCGCGGGACGAGAGGACGATACGCAAGAACACAGTGCGGGATCGCGCGGAAACAGCAGAGGTTGATCCGGCTGTGGACCGGACATCGCGCAAGGGATCGAAAAGGCAACCCCTCACGACGAGCCTTATGAACGAGGCTGCCTTTACCGCTGCTGAATGAGGCCAGCTGCATCGGGGATGGGATGCGGTTGACTGCAACCGAGGACACCAAGCGGCGCGATGGGGCATGCGGGATCGTATCACCGCCCCATCGACCGTCCCGTAAGGCTATTTCTCGCCGTTACGCCGACGAAATCTGAAAACATCGAGACGAGACCGGGGACGCGGCGACGCAGGTCTTCCACCCGACTGGTGGAACCACGGCGGGACCTGCCCGTTTGATTGACAGAAGCAAAAATCAACGGAGGAATCATGTCCAAGCTTACCAGCCTCGTCGGTGCCGGAATTCTCGTCATCGCCTCCGCGACGGCCTCGTTCGCCGCCCCATGCGCTACCGGTACCGCCGGCCAGAAGGCGGCTCAGGACAAGAGCTCCAACGTAGAGCCCGGCTCCACCGCCAAAGTGACGCCCGGCGCCAAGGCCGAGTCGCCCGGCACCGTCGGCGCCATGAACAACGTGGGTGCCACCGCCGGTGCGACCTCCGCTCAGGACGTGTCCAAGCAGGCCGAAGGAAAGCCGACTGCAGCCCAGCAGGATGGTTGCTAAGCGTCGCTTCATCGACGGAATCGCTGCCTGACGCATGATGCCCGCCGGACCTAGTCCGGCGGGTTCTGCTCGTGATATCCGGCGTCGCCATCGCGGATTGTCCGGTTGACCCATCGCGTCAGGAACACGGCTCGCCACCATCCAGGCGATCGTCAACCGGACGCTGCGATCGGCCCATTCGGTGGAGACCGCGCAACGATCCCTCAAACTCCGCCTGGTGTCGCCGGCCGGTGCCCACGGCATCCCGACTCAAGGCGCCTGGGAGGGGACGACGCTGGGCAAAATCGTTGCGAAGGCGACGGCCCCGTTCCAGACGGGAGCGGCCTCACGGTTCCACATCCAGGGGCCGCAGGTCCGGCGACCGCCGTGGGTGTTCCTGGTTTTCCCGATGGCGCTGCACGCGCTTGCGACGAACGCGGTGAAGCACGGCACCCTGTCGAACGGGCATGCCAGGTCCGCCTTGAATGGGCACTGGTGGACGAGGACTGGGCCGAGGCGCTGGGATGATGTGGACGGCCTGCCTGTCACGGCTCCGACGCGGACGGGCTTCGGCTCGCGCAAGGTCGAGCGAGCCCCGGCCCCAAGAGATCGACGGCCGCGTTGAGAGCGAGTACCGCCTGAGCGGCGTGGTATTCACCGCGCTGGCGCCGCGTCCGTCGATCCGGGGCGATACGGCGCGGCCGGGGATGCACGCCGACCACTGATCCCGGTCGCGGATCGGTGTAGAGACACCGAGACGGCACGGACCGGATCGTCGGCGTTCGCCGAACGCGGAACCCGGCTTTCGGGCGAGGGCCGGGACTGGGGACAGCACTGAGGACGGGATGGCGACACGCGGATTCACCGGACGCAGGCCGAGCGAGGAGACGCGAGAGCGCCTGCCGCCGGGACAATACCTGACGCAGGACTTCCCCGTCCTGCAGTTCGGCCCGACGCCGCGGATCGACCTCGACCAGTGGCGCTTCACCCTGCGCGAGGGGTCGAGGCCCCTCAAGACATGGACCTGGGCCGAGTTCGAGGCGCTGCCGCACACCGCCTGGGGCGGCGACATCCACTGCGTGACGAAATGGTCGAAGTTCGACACCGCCTGGGAGGGCGTGACCTTCGATGCCCTCATGGCCGATGCCGGCCTCGCTGCGCCAACCGACTTCCTCCTTGCCGAGGGCCATGACGACTACACCACCAACGTGCCGGTGGCCGACCTGACCGGCGGCAAGGCGATGGTGGCGACGCGCTACGAGGGCCGGCCGATCACACCGGACCATGGCGGGCCGGCGCGCCTGCTGGTACCGCATCTCTATTTCTGGAAGAGCGCGAAATGGGTGAAGGGCCTGCGCTTCACCAAGCGCGACGAGGGCGGGTTCTGGGAGCTGCGCGGCTACCACATGTACGGCGACCCGTGGCGCGAGCAGCGCTTCACCGGTGACTGAGCCCCCTCGTCCCATCGTCGGTCCCCTGCCCTGGCAGCTTGCGCGACTCGTGGCGATCACGCCCGTGGCCGAGCGCGCGAAGGCGTTTCGCTTCGCCGTCGCCTTCGACCGCCCGGCCTTGGCCGGGCAGCATGTCGAGCTGCGCCTCACCGCACCGGACGGCTATCAGGCCCAGCGCAGCTACTCGATCGCGTCCGCCCCCGACGACAGCGGCATCATCGACCTCGTGATCGAGAGTGTGGGCGACGGCGAGGTCTCGGTCTTCTTCGACACCGTGGCGGCTTTGGGCGACACCATCGAGCTGCGCGGCCCCATCGGCGGCTCCTTCGTCTGGCGGCCGGAGGATGGCGGCCCGCTGCTGCTGGCCGGCGGCGGATCGGGGGTGGTGCCACTGCTGGCGATGCTCCGCCACCGGGCGGTGGCGGCACCCGAGACGCCGGCGCTGCTCCTCTACTCCGTGGCCACCGAGGACGCCGTGATCGTCCGGGACGAGCTCCTGGCCAGGGTACGGGGCGAGCCTGGCTTCAGCCTCCTCCTCAACCTGACGCGGGAAGACCGGGGCCGGCGGGTCGATGCCGCCATGGTCGGCGAGGCCCTGGCGCGGCTGGGACACCCGCGCCACGCCTATCTGTGCGGCTCGAACGCCTTCGTGAGTGCGGTCTCGGACCTCCTCCTCGACGCCGGCGTGGCCCCGGCCTCGATCCGCACCGAGCGTTTCGGCGGCTGAACGGCCGCCACGATCACGGGCTGAAGATCAGCACGAGGTAGACGAAGAACATCACGAGATGCACCGCGCCCTCCAGCATGGTCGTGCGCAGCCCCGAGAAGGTGATGGTGCTCAGGATCAGGGTCACGACGAGCAGCGTCATCTCGGTGGGGGCAAGGCCCAGCACCACGGTCTGGCCCGAGACGAGGCCGACGACGAGCACGGCGGGCACCGTCAGGCCCACCGTCGAGGTCGCCGCGCCCAGGCACAGGTTGATCGCCCGCTGCAGCTCGTTGCGCGCCACAGCCTTCAGGGCGCTGATGCCCTCCGGCGTGAACACGATGGCGGCGATGAGGACGCCGCCGAGCGCCGAGGGCGCACCGAGCGCCGCGATGCCGTGGTCGAGGATCGCCGCGAGGCTCTTCGAGAGCAGCACGATCGGCAGGATGTTGGCGATGAGGAGCGCCGTGTGCGTCAGGGTCGATCCGCGAGGCGCGGTTTCGTGCGCCACCGGTTCGGCAGCAGAGGCGGCGGCGCTCTCGCCGGCATGGACGAAGAAGCTGCTGTGCCGCCCGGTCTGAATCAACAGGAAGATCGCATAGAGCGATACCGTGAAGACCGAGAAGGCGATCGATTGCAGCGGCGACAGCGTTCCGCCGGTGGTCGATGTCGTGAAGTTCGGAATGATCAGCGCGATGGTGGTGAGCGGGATGATCACCGACAGGAAGGCCGAGGCGCCCTGGAGGTTGTAGGATTGCTGGTGGTAGCGCAGGCCGCCGATGAGGAGGCCGAGGCCGACGAGCCCGTTCATCACGATCATCAGGACCGCGAACATGGTGTCGCGCCCGAGCGTCGGCGCCGCCTTGGCCGAGAGCATCACCGCCGAGACGAGGACCACCTCGATGATCACGATGGACAGGGTGAGTATCAGCGTGCCGAGCGGCTCGCCGAGCCGATGGGCGAGCTCCTCGGCCTCGTGGACCACGCCGAAGGCCGACAACAGGATGACCACGAACAGCCACAGGAACAGCCCGGTCGCCCAGAGCGGTGAATCCAGCGAGGCAAGCCAGCTCGGCCCGAACACGAAGAACGCGGCGACGCTTCCCCAGGCCACGGCAAGCCGCAGGATGCCCTTCATGGAACGACCTTTTGCTGGAGACGGCACGCGCGATGCGCCATCGTCGGACTTGGGAGGCGCGCGGGACCGGACGTCGCCGCAGCGCGGTACTCCCATGCGCGAGGGGACATAGCGCTCAGGCGCGGTTAGCGCTAGAAGCTGAGGTCTTCCGCAACCTTTTGCGTCCGGATGACCGGCCGGATGGACCGCGAAGCGCTTTGCGCGCGCATGTCTCTCCGCCGATCCGGCCTCTCGAAGCCCGCAAGGCCCCTGCCCCGTGCCCTTTCCGACCCTGCCGGCCCCGCTCACGCGCGCCCTGACCTCGCGCGACTACGATGACCCGACGCCCGTCCAGAGCGCCGTCATCGAGGCGGCCGCCGCCGGCCGCGACCTCCTCGTCTCCGCCCAGACCGGGTCCGGCAAGACCGTGGCCTACGGCCTCGCCTTCGCCGACGACCTCCTCGACGAGGCCGAGACCCTTGGCCCGGCGGGGGCGCCGCTCGCCCTGGTGATTGCGCCGACGCGCGAACTCGCGCTCCAGGTTCAGCGAGAGCTGTCCTGGCTCTACGCCGAGACCAATGCCAGGGTCATCGCCTGCGTCGGCGGCATGGATCCGCAGCGCGAGCGCCGTGCCCTGCAGGAGGGCGCCCACATCGTCGTCGGCACGCCCGGCCGCCTGCGCGACCATCTCGAGCGCCGCAACCTCGCCACCAACGCCCTGCGCGCCGTCGTCCTCGACGAGGCCGACGAGATGCTCGACCTCGGCTTCCGCGAGGACCTCGAATTCATCCTCTCGGTGACCCCGAAGGAGCGGCGCACGCTGCTGTTCTCCGCGACCCTGCCCAAGGCCATCGCGACCTTGGCCGAGCGCTATCAGCGCGACGCCCTGCGCATCGCGGTCAAGGGCCAGGAGCGCGGCCACGCCGACATCGCCTACAGGGCGATCCGGGTGCTGCCGCGCGAGATCGAGCACGTGGTCGTCAATACGTTGCGCGTCGTCGATGCCCCGACGGCGATCGTGTTCTGCAACACCCGCAACGCGGTCCGCCATCTCCAGGCCGGGCTGACCGAGCGCGGCTTCTCGGCCGTGGCGCTCTCGGGCGAACTCGGGCAGGGCGAGCGCAACGCCGCGCTCCAGGCGCTTCGCGATGGCCGCGCAAGGGTCTGCGTCGCCACCGACGTCGCGGCGCGCGGCATCGATCTGCCCACCGTGACGCTCGTCATCCACGCCGACCTTCCCAACGACGCCGAGGTGCTCCAGCACCGCTCAGGCCGCACCGGCCGCGCCGGGCGCAAGGGCACCAGCGTGTTGCTGGTCCCGGCCTCGCGGCGCCGTCGCGCCGAGCAGATGCTGATGATCGCCAAGATCACCGCCGAGTGGGACGGGCCGCCCACGGCGGAAGAGATCCGCCGCCTCGACGGCGAGCGCATGTGGCAGGACCCGATCTTCACGGAAGCCGCGAGCGAGGAGGACGTCGCCATCGGCGAGATGCTCCTGGCCCAGCGTTCGCCCCAGGAACTCGCCGCCGCGCTCGCCCGCATCTACCGCTCGCGCCTGCCCTCGCCGGAAGACGTCACCGATCCCGGCGCCGGGCCCGCACGCCGGAGCGAGCGGCCGGTCTACGATCCCGCCGACACGGCGCGGATCGATGCCGAAGGACCCTCGGTGTGGTTCCGGCTCAATCTCGGCCGGCGCGACGACGCCGACCCGCGCCGCCTCCTGCCCATGCTGACCCGCCGCGGCGGGATCGGCCGCCAGGAGATCGGCGCGATCCGGATCTTCGATCGGGAGACCAAGTTCGAGGTCCGCGGCGGCGTGGCCTCACGCTTCGCCACGACCTTCGCCAAGAACGGCTCGCCGGAGATTCAGGTGGAAGCCCTCCTCGACGGCGAGACCGCCGATGAGGGGAAAGGCCACAGGAATGCCGGCCCCAAGAATGCTGGTCCAAAGGGCTTCAAGAGCCCCCGCGCCGCCCGCCACGAACGGGTCGCCGCCAAGGCGCCGCGCAAGCCGCGATAGGTCGACGGACCGGTCAGCCGGTCCGATCTCCTACAGCGTGATGCTGTCTCGTAGAGCCGTCAGGATGCTCTATCTCTCTGTTATCGCACGGTGATTTCGGAAAACCCGATACCACTTCTCCCGCATGGTGCTCTAGAACTGCTTCGCGACGGCGTCGCCCAGGGACTGCACGCCCTCGACGAACTTGCGTCCGCTCGAGGCGAGGGTGGGCACCTTTATGCCGAACACCTCGGTCTCCTCCGGCTCGGCGGGCTGTGCCGCGACCGCGGTTTGGGGCGTGGCGACGGGTCCGGGCACCGGCTTGGCCCGGGCGCTGGCCATGGGTGCCTTCTTCACGGGACGAGGCGAGGGTTGGGCGGACGGATCGGCGGGCAGCGCGGTGAATTGCGTCTCGGCTGCCCGTGCACGCACGGTCTCGGCCCGGCTCGGCGGCACCGGCGAGGCCATGGCCGCCGGCGGCACCAGGGGGGCGATGCGTACGGACGCCACCACGGTCGCCGTCTCGATCGGCGGCAGCGGCCGGGGGGAGGACGCGGCGGCATTCCTCGGGGGCGCATCGGGCACGGTCGCCGCGACGGGAACCGCCGGCAAGGCAAGTGCGGCGGAAGTGGATTTGACGTCGGCACTCTTGGCGTTGGCACTCTTGGCGCCGGCATTCTCGGCGTCGCCATTCCGGGATGGAGGCCGTGCGGCCTCGCCCGTCGAGGACACCATCGCCGGGAGGCCGTCCTTCAGGTCGGGCCATTCCGCGGCCTGACGGCCGATCGCGACCTTCGCGAGCTGCGGCCTGGCGAACTCTCCCATCATCGAATAGGCGCCGACGGAGAAGCCGACGAGGGCGCCGCTCCCGAGGACTCCCAGGACCAGATTGCGCAGGACGGGCGACGTCGCGCGGCGAGCGAGGGCCTGCGGCGAGCGGCGCGTCTCGGACGGATCGATCGTCACGGACATCATGGGGCGAAACCTCGAACGAAACCGGTATGCTTGACCGTGGCCGGTCGATCACGGGGCGCGCAGAGGCCGGAGATGCCGCCGCGCTGAACTCATCGGTGATCCCCCACCCGATCAGAGGTCAGACAGGGACGTGCAAATGGGGCATCAAGATGTCGATGTGCATCCCGGGAGATCACGGCACCGGCGCAGGCGCGCGAACTTAGATAAGGTCCACAGGTTTAACGAGACATGACCGCCGACGACTTGTGCGGTCCCGACTTGATGCGGAAACACTCCGTCACGTCGATTCGGAGGCCCCCGCGAGGGACTGGGCGGCGACGACCTTGGCGACCATGCGCTCATGGCGGCCGGCTCCCTCCGGCAACGGCGCCCCACCCTGCAGGGCGGATTTGAGCGCGACCAGCCGGGGATCGCCCCATCGGCGCAGGATCGCCTGGAAGGCGGCATGTCGGTCAGGCCTGAACACGGTCGTCGTCCCGTCCCGGGTCGACGACGGGGCCGGATGGAGATGGGCGAAGGGCACGAGGCCGGCGGAAATCGGCGCCGTGGCCGCATGGGTGCGGCGGCCGCGCAGGGATTTTGCGTCGACGAAGAGGCGCGGTGCGTCGGGTCCTGGGTCGCAGCGCCGGTCGAAGACCTCGATGCGTCCACGGGCGGCCAGCATCACCCGGTCGAGCGGCATCGACGGCGCTCGCAACTCGGCGAAGTCGGCGGGCTTGCCGCAGGCCGCGCGCAACCGGGCCAGTGTCCGGGGGTCGGCGCTGCGCAGGCATAGCGCGGCCTGCATCAGGCCGAGCCCGGCATCGAACAGGATCGCGCCCCGATCCCGCGGCCGGATCGCGTCGGCGTCGGGCCCGCGCTCGATGAGGACGCGGTGTTCCGCCAGCTGGCCGGCTCCCTTGGGCAGACAGAGCGCGACCGCATGGCTCCACGCGTGGCCGAAGGCGGTCTCGTAGGCGACCGGGACGATACCTCCGGCCTGGAAGGCGATCCCGCCCCTCGCCGTGACCACGCCGAGCCGGTCGTCTTCGAGCCTAGCCGCCGGCTCGTCGGGGCCTCGGGCGAAGGTGGCGAGCGCGCCGAAGCCTCCTAGACTCCACGCCGCGCCGGAATCGGCGAGAGCATCGCGGATGAGGGCGGCGATCTCGCGTTCCGTCGTGTCCATGCGAGGCCTCCCCTTCTCCAGCATCGGTCCGCGAGACCGCCTTTCGCCCGACGCGGACATCGCTACAAGCGTCGGCGATGCGCCCGTCGCCCGCCACAGACCCGCCGATCCCTCAGACCGGCACGCCCTATGCCGATCCCCGGACGGCGCCGGCACGCCCGCGGCTCTGGGCGAACTGGGCGACGCGGACCCGGATGATCGCCGTCGTCATCGTGATCGACGCCGTGGCGGCCCTGGTGTCGATGGGAATCGTCGTCCTCAACGCCCGCTCGGCGGTGACAGTGGAGACGCAGGCCTCCCTCGCCACGGTCGAGCTCCTTGCCGCCGACACCATCGGTCTGTCGCAGGCCGAACCGCGCGAGAGCCTGCTTCGCACCCTCGACCTGCGCTTCCAGGCCCTGCGCCACGTCCGGGTCGGCCTGTTCGACGCGGAGGGGCGCAGCCTCGCCGTCCTGCCGCCGGTGCGCCGCGACCGGCATATGGCGCCGTCCTGGTTCGTCGCCCTGATCGCGCCGCCGGTCCAGCGCCACGAGTTGCCGATCCTGGTGGGGACCGACCGGATCGGCACGGCCCGGATCGCCACCGAGCCCCGCGACGAGATCGACGAGATCTGGGGCTACGCGACCTCTCTGTCGCTCGCCAGCCTCGGCCTCAACCTCGCCCTTCTCGCCGCCCTCTACCTGGCGCTCGGCCGCGTGCTGGCGCCGCTCGGCCGTCTTGCAGACGGGCTCACGCAACTGGAGCGTCAGGATTACGCCGTGCGCCTGGAGCCGTCGGGCTCGCGCGAGGTGTCGGTGATCACCGATCGCTTCAACCGCGTCGCGGAGGCCCTCGAAGAGGTCCGCGCCGCCAACGGCCGGCTCAACCGGCAGCTCCTGACGGCCCAGGACGACGAGCGCCGTCGCACGGCGCTCGAACTGCACGACGAGTTCGGCCCGTGCCTGTTCGCGCTCGAGGCCAACGCGACCTCGGTGAGCCGGATCGCGGAAGGTCCCGGCGAGCCCGACCGGGTTCGCCTCGCCGCGCGGGCGCACGACATCGGCGCCATCGTCGCCCAGGTCCAGGCCCTGAACCGCGACCTCCTCAACCGCCTGCGCCCGCACGGACTCGGCCAGGTGCCGCTGGCCGGGTGCCTCGACCTCCTGCTGCGCGATTTTTCGAGACGCCATCCCGAGACGGAGTTCTCCGGAGCCTTCGATCGCCTGGCAGGAGGCTACGGCGACCTCGTGGACCTCACGGTGTTCCGCTGCATCCAGGAGAGCATGACCAACGCGGTACGCCACGGCGGCGCCCACCGCGTGGCGGCACGGGCCGAGGAGGACCATGGCCGGCTGGGCGTCGTCGTCCGCGACGACGGCGTCGGCGTCCCTCCCGATCATGGAATCGGGCTCGGATTGTCGGGGATGCGCGAGCGGGTCGAGGCGCTCGGCGGCGACTTTCGCCTTGACAGGGGCGTGCCGGGGGCCGTTGTGCGAATCTCGATCCCGGTCGATCCCGACCGGGGCGAGGAGCCAGCCTCGGCACGCCCAGCATGAACGCCATCGCCACGACGAAC
>NZ_CAXUJR010000039.1:0-8219 GCF_964251405.1 uncultured Methylobacterium sp.
GGAAATTATGCCCACCTGCTGCGGCGATTTCGAGGGCGCGCTTGGCGCCCTCCTGGCCCTTGATGTCGCGAAGGTCGGGAAGCGGGCCGGTCGCTGCCGCCACCGCCGGTTCGGGCCGCGCCATGACCTGGCTGCCCTTGAAGTGGTTGGCGAGTTGGATCAGCGAGCGCGGCGCGAGGACGTCCATGTCGCCACCCGCCCATGCCGCTTCCGGCCCGGTCGCCGCTGGGCAGATCAGGCCGAGTCCGCGCGCGCTCGCCGCCATGGCGGCGGGGAGCACACCGGCCACGGCGGTGATGCTGCCGTCGAGCGCCAGCTCGCCGAGCACGCAGTAGCCAGCGAGCGCATCCACCGGCAAGGCGCCGATCGCCCCCATGACCGCGAGCGCGATGGGCAGGTCGTAATGTGAACCCTCCTTGGGCAGATCGGCCGGCGCCAGGTTCACGGTGATGCGCTTGGCCGGCAGCGCCAGCCCCGAGGCGATCAGCGCCGAGCGCACCCGCTCGCGCGATTCCGCCACCGCCTTGTCGGCCAGCCCCACCACCATGAAGGCGACGGCGCCATTGGCGATCTGGACCTGCACGTCGACGGCACGCGCCTCGATTCCCTCGAAGGCGACGGTGGCGACGCGCGTGACCATGCTTGCAACCTCTGCCCTCTCTACAAGCCTATGATGCAGCTTGGCCGGAGACAACTGCGGCGTGCGTCCGCGGGCGCTTTGGCGGTGGAACCGGGTCTGCTCGCGAATCGTTCGACCGGCGTCGCCAAGACAATGTCACGACCGACGACGTCACGACCCAGGAGTTCCTCATGTCGATCAAGACCACCGGCCTCGCCGCCCTCGCCGTCGCCTTCGCGATGACCGGCGCCGCCCTCGCCGACCGTGCCCCGACCCCGGACGAGCTCACCAAGATCGAGGCGGTCCTCAAGGCGGAAGGCTTCACCAAGTGGAAGAAGATCGAGGTCGAGGACGACGAGGTCGAAGTGGACGACGCGATCGACGCCGCCGGCAAGCAGTTCGACCTCGACCTCGACCCGAAGACCTTCGCCATCACCAAGCGCAAGGCCGAATAGGGCGCCCGCGTCGGTCACGCTTGCGTTCGCCAAGCGCCGCCGTCATATACGGCGCGGGAGGTTGGCGAGGGACGTTTCACTCGCCAACCGGGTCAGGTCCGGAAGGAAGCAGCCCTAACGAGACCGAGCGGGTCTTCGTCCAGCCTCCCACCTCGATTCCGCCCCGAGCAGGCTTGGCCCACAGGGTCGCGGCCGACCGGGGCCGCGCACTGACAATAAGGCGGCATGGACGCGACCTCCGGCATTCCGAGCGACGCGCCGGGCCTTCCGGGTTTTCCGCTCCCTTCAGCCCAGCCAACGCCTTATCGGGTGCTGGCGCGCAAGTACCGGCCCAAGGATTTCGACGACCTGATCGGTCAGTCCGCCATGGTGCGGACCCTGGCGAATGCGTTCGCAGCCAATCGTATCCCTCAGGCCTGGATGCTCACCGGCGTACGCGGCGTCGGCAAGACCACGACCGCCCGTATCCTGGCCCGCGGGCTCAACTACGTCCGTGACGGTCACACCGACACCGGTCCCACCATCGCGATGCCCGAGCTTGGGCGCCACTGCCAGGCGATCATGGAATCCCGGCACATGGACGTGCTGGAGATGGATGCCGCCTCCCATACCGGCGTCGACGACATCCGGGCCATCATCGACGGCATTCGATATTCGCCTGTCTCCGCGCGATACAAGATCTACATCATCGACGAAGTCCACATGCTGTCGACGAACGCCTTCAACGCGTTCCTGAAGACGCTGGAGGAGCCCCCGCCGCACGCGAAGTTCGTGTTCGCCACCACCGAGATCCGCAAGGTTCCGGTGACGATCCTGTCGCGCTGCCAGCGCTTCGACCTGCGCCGGGTCGAGGCCGACACCCTCATCGCCCACCTGGCGAAGATCTGCGCGGCCGAAGGGGTTGAGGCCGAGGCCGAGGCCTTGGCCGCGATCACGCGCGCGGCGGAGGGTTCCGTCCGCGACGCACTCTCGCTCCTCGACCAGGCCATCGCGCACGGGGCCGGCCTCGTGAGCACGGCGAACGTGCGCGACATGCTCGGTCTCGCCGACCGCGGCCGCATCGTCGACCTGTTCGAAGCGGCGATGCGCGGCGACATCCCGGCCTGTTTCGCAGAACTGCGCTCGCAGTACGGATCCGGCGCCGATCCGGCCGTGGTGATGTCGGACCTCGCGAGCTTCACCCACCTCGTCACGCGACTGAAACTGGTGCCGGAGGCGGCCGCTGCCGACCCGACGCTCAGCGAGGCCGAGCGGATGCGTGGCGGCGCCTTCGCCCAGAAGCTCTCGATCCGCGTGCTGTCGCGAACCTGGCAGATCCTGCTGAAGGCGATCCCCGAGGTGCAGGCCGCGACGAGGCCCCTGGCGGCGGCCGAGATGGCGCTGGTGCGTCTCGCCTACGCGGCCGATCTCCCCACCCCCGACGAGGCCCTGCGCATCCTCAAGGCCGAGGCGCTCGACGCGCCGGCAGGTCAGCGCCCGTCGCCACCCGAGAGCACCCAGATCGCACCGCCATTGGCCCGGCAACCGCTCGCGCTCGCCGCAAATCATGGGACGCGGTCTGCGCTCGCCGCCCTCACCCCGATGGCCGAGACCCAGTCTCCCCGAGCCGTCTCGATGGCGGCGTCTCCCCAGGCCGTCCCCGCCGAAGGGCTGCGTCTGACCCGGTTCGAGGACGTGGTGGCGCTCGCCGAGGCGCGGCGCGACATCGGTCTCAAGACGGCGCTCGAGCGGTCGGTGCATGTCGTCCGGTTCGAGGAAGGGCATATCGAGTTCCGCCTCGCCGAGGGTGGTCGCCCGAGCATCGCCAACGACCTCGCCCGTGCCCTCGACTCCTGGACCGGTCGGCGCTGGATCGTCGCGCTCTCTAAGGAGACCGGAGCGGAAACGATCGAGGCGCGTGCGCGCACGGCTCTCGAGACACGCCACCAGGACGCCGCCGCCCATCCCTTGGTGCGCGAAGTCCTCTCCCGCTTTCCCGGGGCTCAGATCGTCGATGTCCGCGACAAGGCTGCGCCCCTGGCGGCTCCCGCCACCGGCGACGCCGAGATCGAGGGCGACGAACCGTAGCGGCCGGCGCCCGCCGGCCCTACATGCCGGCGAGCGCGGGTGCGTCGCCCGCATCCGTGACCACGGCAATCGGGATCGTCAGACCATGCGCGACCTCATGGGAATCATGAAGCAGGCTCAGGCCATGCAGGAGAAGATGGCGTCGCTCCAGGAGGAACTCGACCACGTCGAGGTCTCCGGGGCGTCGGGCGGCGGCGTGGTGCGGGTGACCATGACGGCCAAAGGCGCTTTGAAGGGCGTGACCCTCGACCCCGATCTGATGAAGCCGGATGAGCGCGAGATCCTGGAAGACCTCATCGTCGCCGCGGTCAACGATGCCCGTGCGAAGGCCGAGGCGACCATGCAGGAGCGCATGCAGGAATTGACGAAGGGCCTGCCGATCCCACCCGGCATGAATCTGTTCTAAGGCGATTCATCGAAGCCGGTTCGGGTTCATCGGCAACTCCGATGATCGGAGCCCTGGGGCGCAGACCCCCTCCCCCGGCACCCAGGGAGGGGGCGACACCGAAGAGCCGGGGTCGACAGTGCCGGTCCCTCGATTCAGGCCGCGATCACCCGCACCGGCTCGGCGGCGCGGATCTCGGCGTCCACATGCGCCTCGAAGCGCTTGAAGTTCTCCCGGAACATCCCGACGAGCCTAGTCGCCGTCTCGGCGAAGGCGGCCTTGTTGTTCCAGGTGTCTACCGGCGAGAGGACGTGCTGCTCGACGCCGGACACGGCCGTCGGCACCGCGAAGCCGAAATAGGGATCGCGGCGGAACTCGCCTTTCGCCAGGGATCCGTCGAGGGCCGCGGAAAGCAGCCGACGCGTGACGCGGATCGGCATGCGCCGGCCGGTGCCGACGCCTCCCCCAGTCCAGCCGGTATTGACGAGCCAGCAATCGACTTCGTGATGGGCGATGAGGTTGCGCAGAAGGTTGCCGTAAGTGCTCGGATGGCGCGGCATGAACGGTGCGCCGAAGCAGGTCGAGAACGTCGCCTCGGGGGCGGTCAGGCCGCGCTCGGTGCCGGCCACCTTAGCGGTGTAGCCCGAGAGGAAATGATACATCGCCTCCGCACCGGTCAGCTTGGCGATCGGCGGCATCACGCCGAAAGCGTCGCAGGTTAGCATCACGATGTTCTTCGGGTGCCCGGCCCGGCCGCTGGAACTCGCATTGGCGATGAAGTCGAGAGGGTAGGCGCAGCGGGTGTTCTCGGTGAGCGAAGCATCGTCGAAATCGGGCACCCGCGTCTCGGGATCGATCACGACGTTCTCCATCACGGTGCCGAACCGCTCGGTGGTGGCATAGATCTCGGGCTCGGCGTTGCGCGAGAGCCGGATGGTCTTGGCGTAGCAGCCGCCCTCGAAGTTGAAGATGCCCTCCCGGCTCCAACCGTGTTCGTCGTCGCCGAGCAGCTGCCGCGAGGAATCGTTGGAGAGCGTTGTCTTGCCCGTGCCCGACAGGCCGAAGAACAGGGCCGAGTCGCCCGACTGATCGAGGGCCGCGTTGGCGGAGCAGTGCATCGGCATCACCCCGGCGCCGGGGAGCACGTAGTTCAGGTAGGTGAAGACCGACTTCTTCATCTCGCCCGCATAGGCGCTCCCACCGATGAGCACGATCTTGCGGGAGAAATCCATGGCGATCACCGTCTTCGAGCGGCAGCCGTGGCGGTGCGGCTGAGCCTCGAAGCTCGGCAGGTCGATGATCGTGAGGTCCGGCACGTAGCGTTCGAGCGCGTCGCGCTCCGGCCGGATCAGCAGGTTGCGGATGAACAGCGAATGCCAGGCGAGCTCGGTGAAGACCCGCGCCCGGACCCGGTGGTCGGGATCGGCCCCGCCATAGAGGTCCTGGGCGAACAATTCGCGCCCCTCGGCATGGGCGAGGAAGTCTGACAGGAGCGTGTCGAACTGCTCGGGCGTGATCGCACCGTTGTTCTCCCACCAGATCTCGCTCTCTGTGGTGGCGTCCCGCACCACGAACTTGTCCTTCGGCGATCGCCCGGTATGGCTTCCGGTCGTGGCGACGAGGGCGCCGCCGCGGGCGAGCCTGGCCTCGCCGCGGGCGAGGGACTCCTCGTAAAGGCGCGGAGCCCCGAGGTTCCAGTGGACGGCCTTGAGCTTGCGAAGGCCGATGGCCTCGGCGCCGTGACCCGCATTGAACTCACCGATATTCGTCACGCTCGTATCTCCCAGGGCACCTGATCGCACCGCAGCGTTTGACGGGAGCCGTCAGGACTCCCGTTTGATCCGATCAGGCGTCCGTGCGGTCGTTCAGGTCCGCCGCGCGCAGGTTCACCGCCTATCGGAGTCTCGATCATGAATAGACGGGGAAGATCTTCCGTCAACTGGACTTCCGTCCGACAGATAAACGTCCATTGTCGATTGTCACGCAATGGCCTTGCCATTGCTCCCATGTCCGAATGTTGAACCAGACACATCGCCGAGGAAGCGCAAGGAGGGCGAGGCGCCCCTGCGGGCGCCAAGCTCAATCGGCCGAGGCAAGCAACCTTCCTGGTTGCCGCCGAACTGCGAACTCTCGGCGTCCCTTGGTTCGATCTATGCCCTGCGAAAGGCCAAGCTTTCGGACGCATACCTCGCGCCGTAAAAATGCGCTTCGGAAGCAGCACTAACATCCGATACCGGCATACTGTAATCTTCAACAAGCGTATCTCGAGTTGTAAATACTCGCGATCGAATCAATCGTTTCATCAGATTTCGTTTACGATGTTGTGTCTACCCTGTTCGCATCAAAGAGAGATGCCGGATCGTTGGGCCAAGCGATGAAACAGGACGCAAATGTAAGACATTCTGTTGTCGTCGTCGATGATGACCCTGTCTACAGAAGTTTTGTGTCGCTTCTTTTGACAAAAAAAGCAGGAATTGACGTCCTAGAAGCGTCGTGCGAAGACGATTTGGTAGAAATAATCAATCAGAACTCCGTCGACTGCATATTGCTGGACTATAATCTCGGAACGGATAACGGGTTTTCAGTCAAAGAGCGCTTGAGCAGCCGTTTTCCTGTGCTGCCGCCGATCGTCATGCTGACCGGCGACGGTCGTGAGAGGACGGTGATCCGGGCTCTGCGCCTCGGGATCGACGACTACGTGTCGAAGCGCGACCTCAAGGTCGAAGATCTTCTCTCGGCGATCAATCACGCGGTGGCGAAAGGGCGAAAAGACCAACTGGCGCGCGCCGAGTACCAGCGCCTCGTCCACGCTTCGGGTCTCGACCCGGTCACGCGGTTGCCTGGACGAACCCAGCTCGACGACCGGCTCGCGCACCTCGCCGCGCTACCGCCGAGGTCGCGCGCTGGCTACGCAATCGCCCTCATCCAGATGAACGAGCTGGAGGACATCAATACCTCGCTCGGGCTGAAGGTCGGGGATCAGGCACTTCGGGCCTTCGGCGAACGACTTCAGCAGCTCACGCGAGCCAGCGATGTCTGCGGACGCTTCGCGGGCCGGACCTTCCTCGTCATCATCGATGCGAGATCGAGCCCCGACGTCCTCGACGGCGTCTGTCGACGCTTCGCCGACGGGCTCACGTACCGCTTGGACATCGATGCCGTCGGCGTCGACCTGTCGCCGCGGATCGGCGGCGTGCTGTGCAGCCACGTCGCACCGCATGGCGTGCTGATCGCCGCGGACCTGATTCGGGCTGCGCAGCACGCCTTGGACGTCGCGCGGGTCGAAGGCGTTCCGTTTCATGTCCTCGGATCACCAGGCGGAGGAATGCCGGAGCCGGCGGCACCCGAGGCGCCGAACACCGTGATCGAGCAATCCGAACCCGACACTCCGTCGCGCCCAGCCGCCGACCAATTGCGAACGTCCGACCGAAGGGCGAATCCGCGTCACCGGGTCCTCAAACGCGGCCGGATCCTGCTCGGTACCAATTCGGTGATTGATTGCGCCGTGAGGAACCTATCGGACAGCGGCGCAGGCTTGAGGATCGACGCCATCTTTCCGATGCCGCGCGAATTCGATCTCGTGATCGGTGAATCCGGGGCCAAGCGACGCGTGCGCATTCAATGGCAGGTCGGCAACGACCTGGGCGTCGTCTTCATCGCCTGACCCGGCGCCTCGAGCGCCCGGTAGGACACCATGCGGTCTCACCGAAGGAGGTCCGAACTGCTATCGTGGCGATCCGCGAGGCGGGCGCGACAGCGATCGTTCCCGCTCTCGGTCGGGTGCCCTTGAGAAGGACGAGACGAACTCCGCATGCCCCAAGCCGTTGCCGGCCCCGAGATCGAACGCCTGATCCAGCTTCTCGCCAGGATGCCAGGCCTCGGCCCACGCTCGGCCAGGCGGGCCGCTCTCAGCCTGATCAAGAAGCGCGACACACTGCTGGCGCCGCTGGCCGAGGCGATGCGGATCGCGGTCGAGCGCATCGTCGTGTGCAGCGAATGCGGCAACGTCGACACCACCGAACCCTGCACGATCTGCGCGGACGCCAAGCGCGATCCTTCGATGCTCGTCGTCGTGGAGGACGTCTCGGACCTGTGGGCGCTGGAGCGGTCCGGGGCGGTGAGCGCGCGCTATCACGTACTCGGCGGCGTGCTCTCGGCGCTCGACGGCGTGCGGCCCGAGCATCTCAACCTCGAACGTCTGGTGGAACGGGCGAGTGATCCGGCCATGACGGAGATCATCCTGGCCTTGAACGCCACCGTCGACGGCCAGACCACCGCCCATTACGTCACCGAGTCGCTGAGCCACCTCGGCCTGACGATCACCCGCCTCGCCCACGGTGTGCCGGTCGGCGGCGAGCTCGACTATCTCGACGAGGGCACGCTCTCCGCCGCGATCCGCAGCCGCACCGCATTCTGATCCGACGGGTCAGCAAGCATAGAAGCTGCGCAAGTTGGTCTCGATCAGGTCGCGCAGGAGGCCCATTACGTCGCGCTCATCCCCGGTATAGTCGCGTTCCCGGGTGTCCATCACGCAGATCGTTCCGAACAGGGACCCGTCAGGCCAGCGGATCGGATAGCCGAGATAACTGCGCAACCCGTGAAGCCGCAGGCTCGGGTTGTCGGCGAGGTCCGGGTCCCTGGCGGCATCGCTCACGGCGAGCGGCTCCCGCCGTGCGAGCACACGCTCGCAATA
>NZ_CAXUJR010000039.1:8319-30404 GCF_964251405.1 uncultured Methylobacterium sp.
GGCGATCTCGATGTCGCGGCCGTCCACCCGCATCACGAGGCCGACCGGAACACGCATCCGGGCGGTCATCTCGTCGAGGATGTGCTGCCAGCTTTCCAGAACCTCCTCGGGGACGTCCGGATAGGTGGACCGGCCCGTCGCGCTATCGTCCGGTATCAATTCGTACGGCCCCATGGTCGTTCGCGCGAGAGGGTGCTCGGACCGGTCGTCGATGGATCGATCGCCCGCGATCCAGATGGCGTTCGCCGAACACGTATGACAACCCCGCATGGGCTGCCGCAAGGCCCGGCTCGACCCGAGCCGTCGCCGCGACCAAAGGGACGCCCATACGATCGCCAGCCCGTCGCGAGGATTTGACCGCCCGCATGGCAATCCCTATCTGCGGTGGCGATGCGACGGCGGCCCCCAACGGCCAGCAATCCGCTTCCACGTCCCCCTCAGATATCCGGCCACGTCATGACCATTCGCCCCCTCGTCATCCTGCCGGACCCAAGGCTGCGGCTGGTCTCCGAACCGGTCGGCGAGGTCACGAGCGAGATCCGCACCCTCGTCGCCGACATGCTCGAGACGATGTACGACGCTCCCGGCGTCGGCCTCGCGGCGATCCAGGTCGGCGTGCCCAAGCGCATCGTCACCATCGACACCTCCAAGGACGAGGACGCGCGCCGGCCGCAGATCTTCATCGACCCGGAAGTCGTCTGGTCGTCCGAGGAGAGGCGGATCTACGACGAGGGCTGCCTCTCGATTCCCGACTATTACGGCGAGGTCGAGCGGCCGGATCGGGTCCGGGTGCGGTTCCGCGGCCTCGACGGGAATAGCCAGGAGATCGAGGCCGACGGCCTGCTCGCCACCTGCATCCAGCATGAGATCGACCACCTCAACGGCACGCTGTTCATCGACCACCTGTCGAAGCTCAAGCGCGACAGGGTCACGAAGAAGTTCGCCAAGGCGGCCAAGCGCGGCGAGGCGGCCTGACCGTGGTGGCGATTTGGGGCATGAACCCGTGAGACTGGTTTTCATGGGCACGCCGGATTTCGCCGCGGCGACCCTGGCGCGGCTCGCCTCGGACGGGCACGAGATCGCCGCGGCCTATACCCGTGCCCCCGCCAAGGCAGGCCGCGGCATGGCGCTGACGCCCTCCCCCGTCCACCGCCTGTCCGAGCGGCTTGGCATCCCCGTCCTAACTCCGTCGGGCCTGCGCGACCCCGGGGCGCTGGAGACATTCCGGTCCCACGACGCCGATCTCGGAGTGGTGGTCGCCTACGGGATCATCCTGCCGCAGGCGGTCCTCGACGCCCCCCGCCACGGCTGCCTCAACCTGCATGCCTCCCTGCTGCCGCGCTGGCGCGGCGCCGCTCCGATCCAGCGCGCCGTGATGGCGGGCGATGCGGAGACCGGCGTCGGCGTGATGCGGATGGAAGCCGGCCTCGATACCGGCCCGGTGGCGATGGAGGCGCGGCTTCCGATCGAACCGGGCATGACCGCCGGCGCGCTCCACGATGCCCTGATGCCGCTCGGCGCCGACCTCATGGCCCGGGCGCTGGCCGTGCTCGCGCGCAACGGCCTAGGCCTGACGCCGCAGGCCGAGGCCGGCGTCGTCTACGCCCACAAGATCACGAATGCGGAATGCGCCATCGCCTGGGACAGGCCCGCGACGGAGGTCGCCAACCGGATCAACGGTCTGTCGCCCTTCCCCGGCGCCTTCTTCGAAGCCGATCTCGGCAAGGGCCCGGAACGGGTGAAGGTCCTGCGCGCCAGACCGGTCGTGGGCTCGGGCCTGCCCGGAACGCTCCTCGACGAGGCCGGTACCGTCGCCTGCAGCGAGGGTGCGGTGGACCTCCTCGAATTGCGCCGGGCCGGCAAGGGCGGCGTCGCGAGCGGGGCGGAGTTCGTCCGCGGCTCGCGGCTCGCGGCTGGACATCGCTTCACGTGACGCCGTTCGGGCACGATGCGGCCCGTGCCGCGAACCTCGCCTGATGCCTCGCTACAAGCTCGTCGTCGAGTACGACGGCGCCCCGTTCCGCGGCTGGCAGCGCCAGGCCGAGGATCCGACGGTGCAGGGCGCCATCGAGGAGGCGGTGTTGCGCTTTTCCGGGCAGTCCCTTCGGCTCACCTGCGCCGGGCGCACCGATGCGGGCGTTCACGCGACGCATCAGGTCGCTCATCTCGATCTCGTTCGCGATTGGCGCACCGATACGGTGCGCGATGCCCTCAACGCCCATCTGCGGCCCCTGCCGGTGAGCGTGATCAGTGCGGAGATCGTGCCGCCCACCTTCGACGCCCGCCGCTCCGCGATCCGCCGACATTATCGCTACCGCATCCTGAACCGGCGCAGCCCCGCAGCGCTGACCCGCGCCCACGTCTGGCACGTGCCCTGGGCGCTCGATGCCGGCCTCATGCACGAGGCCGCGCAAGGGCTGCTCGGACGCCACGACTTCACCGCCTTCCGTGCCGCCGAGTGCCAGGCCAACAGCCCGGTGCGCACCCTCGAGCGGCTCGACGTGGCCCTGGTGACGATGGGATTGTTCGAGGAGATCGTCGTCACCACGGCGGCGCGATCGTTCCTGCACCATCAGGTGCGTGCCATGGTCGGCACGCTGATGATGGCCGGATGCCGCCGCTTCAGCACCGCCGATGTCGCCGACATCCTCGCCTCGCGCGACCGCAGCCGATGCGGGCCGATGGCACCGGCCCAGGGGCTCACTTTCGTGGGGGTGGATTACCCACCTCAGTGAGATTCGTCGCGAAATACTTTACTTGAGATTGCACTTATAACGCATTCCAGCACCATCGCCACGACCCGGCCGCCACGGCGTCGGAGATTGCGGATGGGGCTCGCGACATGGAAACACCGTTTCAGATCATCGTCTCTCTCGCGACGGCGTTCGCATTCCTGTCACCGCTGATCTTCATCGCCATTCGGGAGGCGATCAAGCGCCATCGGCAGGAAGTCGTCACGGATCTGGCGACCGTCTTCGAGATCGGTGACGCGTCGAGCCCGATGCTGATCCCGTCCTTCGAGTTCGTGAAGTACAAGTATTTCGTCGGCGCCAATCGGACCCTCGATCCCGCGATGGCTCGGCCGGAATCCGAGCCCAATCCGCCGCCGACGGAGCGGCGGCGGAAGCGGGAGGATTACTCGACGGCCTCGTGGCTGATCGGGTGCGCCCCGTTCGGCGTGTTCGCGGGCGCATGTGTGTTTTACGGCGTCTCGCTGCTTCTGTCGTTGCTCGCGGCTCACACGTCGAACCCCGCCGGGCTCAGGTGGCCCGGCGTCAGCTATCCGTTCTCGGATGGTCCCGGAACTGTCTGGCTTCTGGGGATGTGCGCGGCCTTCGCGGGCAGCTACGTGACCGCCCTGCGCAACCTCTACCGCGCGATCAGGAACTTCGACCTGAGCCCGGGGACGATCGTGAGCGAGACGATCAAGATGCTCGCGAGCATCGTGCTCGGGCCGGTGCTCGTCCTCTCCCTTCTCCATGTCGGCACCGCATTGGTCGCCCCGTTGATGACCTTCGGTTCCGCCTTGACCTCGCCAGCCGCCGTCGCGGTGGCGGTCGCCGGCTGCTTCTTTGCCGGCGTCATGCCCGACGTGGTGATGAGGAGCCTTCTGCAGCGGGACCAGCTCAGGAACTTCAAGCGCGAGGAGGAGGACGTCTTTCGCGCCTTCAAGATCACGCCCGTCGAGATCATCGACGGGATCGACAGCGAGATCAGGGTCCGTCTCGACGACCATCACATCCGCTCGACCCAGAACCTGGCCGCGGCCAACCCGCTGATGCTGTTCGTCGAGACGCCGTACGGCGTCTACCAGATCATGGATTGGGTGGCGCAGGCGCAGCTATGCTGCTCCGTCGGGCGCGACAAGATCATCAAGCTGTGGCCCTTCGGCGTGCGGACGCTGTTCGACCTCGAGCGCCTGTCCGCCGCGAGCGGCGGGACCAACGAGGCTCTGCTGCTGGAAGTCGGACGGGTCATCCTGGGCGAGGCTTTGATCCCACGCGATGTGAAGGAACGAGCCGTTGCGGCCGCCCTGGTCCGAGCCAGCATCGAGCTCCGCCTCGACGACCCACACGTGCAGCGCCTCAGGCAGATCTACATCGCCGTGGGAGACCGACTGGGTCCGAAGAGCCGCCGCTTCCGCGCGGGCCGCTACCGTTTCCTGTGCCGGAATCGCAATAGGAAAGGATGGGTCTGCAAGGGCATGATGGCGCGGTCCGCCTAAGCGCCGTTCCTGTATCCCGAAACGCGATCGATAGCCCTCAGGCACGCTGGGATTGGCCGCCGCCGGAAAAATAAGCGTCGAGTATCCGCCGATAGATCGCGGTCAGCCGGTCGAGGTCCGCCACCGCGACGCGCTCGTCGGTCTGGTGCATGGTCTCGCCGACGAGGCCGAACTCGATCACCGGGCAGGCATCCTTGATGAAGCGGGCATCCGAGGTGCCTCCCGTCGTCGAGAACGCGGGCACGAAGCCCGTCTCGGCCTCGATGGCGTCCGCGACCAGGCCGGTGAAGGCGTCGGGCTCGGTGAGGAAAGCCGGGGAATTCGAGGGCATGAGCTCGAGCGTGAAGCGCACGCGCTCGCCGGCCGCCGCGTAGAGCCGCCGGCGGATCTCGGCGCCCAGGGTCTGGGCGGTCCAGCCTTCGTTGAAGCGGACGTTGAATACGGCCCGGGCCGTGGCCGGTATGACGTTGGTCACCGGGTTGCCGACGTCGATGGTGGTGAATTCGAGGTTCGAGGCATCGAAATGCGCGGTGCCGCCGTCGATCGGCCGCTCCATCAGCGCTGCAGCGAGCCGGAGCAGGCCGGGGATCGGGTTATCGGCCTTGTGCGGATAGGCGACATGGCCCTGGCGGCCATGAACCGTGATCTTGCCGGTCAGCGAGCCGCGCCGCCCGATCTTGATCATCTCGCCGAGAGTACTGGGATTCGTCGGCTCGCCGAGGACGCAATGGTCGAAGCGCTGTCCGCGCGCCTGCGCCCATTCGAGGAGCTTGACCGTACCGTTCACGGCCGGCCCTTCCTCGTCGCCGGTGATCAGAAAGCCGATCGATCCGGAAAAGTCGGGACTCCGTTCAGCCGAGAAGTCCAGGGCGGCGGCGAGCATGCAGGCGATGCCGCCCTTCATGTCGACGGCGCCGCGTCCGTAGAGCAATCCGTTCTCCACAACTCCCTCGAAGGGGCCGTGACGCCACGCGGCGGTATCCCCGGATGGGACCACATCGGTATGGCCGGCAAACAGAAGATAGGGGCTGCCGCTGCCGAAGCGCGCGTAGAGATTCTGGATGTCGGGCGTCCCGACATCCGAGAAGACCGGTCGTTCGACGTGAAATCCTGCAGCGCTCAGGGTCTCGGCGAGGAAAGTGAGCGCCCCCCCCTCCTCCGGCGTCACCGAGGGACAGCGGATGAGAGCCTGCGCGAGGCCGAGAGGCGAGCGGTCGGTGGTCGGTTGCGACACGAGAACGGCCCTCCATGGATCTATTCGGCATAGCCCGGCCCACGCCTTCGGCAAACCCGGGCCTTCCGGGCCGGGACGCCACGGTTTAAGGGGCGTTCATGGCACTGTCCGGCGACGAGATCGAACGCTATGCCCGCCACCTCGTCCTGCGCGAGGTCGGGGGACCGGGGCAGGCCCGCCTCAAGGCGGCCCGGGTCCTCGTCATCGGCGCCGGCGGGCTCGGGGCGCCGCTGATCCAGTACTTGGCGGCGGCCGGCGTGGGCACCATCGGCATCGTCGATGACGACACCGTCTCGCTCTCGAACCTGCAGCGGCAAGTCATCCACGGAACGCCCGATCTCGGACGGCTCAAGGTCGAGAGCGCCGCCGACGCAGTCGGCCGTCTCAACCCCTATGTCAGGGTCGAGGCCCATCCGGTCCGCATCACGTCCGAGACGGCCGATGCGCTGCTCGCCGGCTACGACGTCGTCGCCGACGGGTCGGACAATTTCGCGACGCGCTATGCGGTCTCCGATGCCTGCTTTCGGATAAGGCGACCGCTCGTCACGGCCGCGCTCGGCCGGTTCGACGGCACGCTCACCACGATCCGGGCTCACGAGACCGACCCCGACGGACGGCCGAACCCAACCTATCGCTGCCTGTTCCCGAACCCGCCACCGCCCGGAAGCGTGCTCCCCTGCGCCGAGGCCGGCGTTCTCGGGGCGCTCGCCGGAGTGATGGGCTCTCTGATGGCGATGGAGGTGATCCGCGCGGTGGCGGAGTTCGGCGAGCCGCTGGTGGGACGATTGCTGATGGTGGACGCCCGCTCCATGCGTTTCGAGACCCTCCATTACGCCTGGGACGAGACGAACCCGCTCTCCGGCACGGCCGCGTGAGGACGCCGGCCTCGACCCTCGACGGTTTGGCCGCTCTGCGTCGGGGCGACCTCGCCGGTGCTCGCGAATTGCGCCTGCCCGGTCTGACCGAATTTCCGCGCGAGATCTTCGGTCTCGCCGAGACGCTGGAGGTGCTGGACCTCGGCAACGGCACCCTCACGCACTTGCCCGGCGACCTTGGGCGACTACGCAAGCTGCGGGTGTTGTTCTGCTCGGGTAACCGCTTCGCGCGGCTTCCGCCGGTGCTGGGCGACTGCGTTGCGCTGAGCCAGATCGGATTTCGCAACACCGGCATGCACGATGTCCCGGGCGAAGCTCTACCTCCCGCCCTCCGTTGGCTGACGCTCACCGACAACCGGATCGATAAACTCCCCCCGGCCCTCGGCGAACGGCCATGGCTGCAGAAGCTGATGCTGGCCGGGAACCGGTTGGACACCTTGCCGGACAGCCTCGCGGACGCCCCGAACCTCGAATTGCTGCGCCTGGCCGCCAACCGCTTCGAGGCGCTTCCGCCGTGGATCGTCGCGTTGCCGCGACTCGCCTGGCTTTCCTGGGCCGGCAATCCCCTCGATGGCGCCATCCTGACCGACGCGGCCACCTTCGTGTCCTGGGCGGATCTCGCCATCGGCGAACCGCTCGGCGAAGGCGCGTCGGGCCTCGTGCATCGTGCCCTCTGGCGCCGTGCGGGAACGACACCCGCACAGGCGGTCGCCGTGAAGCTGTTCAAGGGCGCAATGACCAGCGACGGTCTCCCGGAGCGCGAGATGGCGGCCTGCCTCGCCGCGGGGTCGCATCCGAACCTCACCGGCGCCCTTGGCCGGGTGGTCGGGCATCCGGAGGGGAAGCAAGGGCTCCTCGTGCCGCTCCTGCCCCCAGATTGGCGCGTGCTCGCCGGGCCGCCCAGCCTGGAGAGCTGCAGCCGCGACGTCTACGACCCGGAGCTTCGTCTCACCGCGGACACCGCATGTGCCATCGCGGCGGGCATAGCGGCGGCCACGACCCATCTCCACGCCCGGGGCCTCCTTCATGGCGACCTCTATGGCCACAACATCCTGTGGGATGGAGGGGCGGGCGGGGCCGTGCTCAGCGATTTCGGCGCGGCCTCGATCCTGCCGAGCGGCGAGATGGCCGCCAATCTGGCACGACTCGACGTGCGGGCCTGGGGGCTTCTGCTCGGAGAAGTGCTCTCCCGCTGCGCGGAGGAGCCCGCGGGCCTGCGCCAGATTGAGCGCGCCTGCATCCAGCCCGATCCGAGAGCGCGTCCACTCATGGCGGAGGTGCTGGACGCCCTGGCGCGGTGTCCGGGCGCGGTGTCCGACGGCAGCGGCCCGATCAGCTCGGTACGACGCCCAGGCAGCACTTCTTGAACTTCTTGCCGCTGCCGCAGGGGCAGGGATCGTTGCGGCCGACGTCCTTGAACGGATTGCGCTGGGGCTGGCCGGCATCCTCGGCGGTCCAGGCGAGTTCGGCGATGGGATCGTCGAGGGTACCGTAGCGGCGCGGGTCGAAGCGTTCCCGGTCGTCGGGCTTGGCGAGCGCCTGCCGCAAGGTGGTCTTGAACCAGGGCGCGTCACTGATCTCGTCGGTGATACGGCCATCGAGCCGTGCCGCCGCGACACGCGGCGCGAGGTCCGCGAAACCGAGGAGCGCGATCGACTCCTCCCACCCGGTCCAGCCGATCTCACCCTCGACCGAGACGCGCTTGTCGTCGAACCGGACGAGCAGATCGTGGGTCTGGGTGCGGTCGATCCGGCCTTCCCGGGTGAGGAAGACCAGGGCCGTGAAGGCCTCGTAACGGACGAATTCGTCCGTCGTGCTGTCGAGGATGAGGCGGTGCAGCGCCGCGACGTCCCCATCGAAGACGCTGACGATCACCTTGGCGAGCGTGATCGTCACGGCGTCGCCGAGGATGGCGTCGAGGGTGTCGCCGTCGAGGCGCAGAAAGCGCATCAGCGGCGCGTAGACCCTCGTGTCGCGGGCGGCCGCGAGGACGTGCAGCCCCCAGAACAGAAGGTTGTCGTCGGCCTCCTCAAGCTCCGCCTCGGAGGCCGCCGCATCGAGGACGCTCAGGACCGCTTCGGCGATGCTATCGGGCGCCTTCAGCGCCCGGCGCAGGGCAGCCACCGGCAGGTGCTTCTCCGCCGAAAGGTCCGCGACAAGGATGGGATCGAGCATGCTCTGATCGACCATCACGACCGCAGCGTCGCACCGGTCTTGCGGGCGACCTCAGCGACGATCCTGGCCGTCACCGCCTCGATCTCGGCATCCGTGAGGGTTCGTTCCACCGGCTGCAGGCGCACCGCGATGGCAACCGACTTGGCGCCATCAGGGATGCCAGCACCCTCGTAGAGATCGAAGACGTCGATGCCGGCGATGAGCTTGCGCTCGGCGCCCTGTGCCGCCTTCACGATGTCGCCCGCCGGCACGTCGCGGCCGACCACGAAGGCGAAGTCGCGCGACATCGGCTGAAAGTCGGAGAGGGCGAGTGCCGGCTTCACCTTGGTCGGCCGGTATTTCGGGAGCGGCACCGCGTCGAGCACGATCTCGAAGGCGACCGCCTGGCCCTTGAGATCGATGGCTTTCATCGTCCGCGGGTGGATCTCGCCGAAATGACCGACGATGATTTTTGGCCCGAACTGGAGCGTGCCGGAGCGTCCGGGATGCAGCCAGGCTGGGCCGCCGGGCACCACCTGAAGGCCACCCACCGGCACGCCAAGGCTCGCCAGCAGCGCAAGGGCGTCGGCCTTGGCGGCGAACACGTCGACGGCTTCGGCAGCGCCGTGCCAGTGCCGGCCGGGACCGGCATGGCCTGCCGTGCCTCGGCGAAGGGCGGCAGCGCGCATGCTCTGGCCCTCCGGTTGGTCGTCGGCGAAGCACTGACCGACCTCGAACAGAGCGACGTCACCGTAGCCGCGGTCCGCGTTGCGCTGGGCGGCACGCAGGAGGCCCGGCACCAAGCTCGGACGCATGTCGGAAAGCTCGGCGGCGATGGGGTTGGCGAGCCTCAGATCCGCGCCGCCGCCGCCGAACAGAACGGCATCGTCGTGGCCGATGAAGGACCATGTCACCGCCTCCACGAGCCCACGGCTCGCGAGCGCCCGCTTGGCGATCCGGGTGCGCCTCTGCAGCACGGTGAGCGCGGGCTTGCCGACGCTGGCAGCGCGCGGAAGGGGCTTCGGCTCGATCTGGTCGAGACCGGCGATGCGGACGATTTCCTCGACGAGGTCGGCCTTGCCGCCGATATCCGGGCGCCAGGACGGCGAGAGCACCTTCACCCTGTCGCCCGTGCCGGAGACGTGGAAGCCGAGCGTTTCGAGCGTGACCTTCATCTCCGCCCGCGAGAGCTCGATGCCGGCGAGCCGCCGGGTCTCGGACCAGGGGAAATCGATGATCTGTTCGGTCTCCGGCGGCTCGCCGAAGACGAGGGTCTCCCCGGCGTTGCCACCGCACAGGTCGAGGATCATCCGCGTGGCGAGGTCGAGGCCCGGCAGCGCGAAAGCCGGGTCGACGCCGCGCTCGAAGCGGTAGCGCGCGTCGGTGGTCACTCCGAGCCGGCGCCCGGTGCGGGCGATGTTGAGGGGATCCCAGAGGGCGGATTCGACCAGCACGTCCACGGTGCCGGCATCGCAGCCGGTGGCCTCGCCGCCGATGATGCCGCCGATCGATTCAGGGCCGTCGGCGTCCGCGATGACGACCATCTCGGGATCGAGCCGGTAGGTCTTGCCGTCGAGCGCCTTCAGCTCCTCCCCTTCGCGGGCCCGGCGGACCTCGATGCCGCCCTTTACCTTGGCGGCGTCGAAGACGTGGAGGGGGCGGCCGCGGTCGACGGTGAGGTAGTTGGTAATGTCGACGAGAGCGTTGATCGGGCGCAGGCCGATGGCCCGCAGTCGCGCCTGCATCCAATCCGGCGACGGTCCGTTCCTGACCCCGCGTACGAGGCGCACGGCGAAGAGCGGGCAGAGGTCCCGGTCGGCCGGATCGAAGGATAGCTTGACGGGAACCGTACACGGCCCCTCGCCGCGCACCGGCTTCAGTGGGGCGCGCTTCAAGCTGCCGAGGCCGGTCGCGGCCAGATCGCGGGCGATGCCCGAGACGGCCGTGCAGTCGGGACGGTTGGGCGTCAGATTGATCTCGACGACCGGATCGTCGAGGCCCGCATAGAGGGCATAGGGCTGCCCTACGGGAGCATCGGCCGGCAGTTCCATGATGCCGTCATGGTCGTCGCCGAGGCCGAGCTCGGCGCCCGAGCACAGCATGCCCCGGCTCTCGACGCCGCGGATCGTGCCCACCGACAGGGTGATGTCCTTGCCCGGCACGTAGGTGCCCGGCGGCGCGAACACCGACAGCATCCCGGCCCGGGCGTTGGGCGCCCCGCAGACCACCTGCACCGGGGTGCCGTCGCCGGCATCCACGCTGCAGACGCGGATGCGGTCGGCGTTGGGGTGTTGCTCGGCGCTGATCACGCGCGCGACGACATAGGGCTTCAGGGACGCGGCCTTGTCCTCGATCCCCTCAACCTCGAGCCCGATCCGCGTCAGCGTCTCGGCGACGGTATCGAGGGACGCCTCGGTGTCGAGGTGATCCTTGAGCCAGGAGAGAGTGAATTTCATGGTATCGCTTCTTCGGCTCAGGCTTGTCGCGGCTTGGCTATAAGGAGGACCGCGAGCTTCAGGCGGTCTTCCGGTTCGAGAGATTCGATGAGACTGACGGTTTGTTTTGCCACCGCGATGAGGCTCAGCGTCTCGTCATGCCGGACCGGAAGCGCTGGCGGGCTATAATCCGCCACATGCCGCGCCTCCTGCAAATCGGCAAATTTGGTCCCGACTTCGAAGATTGTCGGCGCCAGGGCTGCGGCGTCCCGACCGCTCAAACGCCGTTTGGCATTGCCATGGTCGAGAAGCCGATAGACCGGGTCGAGCACCTCCGTCCTGCTCCAGCCTACGAGTTCGCTCGCGCAAACGAAGCAGAGCAAATGAAAGACTGCGTAGTAGGCACTGCTGACCGTACGTCTCATCCCAGCCTTGCGCAGTTTCATTCGGCCTGTCTGCGCAGCCAATGCGTCGGCAATGGCCAGGAGGTCGTAAACGAGTGGGTTGGCTAGGCGCGCCATCAGGCGTCCTCCGGCTCTTCCTGACCGATAAGAACTTCGTCATCCGGATATCTGTACCGAAGATAGGGAAACCGATCCTCGCCAAGGTCGAGGAGGCGCCTACGCAGGGCTGCATGAGCCTCCGAGGAGGCTGCGCCGTCGGTGACGCCGGACTTCGCCTTGAAACGTACGGTGACGAACAATGAGGCATCGCCGTCATGGTCGAGCCCCGTCGTCACTTCGGCATCCTCGAAGCCCGCTTTACCGAGCTTGGCCCGTAAAACATCCTGAGTGATCGCTTCGATCTCGGTGTCCGTCATGATCGGGATCCCCTGAAACGAATTCCTACGCCGTCAACCCACTCACCAAGCTCGGGATATCCAGCGGCCGGAAGCCGTAATGGTCCAGCCAGCGCACATCCGCGTCGAAGAACGGGCGCAGGTCGGGCATGCCATATTTCAGCATCGCAATCCGGTCGATGCCGACCCCGAAGGCGAAGCCCTGGACCGCGTCGGGGTCGAGGCCGCAATTCTTCAGCACGTTGGGGTGAACCATGCCGCAGCCGAGGATCTCGAGCCAATCGGTGCCCTCGCCGAAGCGGATCTCGCCGCCTTTTCGGGAGCACTGGATATCCACCTCGGCGGAGGGCTCGGTGAAGGGGAAGAACGAGGGCCGAAAGCGCATCGTCACGGCGTCGACCTCGAAGAAGGCGCGGCAGAACTCCTCCAGAACCCATTTCAGGTTGGCGATGTTGGCGGCCTTGTCGATCACCAGGCCCTCGACCTGATGGAACATCGGCGTGTGGGTCTGGTCGGAATCGTGGCGGTAGGTGCGGCCCGGGCAGATGACCCGGATCGGGGGCTGCTGGGACCGCATCGTCCGGATCTGCACCGGCGAGGTGTGGGTCCGCAGCACCTTGCGCTGGCCGTTGCGGTCTGGGGCGAGGAAGAAGGTGTCGTGCATCTCGCGGGCCGGGTGGCCGGGCGGGAAATTGAGCGCGGTGAAGTTGTAGTCGTCGGTCTCGATATCCGGCCCTTCGGCCACCGAGAAGCCCATGTCGGCGAAGATCGCCGTGACCTCGTCGAGGACCTGGCTGATCGGATGGATGCGCCCGCGGGCCTCGGGCGCCTCGCGGACCGGCAGCGTCACGTCCACGCGCTCGGCCGAGAGGCGGGCTTCCAGGGCGGCCTCCGCAAGGGCTTCGCGGCGAGTGCCGATGGCGCTCTGGACGCGATCGCGCAGGCCGTTGATCAGGGGACCGCGATCCTTGCGCTCCTCCGGGCTCATGGCACCGAGCGTCTTGAGGAGGTCGGAGACCGAGCCCTTCTTGCCGAGCGCGGCGACCCGCACCGCATCGAGCGCCGCTTCGTCGCCGGCGGCGGCGACCTGGCCGAGGAGATCGCTTTCGAGGGTGTCGAGATCGGTCATCGCTTGAACTCGGACATGCGTGGGCTCGGCAGGTTCGGACTCGGCAGGTTCGGACCGGGACCGTTCGTCGGCTCCCGGCCTGGGAGATAAACGAGACGAGCCCGGAAAACGAGAAGGCGCGGCACCCGACGGGCCGCGCCTCTCAAGCAGATGTCGCGTGAGCCGTTAAGGGCCTCAAGCGGCCTTGGCGGTCTCGGTCATCGCGGCCTTGGCCTTCTCGACGACGACCGCGAAGGTCGCCGGCTCGTGGATCGCGAGTTCCGACAGGGCCTTGCGGTCGACCACGATGCCGGCCTTGAGCAGTCCGTTGATGAACCGCGAATAGGTCATGCCGTGCTCGCGGGTCGCCGCGTTGAGGCGCTGGATCCAGAGGGCGCGGAATGTCCGCTTCTTGTTCTTGCGGTCGCGGTAGGCATACTGCATGCCCTTCTCGACTGCCTGCTTGGCGATGCGAATCGTATTCTTGCGCCGGCCATAATAGCCCTTGGCGGCCTTGAGGACTTTCTTGTGCTTCGCGTGACTGGTCACGCCGCGTTTGACGCGGGCCATGCGTAATCTCCTGGGTTAGAAAAAGCAGTCTGTCGGTGAAGGCTTTCAGCCGTTGGGCAAAAAGTACTTCTTCACGTTGGCGGCATCGCCCTCGAACAGGGTCGTGGTGCCGCGCAGGTTGCGGATCTGCTTCGTCGTCCGCTTGATCATCCCGTGCCGCTTGCCGGCCTGGGCGTACATGACCTTACCGGTCCCGGTGATCTTGAAGCGCTTCTTGGCGCCCGATTTGGTCTTCAGCTTGGGCATTTGGCTCTCCTGATGCGAATGCCGTCCGGGCCGGGAGGGACCGGAGGAATGCGCTCGATTGATGCTTCTGATGGAGCAGCACGAACCGCCACGGCAGCCCTGATCGGCCGGGCGGTTCAACGCGAGGGGGCGTATGACAGAAAAGAGACGTCGCTTCAATGGTCGCCCGATACTCCGGCGCCGTCACGGCGGTTGCCTGGCCGCGTTCGTGCTTCATGACCGGCTCCATGGCCTGCGCGTCGCCGCTCATTCGCAGTCGTGAATGACGGGATACCGGGGACATCCCGGCGACTTCGCAAAATCGCTCTGGCGGCGTGGTGCAGTGCGGAACCATAACCTTGGCTGTCGGTTTCGTTCATGTCCCACTCAGGCCGGATCGCGTTAGGTCGGCGCAACATTCGACCTCATAGGAGACACTTTCGTGCGCATTGCCCAGATCGCTCCGCTCTCGGAGGCCGTGCCTCCGAAGTTCTACGGCGGCACCGAGCGCGTCGTATCTTGGATCACCGAAGAACTCGTGCGCCAGGGACACGACGTCACCCTTTTCGCCAGCGGCGATTCGGAGACTTCGGCGAAGCTTGCAGCTTGCGCGCCGGAAGGCCTGCGGCTGCTAGGCTATCGCGATCACACCGCGAGCCATCTGGCCATGCTTCATCAGATCCGGCGCCGGGCGCACGAGTTCGATGTGCTTCACTTCCACATCGATCTGCTTCAATATCCGATGTTCGAGGACTTGAACCACAAGTGCCTCACGACGATGCATGGCCGCCTCGACGTGCCGGACTTCATGCCGGTCTACCGGACCTTCACGGGCATGCCCCTCGTGTCGATCTCCGATAACCAGCGCGATCCGATGCCGCCGACCGTCAACTGGCTCTCGACGATCCATCACGGCCTGCCTCCCGAGAACTGCACGTTCTATCCCGAGGCGAAGGGCGGCTACCTCGCCTTCCTCGGCCGCATCTCGCCCGAGAAGCGCCCCGACCGCGCCATCGAGATGGCGATCCGGTCGGGCGTACCGCTCAAGATCGCCGCCAAGGTCGACAAGGCCGACCAGGATTACTGGGACGAGGTCATCGAGCCGATGACCCATCATCCCCTCGTCGAGTTCATCGGCGAGATCAACGAGGATCAGAAGAAGGACTTCCTCGGCAACGCGCTGGCGCTGGCCTTCCCGATCGATTGGCCGGAGCCCTTCGGCCTCGTGATGATCGAGGCGATGTCGTCGGGGACCCCCGTGATCGCCTTCCGCAACGGATCGGTGCCCGAGGTGATCGCCGACGGTGTCAGCGGCGTCCTTTGCGACAGCATGGACGACGCGGTCGCCGCCGTCGCCAAGGTCAAGACCATGAGCCGTGCCGGGGTCCGCCGCCACTTCGAGGGCAACTTCACCGCCGAGCGCATGGTGAAGAAATACGTCGCGGCCTACGAGACGCTGATCGCCGGCAAGCCCGATTTCATCACCATCCCGGGCGGCGTCTCGTCCTTCGCGCCGCATTACGGTGATCTGAACGGCTCGGCCCGCCCCTCGCTCGCCGCGGCGGCCATGCCCGCCTGACGCTGTCCGGCATCGCCTTTGCACCTGGTCTCCATGCGGGGCCAGGGTTGCGAATGTCGTAAGATCGCCTCACTGACGCTGCCTTAACGAGGCCGCCACATCGCAACCGCGACGTGGCGGCCGTTCGATTCGTGACGCTGGACCGTCGGCCGCAAAAGCGGGAACCGCTTTTTGAGATGGCCGATCTCAAGGCGTCCTTGTCAACGATTGTAGGAGAGGCGCGAGCATGGCGGCTGACGATTTCACGGCGACGGCGCAGGGCGCTTCCCATACCGATCAAGGCGTCCGGCAGGGCGATGGGTCGAAGGGGTTTCAGGACGCCGACGAGGTCCTTCCGCAGTACCACATCGAGGCGCAGACCTCCCTCGTCGAGCGACCGCTTCGCTCGCTGAAATACGGCGAGGCCTTCGCCGTCCTCGACAGCTACGGCGATATCGGCGTGCAGCCGGGCCCCGAGGGGCTGTACTTCCAGGACACGCGCTACCTGTCGCGCCTGCACTTCACGATCGAGGACCAGCGCCCGCTGCTGCTCTCCTCGGTGATGCAGGACGACAACGGTGCTCTCAGCGTCGACATGACGACACCGGACATCCGGATGGATGCGCATGACGAGACCACGATACCCCGCGAGCTCATCGCGATCGAGCGCACCAAGTTCCTCTTCAAGGGCTGCTGCTACGACCGGATCGGCCTGCGCAACTACGATTCGCGCACCCGGCGCCTGCGCATCGACCTCACCTTCGACGCCGATTACCGCGACTTGTTCGAGGTCCGCGGCACCGCGCGCACGCAACGTGGCAAGCGCAGCGTCCAGGTGTCGAGCGAGGCCGAAGTCCAGTTCCGCTATGTCGGCCTCGACGAGATGGTGCGGACGACCAGCTTGCATTTCGGACCCAAGCCCCACCACATCGCGCCCGGCCAGGCGACGTTCGAGGTGACGCTGGAGCCCAGCGGCCGGACCTCGCTGTTCATACGCACGGTGTTCGAATGCTACCGTGCCTTCACCAGCGCGCCGGCGACCGAACAGGTCGGCGAGGACGCCGCGGCGGGCCTGTCGCGGGCGGCGGGCAGCAGCGCACGCCCGCGCCATCCCAGGGGCCTCGCCGAGGGCGTGATCTTCGCGCGCGCCTACCGCGATTCGCGTCGGGACCTGCGGCAGCTCACGGCCGGCATCACCACCATCATCTCCTCGAACGACCAGTTCAACGAGGCCGCCTGCCGGGCCACCGCCGACCTCTACATGCTGGCGAGCCGCACGCCTGAGGGCATCTACCCGTTCGCCGGCATTCCCTGGTACTCCACGGTGTTCGGGCGCGACGGCATCATCACGGCCATGATGGCCCTGTGGATCGACCCGAACTTCGCCAAGGGCGTGCTCGGCTACCTCGCCTCGACCCAAGCCAAGGCAATCGACCCGGCGGCCGACGCGCAGCCCGGTAAGGTGCTGCACGAGACCCGGCGCGGCGAGATGGCGATGCTCGGCGAAGTGCCGTTCCGACACTATTACGGCACCATCGACGGCACGCCGCTCTTCGTGATGCTGGCCGCCGAATACCACGCCGTCACCGGCGACGACGCAACGATCGCCAAGATCTGGCCCGCCCTCGAACTCGCCCTCGAATGGATGGACAAGTACGGCGACCGCGACGGCGACAGCTTCGTCGAATACGCCCGCGACACCGACAAGGGCCTGGAGAACCAGGGCTGGAAGGACAGCCACGATTCGATCTTCCACGCCGATGGCGGGCTCGCCAAGGGGCCGATCGCGCTGTGCGAGGTGCAGGGCTACGTGTATGCCGCCAAGAACGGCGCCGCCAAGCTCGCCTCGATGCTCGGCCACCACGACATGGCCGACCGGCTCTCTCGGGAAGCCCAGGCCCTGCGCACGGCCTTCGATGCCGCCTTCTGGTGCGAGGAGATCGGCACCTACGTGCTCGCCCTCGACGGCGAGAAGAAGCAATGCGCCGTGCGGTCCTCGAATGCCGGGCACGCGCTGTTCACCGGGATCGCGCTGCCGGAGCGGGCGGCGAGCGTGGCCGCCATCCTCCTGTCGATGGACGGATTCAACGGCTGGGGCGTGCGCACGATCGCCCGCGGCGAGGCCCGCTACAACCCGATGTCGTACCATAACGGCTCGATCTGGCCGCACGACAACGCCATGATCGCGATGGGGCTGGCCCGCTACGACCTGAAGCCGCAAGCCTCGCGGATCTTCGAGGGGATGTTCGATACCGCCCTCTACCATGAGGAGAAGCGGCTGCCGGAACTGTTCTGCGGCTTCATGCGCCGCAAGCAGCGCGGACCCGTCTCCTACCCGGTCGCCTGTTCGCCGCAGGCCTGGGCCGCGGCGGCTCCGTTCGCCTTCCTCGCCGCTTGCATTGGCCTCGAGCTCCAGCACGACCGCAACCGCATCCGCCTGAAGAACCCGACCTTGCCGGCCTTCCTCGACGGCGTGTCGATCTTCAACCTCAAGATCGGCGAGTCACGGATCGACCTTCGCCTGCAGCGCTACGGCGACGACGTGACCGTCAATGTCCTGCGCCGTCAGGGCGACGCTCAGGTTTCGGTGGTGAAGTAGGAATCTCGGATCGATCGGATAGAGCTTTCTCGACGCCCTTGCCTGTTCCTCTGGGGAAGAGACGCCTCGGTCCGATCGATCCGATCCGCCGAAGCCCCGCAAAGCCAAGAAAAAAGCCGCTCCCCGACTGGGGAGCGGCACATCAGGCTCAAAGAAAATGACGATCGCGGATCAGCGCGGCGCCAGGATCATGATCATCTGGCGGCCCTCCAGCATGGGCTCGCTCTCGACCTTGGCGATTTCCTGCGTCTCGTTCTTCACGCGCTCGAGGAGGCGCAGGCCGATATCCTGGTGCGCCATCTCGCGGCCACGGAACCGGAGGGTGACCTTGACCTTGTCGCCCTCCTCGAAGAAGCGCACGACCGCCTTCATCTTCGTATCGTAATCGTGCTTGTCGATGCCGGGGCGGAGCTTGATCTCCTTGACCTCGACCGTCTTCTGCTTCTTGCGGGCCTCGTTCTGCTTCTTCTGCTCGTTGAAGCGGAAGCGGCCGTAATCGAGGAGCTTGCAGACGGGAGGAACGGAGTTCGGCGCGATCTCGACGAGGTCGAGACCGGCTTCCTCGGCCAGCGTCAAGGCATCGAAAAAGGCAACGACACCACGGTTCTGGCCGGTATCGTCGATGAGCTGCACTTCACGGACACCACGGATGTCCCGGTTGGCGCGCGGCCCGTCCTTCTGCGGGGCCGGCATGGCTCTCATAGGTCTACGAATGGCTTCAATCTCCTGATGAAACGACGAAACGGCAGCCGAGGGACAGGCCCCCGAGGGCTGGTCCTGGCCACCAATCGCTCCGGAACTCCGGTCGTCGTAGCTTGACTGACTTGATCGACAAGTCAACCTGTTCGATCCGGTTTGGTTCGCGCGACCCCCGGATGGGATGAGGTGTTCGGGCAGGACGTCAGCCGGTCGGCGACGTCCTGCCCAGCAGCTGAGCATAGACCGACAGGGTTTCGCCCGACATGCCTTCCAGGGAGAAATGGGCCTCGACATGGGCGCGAGCGCGTCGTGCCAAGGCGTTGCGGGCACTGGCACCGAGGCTGAGGGCCTCTCTCAGCGCATCGGCCAGGGCCATGGCATCCCCCGGCGGAACCCGCCAGCCCGTGCGCTGGACCGGGGGCACGTCCGGCGGGGACAGGACGGTCTCCGGCACGGCGCCGAGATCCGAGACGACGACCGGTGTCCCGAGAGCCTGGGCCTCGACCGCCGAGCGGCCGAAGGCTTCGGGCTCGACGGACGGCACCGCCACGACGGAGGCGGCGCGGAACGCGGCGGGCATGTCCTGGCAATGCCCGACCCGACGGACCATCCCTCCGAGATTGCGGGCGGCGATGAGGCCGTCGAGCTCGCGCTCATAGGCCGTGCGTCCCTGCGGATCGCCAGCCAGCACGAAAGCGACGTCGGTAAGGCCCTGATCGCGCATGATGGCCGCCGCCTCGATCAGGACCCGGTGGCCTTTCCAGGCGGTGAGGCGGGCCGCCAGCAGAACCACGCGCTCGTGCGGCGCCACGCCCCAGACCCGGCGCAGGGCCTCGACGCGACCCGCCGAGACGGCGCCCGCGGAGTACAGGGCGAGGTCGGTTCCGCGATGGATGACACGGACCCGGTCGCCGGCCTGCTCCGGATGAAGGTTACGGATGAGATCGGCCGTGTAGTGCGAGTTGGCGATGACCACGTCGCCTCGCGCCATCACCGAATTATACAGCACCTTGACGCCGGTCCGGCCGGAATAGCTGCCATGATAGGTCGTCACGAAGGGCAGCTTCAGGCGTCGCGCCGTGCCCAATGCGACCCAGGCCGGCGCCCGCGAGCGGGCATGGACCAGTTGCACGCCCTCGCGCCGGCACAGCCGGGCCAGACGACCGACATGCATGGCCATCCCGAGCGGGTTCTTCGAGGCCGCCGGGAATGGCAGCCAGATCCCGCCTTTGGCCTGGAGCTCTCCGACGAGGCGGCCGCCTTCCGTAGCGACGAGAGCCCGCGCCCCAGCCGCCGCGAGGGCAGCGGCGACGTCGACCGTCGTCCGCTCGGCGCCACCGGCATCGAGGGCCGGGATGATCTGCAGGATGGTCGCGCCGGCAAGGGGCGTCGACTCGATCGGAAAGCTTCCGTTCGACCGAAACTCACCGCTCATCGGGGCGGACCGTTCGTGAGTTCGGGACCTCGGCGGATGCAGCGGAGCGACCGATGGGTCGGGCCCCTCGCCCCGCGACGCGGTCACCTGATGCGGTTTCGATCATACCCTACCATCGGGGCTGCGCTTTACGGTTCGGTAAACGAAATGCGAATGCAGCCCGTTCAATGCGACGAATCACTGGCGAGATCGTTCATGCCCGCAATCCCCAACCCCCCGGCTGCCCTCGATGTCGGAACCGGCGCGGCGCGGCGGACGATCGCGGTCCGCGTCCGGGAGGGATCGGGGCCGCCCGTGGTGTGGCTCGGCGGTTTCCGCTCCGACATGGGCGCGACCAAGGCCCTGGCGATCGATGCCTGGGCGGAAGCGAACGGGGCCAAGCTGGTGCGCTTCGATTATGGCGGCCACGGCGAATCGGGCGGACGCTTCGAGGACGCGACGATCTCGACCTGGCTGGAAGATACGCGGGCCGTGATCGAGGCCTTCGCTCCCGAGCGGCCGGTTCTGGTCGGCTCATCGATGGGCGGCTGGATCGCCGCCCTCGTCGCCAGAGAACGGCTGCGCCGGGGCGAAAGCCCGCCTGGCGCGCTGGTTCTGATCGCCCCGGCCTTCGACTTCCCGCAAGCTTTGATGTGGGAGCGTCTCTCACCCGACATTCGCGCCGTGCTGGAACGCGATGGGGTTTGGATGCGGCCGACAGAATACGGACCCGATCCGGTCCCGGTGACACTGGCCCTCATCGAGGACGGGCGGCGCCATGGCCTCCTGCACGAGCCATTCGATCCCGGCTGCCCCGTCCACATCCTGCAGGGGATGGACGACCCGGACGTTCCCTACGAGCACGCGCTGCGCATCGTCGGTCTCCTGCCGAAGCCCGGCACCGTCCTGACTCTCATCGCGGACGGCGACCACCGCCTGTCCCGCCCCGGCGACATTGCGAGGCTGGTGGCAGCGGTGGCCGACAGCGTCAGTGCAGGCTGACAGTGATGAGATCCTGGGCGCGGGCGTTGGCGACGACGATCTCGCGGGAATCCGCGAGCAGGATCGGCGTCCCGTTGGCCGAGAGGAGCGCGAAGAGATCGAGGCCCGGGCTCAATTCCGGGGCCTGCGGAAACAGCCGGCCGACGTCGTCGGACCGGATCGCACGGACGTAAGCGATCTGACCTTCGCCGAGGGCGGCCAGATCGGCGGGCTGGAAATCCGCAGGGTCGAGGTCGGCCTGGGTCATGGGATTCTGGCTGATATCGGACATCGAGGCCCTCCTTTCGAGGCAGAGCGTTGGGTCGAACCGGGCGCCCCGCACCGAGCGGCAGCCCAGGAATAAACCGCAGAGAACTTAAAGATCCCGGGAAACGATCGCGATCTTGCGAATGATCCGCTCAGGCTCGGGCCGGGTCAGATCGATCGACAGGAGGCCGTTGGCGAGATCGGCCCCGACCACCTCCATGCCATCAGCCAGAAGGAAGCTGCGCTGGAACTGCCGGGCGGCGATCCCCCTGTGCAGGAACTGTCTCGCCTTGTCGTCGACCTGACGGCCTCGGACCACGAGCTGGTTCTCTTCCAGCATCACGTCGAGCTGGTCCTGGGTGAAGCCCGCGACTGCGAGGGTGATGCGGAGGCGCTCGGGTTCGTCGCCCGAGCGCGGCACCCTCTCGATGTTGTAGGGCGGGTACCCGTCGTTGCCCCCCTTCGCGACCCGGTCCAGGGCCTGTTCGATCTCGTCGAAGCCGAGCAGGAACGGATGCCCGAACGGAGAGGGACGTGTCGTCACAGTCTGTGTCCTTGGCGAAGCCCCGGGGACGATCTCGAGAAGAGAGGCACTTCGATGATCGGAGCCCGCTCGATGCAGCACTCCTGACCGCCGGAGACCGGCGGGTTATCCGGGATATGGAGGGCGCCCCCGACGTCATCAAGGGTTTGCCGCCCTTGGCGAATAGCCCTCGCCCCCGTCGCTTCGTGCCGGCTTGCCCGCGAATGGCGGAACCCATCGGGCCGGATTCGCGACGGGAGCATCCGGCAATCTGCCGAGGGAGAGTTTGGCAGAGCGAGCTCGTGCACGACGTGCGCTTCGTCCTGCCGATGAGGCGTTTTGGTAACAGTTTGGAACTGCTCTCATTTTCGCCCACGGCCTTGATCACGGCCTGTCGTTTCGGATACTCGGTCCACGGT
>NZ_CAXUJR010000040.1:0-5609 GCF_964251405.1 uncultured Methylobacterium sp.
GTCGGGGCTATCGACCCTGACAGGATATTGCAGACGCTTGTCATGATAATACATGATCGATCCTGCTCTCCGAAAATGGGAAATCTGATCGGGCGCGATCCAGCGCGGCCCATCTCTCCGTCGAGCCAACGGCTCTGACGAACCGTCAATCAACCGACGTAGCGATTGTTCAATGTTAATGTATGTCAAAAATTAACGTATTTATACTGTGGCTTTGCTATCGATGCCTTCGCGGAAGCGTCGAGAGTTGGTGACCGGCCAAGCCGGATCATCGACACCTCCCGCAGTACTCGGGAGAACTGCGAAATCGAAAGGGTCTCCCCTAGTACAAATGCCGTGCGGCGGCCCAATACGGCCCCACGTATCGCCCCCGCATCCGATCCGATGGACAGCTTTCGGTGAACTATTAACGAGACCGACTACTCGGGCTCGATCTCGCGGTTCGCGGCGTGGTCGTGATACTGCTCGGTTTGAACCGTCTTGCTGTCGAGACCGCGCTCGTCGGAATGCCGGGATTTATCGCGGTTGCTCAGGACCATGTTCTCTTCCAGGATCCCGTCCGGCAAGTCGGTCATCGCCCCGCTCCCGGAACCTTTGCCCTGGGATCCCGCTCCCATGTTGTGCTTGTCTGCCTTGGCCATTGCAGTCTCCATTCTGTTTGGAGCCGAAGGCTGGTGCCTTGCAGTCGCCTTCAGCCGTTAAGCTGTTCCGTTCATCAGGAGGAGCACGCGCTCAATGCGAGCGTGGCGAGGCCTTCCCGGCGGCGTCGTGAGTGTGATGGCTGTCGCGCTCGCCGCCGCCGCCCGACACCCCGGATCTAGGCCCGTTGGTCGGGCTCCCGGGCGACGGGCCGGCGGCCGTCTCGGCTTCGGGCTTCGAGGCGTCCTGGTGGCTGCTTCCCGGCCCACCGTGATGGCGATCGGCCGCGGGGGTCTTCTTCGAGGTACTCATCATCGATCCTGCTGATAGCCTTGGTTGGTCGTGTTGATCTTGCTGTTCCCGGCTTGCCCGATCTTGTCGGGGTCCTTGGTCTGGCTCTGACCCTTCGGGCCGGTCGAGAGCGGGACGTCGGGCGCGCTGCCGGGACCCTTGTGGGAGACGTTGCCCGGTGGGACGGGGGGTGGCTTGGTGGTCATGGCTCCTCCTGGGATGTGAGAATGGTCGACTTCAGATGATCGGCTTGCCGCCGGTCACCGCGACGGTCGCGCCGGAGACGTAGCTCGCCTCCGCGCTCGCCAGCATGACGTAGACGGGCGCGAGTTCGCAGGGCTGCCCCGGCCGCTTCATCGGCACCTGCGAACCGAAGGTGCGCACCTGCTCCATCGGCATCGTCGAGGGGATCAGCGGCGTCCAGATCGGACCCGGCGCCACGCAATTCACGCGGATCTCGCGTTCGGCGAGCATCTGCGCGAGGCCGCCCGTGAAGTTCTGGATCGCGCCCTTGGTGGTGGCATAGGCGAGCAGCTGGGGGCTCGGGTTGTCGGCGTTGACCGAGGTGGTGTTGATGATCGCGCTGCCGGGCTTCATGTGCGGCAGCGCCGCCTTCACGAGGTAGAACATCGCGTGGATGTTGATGGCGAAGGTCGCCTCCCATTCCTCGTCGCTGATCTCCTCGGGAGCCGCGAAGGTCCTCTGGTGGGCGGCGTTGTTGACGAGGATGTCGACGCCTCCGAAAGCCGAGACCGCTTTCTCGACGATGGCGCGGCAGTGCTCCGCCTGCGAGATGTCGCCTGGGACCGGGAGGGCCTTGCGGCCGGCCGCCTCCACGAGGCGGCAGGTTTCCCCCGCATCGTCATGCTCGTCGAGATAGCTCACCAGCACGTCGGCACCTTCGCGGGCGAAGGCCAGCGCCACGGCCCGGCCGATCCCGCTATCGGCACCGGTGATGATCGCCCTGCGTCCCGCGAGGCGGTTCGACCCGCGATAATGCGCCTCGCCGTAATCAGGGCGCGGGTCCATATCGGCGTCGCGGCCCGGCGGAGTCAGCTGGCGCTGGCCGTCGAAGGGTGGCTTCGGGAAATCCGTCATCGCATCGTCCTGATTTGCTTGGTCGTTCGACCGTGGCCGCATGCCACCTCATTCTCGAACCCGGATGGGCACCGTCGATCGCGACAACCGGCGGGATGAAGGCTCCAGGGTCGCAGCGGGCCGTCTGAGCGTCTGTCACGTCGGGACAGGGTCGATCCGCGACCGTGCCTGCCCCATCGCCCGCCGGTGCGACCATTGTCTCGGCATGGTCCGACCGACGCGGCGACACGTGATCGGTCCGTCAACAACGGACGCAGCGCCTTTGTTTCCGGCGCTTCCCGCAACCACCCATGACGTCCTGGCGGGAGACGGTTCGGGTCCGTTGGATCGATGCGCGTGCAGGCCTACAGGGTGACGCATCAACAAGGGTGAGCCATGCCGATCCTCGGTCTCGATGCCGCCCGGACCCTCGCCGCCGAGACGTTGATGCGATGCGGCACCCTGCCGGTCGCCGCCGCGAGCGTCGCCCATGCCCTCGTCGGGGCCTAGGCCGATGGCCTCAAGACCCACGGCCTCATGCGCCTCATCGCTTATGGCGAGCAGGTCAAGGCGGGTAAGGTCGTCGGCGACGCCGTGGTCTCGACGCGGCGCCCGCGACCGGGGCTGCTCGCCCTCGATGCCAGCGCTTTCGCTGCCGATGCGCAGGAGCGATTCGGGTGGCTCGCCCGTTCGATCGAGGATCAGGCCGGCGCGCCGCTTCGCCCTGCGCGAGCGCGCGGTGAGGGAAGGACCTACTTTGTCCGATTCCCTCCTCGCCCAGATCGAGGGAATATGATCGAGCGACGCAAGCCGGAGGTGAGACCATGACGGCCCGCAGCTTCCCCACCCCCTGGATCGTCAACGAGACGACCGGAGCTTTCCGCGTCGAGGATTCGGCCGGCGATCCCATCGCGTGGACCTATTTCGCCGACGACCCGGAGGGTTTCGCCGGACCGGCCGCGATGACCCGCGACGAGGCCCACCGCATCGCCAAGGCGATCGCGATGATCCCGGAGATGCGGACCATCATCAGGACGCTGCAGGAGGGGCTGACCGAAACGGAGGGCGAGGCGGAAACCTGATCGGGCTCCCGGCGCCGGGTTCAGAGAAAGCGAGCCAGGGCGAACGGCGCCAGGTCGATCGGGCTTTTCCCCGTCGCCATCACCTCGGCGACGGCCTCGCCGATCCCGGCCGAATGCTTGAAGCCGTGGCCCGAGCAGGCGGAGACGACCAGCACCCTGTCGTGGTCCGGATGCCGGTCGATGATGAAGCCGCGATCGGGAGTGACGGTGTAGAGGCAGGCGGCGGCCTGGGCCACCTGCGCCGTGGCGCCGGCCATCCGGCCCTCCACGTGGCGGCGATACATCGCCGCGGATTCCTCGGGAGTGACCACGCGGGCCAGGGCGTCGGCGGTGGTGTAGGTGTCGTATTGCTCGGTGGCGACCTTGAGCCTCGGATCTCCCGGCATCGGCGGGAAGCCGTAGAGGTAATCGACGTCGCCGGCCCCGTGCATCCAGATGAAGACCGGCGCGTCGGGCCCATAGGCCGTTATGTCGTCGAGCGCGTACCAGTGCAGGAGCTGGCGGTTCACCGTGAGCAGGCGCTCGAAGGGCTGTCCGAGCAGCGGAGCGGTCCAGGCCCCGGCCGAGACCACCGCCTGGGCGGCCCGCAGGGTGCCTTGCGAGGTCGTGACGACGACGCCGTCGCCATCCTGTGCGATCGCCAGAACCTCGGTCCCGGTGCGGATCTCGGCGCCGAGTTCGGCTGCACGCCGGAGTTGGGCGGCGATGCACCGCTCCGGCCGGACATAGCCGCCGCCGGGCTCGTAATAGGCCTTCTCGTCGCCCTCGAGCCCGAGGAACTGAGGGAAGCGCGCGCCCACCTCGGCTCCGTCGAGAACCTCGTGGAGAATGCCGAAGGCCTGCGCACCGGCGATCGAGCCCGCGACGAAATCCGGCTTGCCGTGATGCGACGCACCTCCGGCAGGCGCCATGACGAGGACGCCGCAGGCGTTGAGCAGATCCTCGCCGGTCTCGGCTTCCAGCTCGCGCCAGATCCTGTGCGAGGCGAGGACGAAGGGGATGTAGTCGCGGCCCTCGCCGACGGCCTGGCGGGTGATGCGGCTCTCGCCGTGGCTCGACCCGTTGGTGTGGGGCGGGGCGAAACGATCGAGGCCGACGACGCTGATCCCGCGTTTGGCGAGCTGGTACAGCGTGGCGCTGCCCATCGCGCCGAGCCCTATGACGACGATTTCGGCCCGCTCGTTCATCGCGATGCGGTCTCCCGCCCGGATAGGCGGACCGCCTCGGCACGGATGACCTCGGCTGCCCGTTCGACCTGAGAGCGCGTCACATCGATATGGGTGGTCACGCGGATCTGATGGTTGCCGATGGCCCGCACCCGGACGTCGTGGGCAAGGCAGCCCCGTGCGAATTCGGGCGCCGTGACGCCCAATCCCGTCACCGAAAAGCACAGGATGTTCGACTGGCCCGCGGTCGGATCGAAGCCGAGGCCCGGTGCGTCGGCGATGACCCCGTGCAGGAGCCGGATATGGCTGTTGTCGATCCTCAATTGCTCGACATGATGATCGAGGGCGTAGAGCCCCGCGGCGGCCAGCACGCCGGACTGGCGCATGGCGCCGCCGAGCCGGTACTTCCAGCGCCAGGCCTCGACGACGAACTCCCCCGTGCCGCACAGGACCGCGCCGACCGGGCAACCCAGCCCCTTGCTGAGATCGATCCAGACGCTGTCGAATCCGTCCGCGTAATCGGCCGCCGTGATGCCGGTGGCGACGACGGCGTTGAGCAGGCGGGCACCATCGATATGCGCCTTGAGGCCGCGCTCGTGGGCGATGTCGCGGATGCGGCGCATGTCGTCGAGCGCCCAGACGGAGCCGCCGCTGAAGCTCGTGGTCTGCTCGATGGAGACCAGGGCCGAGCGCGGCGCCGTCCGGGCCGGAGGCCGGATCGCCGCCGCAAAGGCCTCGACGCTGAAGATGCCGGCGGGCGTGCGCAGAGGCGCCACCGAGACCCCGCCGATGGCCGCCGACCCCGCAGCCTCGGTATTGTAGATGTGCGATTGGTCGTCGACGATGATCTCGTCCCCGGCCCGGGTATGGACCAGGATCGAGGCGAGGTTGCACATCGTGCCCGACGGCATGAACACTCCGGCTTCCTGGCCGAGCAGATCGGCGACGCGCGCGCAGAGTGCGAGGGTTGTGGGATCATCGTTCGACTGCTCGTCGCCGACCACCGCGCGGGCCATGGCCTCACGCATCCCGGGCGTCGGCCGCGTCTGGGTATCGCTGTAGAGATCGATCGTCACGACAGGTTGTTCCGGACGCTTGCGAGGATGGAGGCAGGTTTACGGTTTGCCGGCGATCGGCGCCAGGGGGTGGGAGCGGTTCGCGGCCCTCCTCCTCGCGGGAAGGTCGACCGGATATGAGAGCTTTTCGGGCTCAGGAGAATGGCTCCGGTTTTCGCGTCATTCCGATCCCCTTCGTCATTCCGGGGCTGCGAAGCAGAGCCCGGAACCCAGACGCTCGGATCGTTCTTCAGCCTGGCGAAGTCGGCGGCTCTGGGTTCCGGGCTCGCCTGCGGCGC
>NZ_CAXUJR010000040.1:5709-28665 GCF_964251405.1 uncultured Methylobacterium sp.
GGCAAGACGCTCTCGGTCTGGAGCGCGCTCGCCGCGATGCCCGAGGCGGACGTGCTCATCGTCTGCCCGAAGGGCGCGATGCCGCAATGGCGGCACACCATCGCCCGCTCCGGCCTGGCCTCGAAATCCGTGACGCTGATCAATTACGAGCGCACCAAGTCGCTGATGGCGCCCCCGGCCGCCAGTGCGCGACGATCGACCCGGGCGAAGAACAACGCGCTCGCCAAGCATGGGGCCCTGAAGCAGGCCTGGCCGCTCGTGGTGTTCGACGAGAGCCACCGCCTCCGCAACCCATACGCCCAGCAGAGCCTGGTCTGCCGGCAACTCGCCGATGCGGCGTCCTTCGCGATCTACATGAGCGCGACGGCAGGACAGGCTCCGCACGAACTCTCCTATCTCGGCCGGTTGCTGGGGGACGCCGCGGGCCAACCGACGCAGACGTTGGCCGATTTCCGGTCGCTCATGCAGCACTTAGGCATCGGCCGGGCCAAGGGACGCTGGGTGAACTGGTCCTGGCAGGCCAATGCCGGGGACTGCGCCGTCATGGCCGACCTACTCTATACCGGTCCGCGCGCGATCGGCCTGCGGCGGCGGCCGGGCGACATTGCCGGCTGGCCGGAGGTGCAGCGTGAACTCACCCCCACCGCGCTGGGCCGCGACGAACGCCGGCTCTACGATGCGACATGGCGCGAGTTCCGGCGGGAGTGGGGGCTCGGCGGGGGCAGCAATCGCCGTCCTGCCGGGTGGGCTGCGGAGTTGCGCTTCCGCCAGAAGGCCAGCCTGCTGCGGGTGCCCGGCACCGCCGATCTCGCGGAAATCCTGCTGGAGGATGGCGGGCAGGTGGCGGTCTCGGTGGCCTTCCTCGAGACGAGCGCCTCCATGAGCGAGACATTCGAAGGCCGAGGATGGCGCGTCGGCGCGATCGACGGCACGCGGAGCGGCGAGGCCAACGAGGCGACCCGCATCGCCTTCCAGACCGGCTCCCTCGACGTGGTGCTGTTCACGGTCACCGAGTCGATCTCGCTGCACCGGAACGAGATGCCCGGCGGCGAGAGGCCGCGCACCCTCGTGGTCCACGACCTGCGCCACAGCGCGATCCAACTCGCGCAGATCGAGGGCCGCTGCCACCGGGACGGCGAGGCCGCGACGATCGTCTACGCCTTCGCCGAAGACACGGTGGAGGAGGCGATCGCCGGCACGGTGATCAGACGAATGAGCGCGATGGACGCCATGGCCGGTGAGGACACGGCGATGCTCGATGCCGTCCTCGCCTGCCTGGAGGCGGAGGCCGTACCTTAGAGCATGACGCCTCAGGGCCGAACGGCTGGCGTCTCGATCGGGAGCGGGGCGGCCCGGCTCATCAGGTGGAGTTCGAGGTCGACGAAGTCCGGCGCCCCGTAGGCGAAGGGCTCGGCGCGCATGCCGGTCATGCAGTTGCGCAGGCGGCGCTGCACCGAGCCGAGGCCCTGCCATTCGAGGCGGTAGAGCGGATAGCCGTTGGGATGGCCCTGCGGGATCGTCGCCGCGCCGAGGCGGCCGCCGTGGTTGTCGTCGTGGCAGGCGGCGCAGGAGAGGCCGAGCTGGCCCATGCGACCTTTGAAGAGGGCCTGTCCCCTTTCGCGGGCCGGGGCGAGCCGCCCATCCTCCGGCGGCGCGACCGGAAGGCCTCGCGATTGGGACCCGACATAAGCGGACAACGCCAGGAGTTCGCGGCTCTCGTAAGCGAACGGAACGGCGGCCTGGCGCTCGCCGCGGCACTGGTTGATCCGGCCCTGCAGGTCGATCGGCCCGTCGCGGCCCTCGTCGAAGGCCGGGTAGCGGGCCGCGACCCCACGCATGCTGGCCGCGGCCTCGCCATGGCAACCGGCGCATGCCGGTTTCCCGGACGATGGGGCCTCGGCCCAGAGTTCGGCGCCGTCCTGCACCCAGAGCAGGCCCGGATTGGCGGTGTCGTCGGCCTGCATCGCCCTGGTCTCGGGACTCATCGCGTCGAAGCCGGAGCGACGTTCGGCCGGGGGGATCTCGGACGCCGTGGCGGTGATCGCGGCCAGCAGGCCGAGAACGACGAGGGCAGGCCTCTTCAAACGAAAGCTGCCTTGAACACGTCGGTACGGCCTTGACGTCTCTCCTCCCGCTTGTGGGGAGGAGTTGGAGGTGGGGGTGGCCGGGAGACCCGCTGCGGAGGCAAGCGGAACCAACCCCACCCCCCTGCCCCGTCCCCACAAGGGGGAGGGGAGACCGTCCAGCGCCCGCGAACCGACGTGATGCAGGGAGCTCGGCCTCACGTCACGGTCAGCGCCGCGGTCTCGGTCTGGTCGAAGCCGTTGTCTCCCCGCCAGGTGAAGGTCAGCGTACCGCTGCGTTCGGCCACCAGGGTGAAGGTGAGGTACGGATTCGCGGCGGTGGCCGGGAACAGCTCGGCGCGGAACACCTCCTCGCCGTCGTAGCGGCAGGTGAAATCCGTGATGATGTCGCGGGCCATGATGCGGCCGTCCGCTCCCGGCCTGAAGCCGGTCTCCATCGGGTGCGAGATCAGCGTCTTGATCGTGACGACCTCGCCGGCCTTGGCGGTCTTGGGGACGTTGATGAGCGTGCGCGCCATTGGCTCAACCTTCCAGGCAGGCGGCGAGGGTGACGATGGCATCCGCCGTCGTCGACCAGAACCGGCCGTCGCTGGTCTCGGCGATGGCGGTGATGCGCTGCGTGTCGGCGAGCCGGATGCGCGTCGTCACCGCGGCGCGGCCCGAGCGCGGCCCGAGATGCGCCGTGATCACGTTGGGCTGCGGATTCTTATCGTTGAAGACAGCGATGCGGCGGACGTGGTCCTCCGGCGTCATCGGGCTCTCGAACGTGACCGTGATGGTCACGGCGTTGCCGTTCTCGACGAGCGGAGGCAGGTCGAGATGAATCCGGCCTGGCGTGATCTGCGCCGCACCGGCGAAGCGCCGGATCGCGTCCGCCGTGCTCTCGGTCCGAACGGCCGCCGCCTCGGAGGAAACGGGGCGCAGGACGATCGCCGCCACGGCCCCTGCTCCGGAGGCGAGGAGGTCGCGGCGCGTGTTTGATCTTTGTGGGGTCACGGCGCCGTCCCTTCCGTTGTCGTGTCGCGAAGCGTCGCCAGATAGGCGACGACGTCCTCGATCGCCTGGCCGTCCAGCACGGGCTTATCGCGCCAGGCCGCCCCGACCCGCGTCGTCCCCGCCAGGGCGAAATAGGAGGGCATGATCGTCTCCGGGTTCAAGGCCCGGCTGTCGACGAGCCGCAGGCGCAGCTCGGCGATCGACCAGCGGCTTCCCGCTCCGGCGAGATTGGGGGCGAGGTTGCCCTGGAACCGCTCCTCCGGGATCGGCCCGGCATGGCAGAGGAGGCACAGCCCCTTGGTGCGGTCGGCAACGATGGCGCGGCCGCGGGCGGGATCCCCAGGGGTGTCGGTGAGGGGTGCCGGAACGGCGTGGCCGACGGCGGCGATGGGCCGAAGCTCGGCCTTCACGGCGCCGGCCGACGACGCCACGAGGGCGATGCAGCCGCCTTTGAGGATGCTGCGCGCAAGACCCGCCCGCTTCACCCGAACACCTGCCCGGTGATAGTGCGGTACCAGTCGGCGGCGTAGACCGCCTCCTGCTCGCGCAGGGCAGCCGGGGCGTCGAGGGGGCTGACCCCGCCCGCACCGTCGACATCCGTCAGAACGCCGTTCGCCGGGCGATAGACGCCGGCGACCGAGATGCCGTAGCCGGGCGCGACGAGGCTGTAGCAGGTGTTAACGAGCTTGGGCGTCTCCGGCGCCCGCCCGGCGAGGAGATCGATGACGGCGAGCGCACAGACCTTGGCCTGGGCGTTGGCGGAGAACGCCGATTTCGGCATCGCCCCCGCGATCGCGGCATCGCCGATGACGTGGATCCCCGGCACCAGGGCCGATTCGAAGTTCACCGGGTCGATCGGGCACCAGCCGCTGCGGTCGGCAACGCCGGCCGCGACCGCGATGCGGCCGGCACGCTGGGGCGGGATGATGCAGGCGACATCGGCCTTGTACTCTTCGAAGTCGGTTCGCACGGTCATGCCGGCGGGATCGACGCCGGTGACCTGCCCGCCGGAGGCCAGCGGCACGTATGCGAGCTGATCCGGGTAGAGCTGTCTCCAGGCCTGCTGGAACAGGCGCTGCTTCGAGAACGCATCCTTGGCGTCGAGCACGATCAGCTTCGCGCGCGGCTTTCGCGTCTTGAGAACGTGGGCGATGAGGCTGGCGCGCTCGTAGGGGCCGGGCGGGCAGCGATAGGGGTTGCCCGGCACCGACATCACCACGGTGCCGCCATCCGGCATTGCGTCGAGCTGGCGTTTCAGAAGCTCAGTCTGAACTCCTGCTTTCCAGGCGTGCGGCATCGCGTCGGCCGCCGCTTCATCGTAGCCGGGAATGGCGTCGAAGCGCAGGTCGATGCCCGGAGACAGGACGAGACGGTCGTAAGGGAGGACCGTTCCGTCGGCGAGGGCCACCCGCCGGGCGGTGGCATCGATCCCGGTGGCAGTGGCGTGGACGACGCGGATGCCGGCCTTGGCAAGGCCGCCATAACCGAAACGCTGCGCCTCCATCGGCTGCAGCCCGGCGATCACCTCGTTGCTGAACGGGCAGGAGACGTAGGTCGGGTTGGCCTCGACGAGGGTGACGTCGAGGCCGCCCTGCTTCAAGGCGCGGGCCGCGGTGGCGCCACCAAACCCGCCGCCGACGACGACGACCTTTGCAGCGCCCTGCGCCAGCGATGGTCGCGGGAGGGCGAGGACGGCAGCGGCCAGGAGAAGGCGTCGGGTCGGATAGATCATTGCAAAACCAACCACAACGGCAACGCGCTCCGTCCCTGCCCCCGCTGCGGGGGAGGGTGTCGCTCGCATGAGCGAGGGTCGGGAGAGGGGAGCACCGCCTTTTTCGGAGGGGTCGCGATCCCCTCTCCCGCCTCGCATCCGCGAGGCACCCTCCCCCGCAGAGGGGGGAGGGTTACGCGTACCGCCGTGGCGCCCATCACTCCGGTGGCCTCCGTGCCAGATACGCAGCGATCGCCCGGCTCTCGTCCTCCGAAAACCCCTTGGCGATGCGGCCCATCACGCTCGCCGGCCTCGCATCCGATCGATACTCCCTCATCGCTGCCGCGATCGCCGCCTCCGGCATGCCGTCGATCGGGCCCATCGCGGCCCCGGCCGCATGACAGCCGGCGCAGGACTGGGCTCCAGGCGGCGGCCGAACCTCGGCCGCCGCCGCCGGCAACAAAGGTCCCGCGACGAGAAGCGCGATGACGACTCGTCCCCGCTTCACGCGCGGCGCAGGTCCGTATTCTTCAATGGCATCTGGCGCACCCGCTTCCCCGTCGCGGCGAAGACCGCGTTGAGCACGGCCGGAGCCGCCACCGCGATCGTCGGCTCGCCGACACCGCCCCAGAACCCGCCGGACGGCATCACGATCGTTTCGACCACCGGCATCTCGTCCATCCGCATCACCGGGTAGGTGTCGAAGTTGGTCTGCTCGATGCGGCCGTCTTTGACGGTGCATTCCCCGTAGAGCGCCGCCGACAGGCCGTAGACGAAGGAACCGGCGATCTGCGCGTCGATCTGCTGGGGATTGAGGGCGTGGCCCGGGTCCGTGGACGCGACGATGCGATGAACCTTGACCTTGCCGTCATCGCCCACCGACACCTCGGCGACGGCGGCGACGTAGGAGCCGAAGCCCATCATCTGGGCGAGGCCGCGATGGACGCCCGGCGCAGGCTTCGTCCCCCAACCCGCCTTGTCGGCCACTGCCTGGAGCACCGCGCGGTGCTTGGGGTGGTTGCCCATCAGTCTCAGGCGGAAGGCGAGTGGGTCCTGGCCCGCCGCATGAGCGAGCTCGTCCATGAAGCATTCGAGGTAGATCGCGTTGGGGTTCATGTTCACGCCCCGCCAGAAGCCCGGCAGGATGTGCGGGTTGCGCATGGCGTGGTCGACGAGGATGTTTGGGATCGTGTAGCCGATCGCCCCCTCCGGCCCGCCGGGGTTAAGGCCCTGGAAGACCACCGGGTCCTTACCGTCGACCATCCGGTTCGGCGCCACCGAGGCGAGGATTGACTGCCCCGAGATGCGCATGTGCAGCCCGGTGAGGTTGCCCTCTCCGTCCAGCGCAGCCCGCATCCGGCACTGGGTGATCGGATGATAGCGCCCGTGGGCCATGTCCTCCTCGCGGGTCCAGATCATCTTGACCGGGACCCCTGGCATTTCCTTCGCGATCATCACGGCCTGGCGCAGCCAGTCGTGGGTCGCGCCGCGGCGACCGAAGCCGCCGCCTAGATGGATCTTGTGGACGTCGCACTTGGCCGCCGACAGACCGGCCGCCTCTGCGACGGCGGCAAGCGCCGCCTCTCCGTTCTGGGTCGGCGCCCAGGCCTCGCAGCGTTCCGGCGTCCAGCGCACCGTGGCGTTCATCGGCTCCATGGTGGCGTGGTTCTGGAACGGTACGCCATAGGTCGCCTCCACCACCTTGGCCGCTCCTTTGAGCGCCGCAGCGACGTCGCCGCCCTTGTTGCCGACGTGAGCCTCCTCCGCGGCAAGTCCTTCACGAAGAACGGCCGCGATAGTCTGGCTCGACACCTTCGCGTTCGGACCCTCGTCCCAGACGATCGGCAGCGCGTCGAGCGCCGTCTTTGCCCGCCAGAAAGTATCGGCGATGACCGCGACGCCGCTGTCGCCGACCTGCACCACCTTCTTGACGCCGGGCATGCCCTCGACGGCCTTGGCGTCGAAGCTCTTCACGCTGCCGCCGGTGACCGGGCAGTCCTTGATCGCGGCGTTCAGCATTCCGGGCATCGTGAGGTCGATGCCGTAGACCTGGCTGCCGTCGAGCTTCTCCAGCGTGTCGAGGCGCTTCATCGACTTGCCGGCGATGGTCCAGTCCTTGGGGTCCTTCAGCACCACGTCCTTGGGCGGAGCGATCTTGGCCGCCTCGCCGGCGACCGCGCCGTAGGTCGTGGTCCGGCCCGAGGCGGCATGCGTGATCACGCCTTTCTCGACCCGGCACCCAGCGGGGGCGACGCCCCACCCCTTGGCGGCGGCCTCGACCAGCATGATGCGGGCCGCCGCACCGCCCTTGCGGACGAGATCGTGCGATTCGCGGATGCCGCGGCTGCCTCCGGTGCCGAAATCGCCCCAGATCCGGCCGCGCGCCACGTTCTGGCCAGGGGTCGGATATTCGGTGACGACCCTGTTCCAGTCGCAGCCCAGCTCCTCGGCCACCAACTGGGCGAGGCCGGTGAGCGTCCCCTGCCCCATCTCGGACCGGGCGATGCGGATCACCACGGTCTCGTCGGGCCGGATCACCACCCAGGCGTTGACCTCGGGCGGGATCGCCGCGGCGCCCTGAGCCGCCGCTTCCCCAGGATATGGAATGTGGAAGCCGAGGCTGAAGCCCCCGGCCACGGCGGCCGCGCCGGCGACGAAGCCACGGCGGGACAGTTTGGCGGCAGATGCCTTCGACGGGCGATGCATATCGGCGGTCATGGGTGCTTCCTCAGCCTCGGCCAGCCTCGCCGCTTTCGGCGGCGAGCTTGATACCGGCCAGGACCCGGCCGTAGGTGCCGCAACGGCAGATGTTGGTGATCTCGGCCCGGATCTCGGCCTCGCTCGGGCGCGGGTTCTGCGCCAGAAGCGCGGCCGAGGCCATGATCATGCCGGGCTGACAGAAGCCGCATTGCGGCACGTCGAGTTCGGCCCAGGCCTTCTGCACCGGATGCGACCGCTCGGCGGCCAAGCCTTCGATCGTGACGATCTTCTGCTCGGCCGTGACGCTCGACACCGGCATCGAGCAGGAGCGCACCGCGGCCCCGTCGATATGGACGGTGCAGGCCCCGCACTGTGCGATGCCGCAGCCATACTTGGTGCCGGTGAGGCCCGCCTGCTCCCGGATCACCCACAGGAGGGGGGTGTCGGGCTCGGCATCGACCTCGCGGACGGTCCCATTCAGGTTCAGCCGGATCATGCGTCTTCCCCGCGCTTCGCTCACGTTGTTGGCGATCTTTGGTATGAGATGGACCAGCCGTCCAGTTTGGCAACGTCGCAACGCGTCGCGCCTGCGTCCCCAGGTTGAAGATCAGGTGATCGGTTAGCTGCGCTCAGTCGGACTGCCGATGCCTCGAGCCGGTTCAGCGGCCCGACTGCGAATTCACGCTTCACCAAGAGGTTGATGGAACCGCCGGACGGTCGTGCTCGGTCCTTCAAGCGGGACGTCACCGGTTTCGGCGACGACCCGTGCTCGCGCCTTCACCCCTGCCGATGGCCCGATGAGTCGAGCTCGGGAAACGGCGCGGTCCGGTGACCTTCGCAAACCTCGGCCTCGTCCTCGACGATCTTGAGGACGCCCCCCTCGTCACGGATCACCGCCTTGGGCCGTTCGCCCTTGCCGAAGCTGCGGCCCTTCATCCGGCTCGACACGCAGTAGAGCGTGCGGCCGGCGTCCTCGAACGGGCCGGCGATACGGCTGTTCTCGAAACGGACAGGAATGATCGAGATGGCGCCGAAATCGGTCTGGCGCAGAACCAGAGCCGCGACGCGCTCGCGGAGGGTGGCGGTCGCGGGCGGCGGGACGGTCGTACCCGTGCAGGCGGCGAGCACGAGCACCGCGGCAAGCGGAGCGTTCCGCAAGATCACCAAGGGACGCATCACGACCTCGTCGATTCTCGCACAACGATAGCTGACCGCCCGCCTGGCGGGAATACGAAGGCGGGACACAACTGCGCCGAGGGCTCGGTTTCCAGGGGATCGCAGACACGAAAAAGCGGCGGCCCCTAGGGAGCCGCCGCGATTTCAAGTCCAGCGTTGCGTGGATCTTAGTGCGCCACCACCGTCGCACCGTCCTCGTCGGCCACCACCACCGGCTTCACAGCCGGCAGCGGCTCTTCCCACTCGATCGGCTCGGGCACCCGGACGAGGGCGTGCTTGAGAACCTGGTCCATTCGTGAGACCGGGATGATCTCGAGGCCGTTCTTCACACTGTCGGGCACTTCGGCGATGTCCTTGGCGTTCTCTTCCGGGATCAGCACCGTCTTGATGCCGCCGCGCAGGGCCGCCAGCAGCTTCTCCTTCAAGCCACCGATGGGGAGCACGCGGCCCCGTAGCGTGACCTCGCCGGTCATGGCGACGTCACGGCGCACGGCGATGCCGGTCATCGTCGAGATGATGGCGGTCGCCATGCCGATGCCGGCGGAAGGCCCGTCCTTCGGGGTCGCCCCCTCCGGAACGTGGACGTGGATGTCGCGACGGTCGAACAGGGGCGGCTCGATGCCGAAATCGATGGCCCGCGAGCGGACGTAGCTTGCCGCCGCCGAGATCGACTCCTTCATCACGTCGCGCAGGTTGCCCGTCACCGTCATCTTGCCCTTGCCGGGCATCATGACGCCTTCGATCGTCAGGAGCTCGCCACCGACCTCGGTCCAGGCGAGACCCGTTACCAGGCCGACCTGATCCTCCTCGTCGATCTCGCCGTAGCGGAACTTCGGCGGGCCGAGGAAGACCGGGAGGTTCTCCTCGGTGACGGCGACCGCCTTCACCTTGGTGATGAGGATCTCCTTGACCGCCTTGCGGATCAGGTTCGACAGCTCACGCTCGAGGTTGCGCACGCCGGCTTCCCGCGTGTAGCGGCGGATAAGCATCAGCAGGGCTTCGTCGTCGATCTGCCATTCCTTGACGTCGAGGCCGTGCTTCTTGAGCGCGCTCGGGATCAGGTGCTTGCGCCCGATCTCGACCTTCTCCTCCTCGGTATAGCCGGCGATACGGATCACCTCCATGCGGTCCATCAGGGGCGCAGGGATGTTGAGCGTGTTGGCCGTCGTCACGAACATGACGTTCGAGAGGTCGTAATCGACTTCGAGGTAATGGTCGTTGAAGGTCGCGTTCTGCTCGGGGTCGAGGACCTCCAGCAGGGCCGCCGACGGATCACCCCGGAAGTCCATGCCCATCTTGTCGATCTCGTCGAGCAGGATGAGCGGGTTCGAGGTCTTCGCCTTGCGCATCGACTGCACGATCTTGCCGGGCATCGAGCCGATATAGGTCCGGCGGTGGCCGCGGATCTCGGCCTCGTCGCGCACGCCGCCGAGCGACATGCGCACGAACTCACGCCCCGTCGCCCTGGCGATGGACTTGCCGAGCGAGGTCTTGCCGACGCCGGGAGGACCGACGAGGCACAGGATGGGACCAGTGAGTTTGTTCGCCCGCTGCTGAACGGCCAAGTACTCGACGATGCGCTCCTTGACCTTGTCGAGACCGAAGTGGTCGTCGTCGAGCATCACCTGTGCGCCGAGCAGGTCCTTCTTGATCTTCGAGCGCTTGCCCCACGGGATGCCGAGCATCCAGTCGAGGTAGTTGCGCACGACGGTGGCCTCGGCCGACATCGGCGACATCTGGCGAAGCTTCTTCAGCTCCGCCGTCGCCTTCTCGCGGGCTTCCTTCGTGAACTTTGTCTTCTCGATCTTGTCCTCGAGCTCGGCCAGCTCGTCGCGGCCATCCTCGTCGCCGAGCTCCTTCTGGATCGCCTTCATCTGCTCGTTGAGATAGTATTCGCGCTGGGTCTTCTCCATCTGCCGCTTGACGCGGGTCCGGATGCGCTTCTCAACCTGCAGGACGGAGATCTCGCTCTCCATCAGCGACAGCACGCGCTCGAGGCGGGCGGCCACGGTCGGGATCTCCAGGATCGCCTGCTTGTCGGCGATCTTGACCGCCAGATGCGAGCCCACGGTATCGGCGAGCTTCGAGGGCTCGTCGATCTGCGTGACGGCGGAGACGACCTCGGGCGAGATCTTCTTGTTGAGTTTCACGTAATTCTCGAATTCCGAGATCACGGAGCGGGCCAGGGCCTCGGCCTCGACGCGGTCGCCGAGCTCGTCGGCCAGGGTCTCGGCCTCGGCCTCGTAATAGGCGTCCGACTTGCTGAAGCGGTCGATGCGGGCGCGGCCCGCGCCCTCGACCAGCACCTTCACGGTACCGTCGGGCAGCTTCAGGAGCTGGAGGACGCTGGCGAGCGTCCCGATCTTGTAGATCGCGTCGGTGGCCGGATCGTCGTCGCTGGCGTTGATCTGGGTCGCCAGCAGGATGTGGCGATCGCTGCGGACCGCCTCTTCGAGGGCGCGGATGGACTTCTCGCGGCCGACGAAGAGCGGCACGATCATGTGCGGGAACACGACGATGTCACGCAGGGGCAGGACGGCATAGGAGCCCGTCGAGCCCGGGACCACCGGCTGGCGCGATTTCGATTGAGTCATGTCGGACTTCCTCATGGGGGATTCCGGGCATCAGCTCCTCGGTATGAGCAAGCATCCTGCCAGGGGCCGACCGGGCCGCGAAAGGGTCGGGAATGTCGTGAAGAGGCGGCTGGCGGCGCGGCACCGCACCTCAGAAGGTGAGCGTGCGGCCATCGCGCTTCACGACTTCAGATGGATCGCGGGGAGGGTGGTTTCAAGCATCCTCCCCCATCGTTTCGGCGGCTGAGGACCGCGCGGGCGGGAGCGTCAGGCGCTGACGCTGGCCGGCGCTTCCTTGTTGCGGTCGCCGTGGATGTAGAGCGGCCGCGACTTGCCCTCGACCACCTCGGGACCGATGACCACCTGCTCGACGGATTCGAGGCCGGGCAGGTCGTACATCGTCTCAAGAAGGATCGTCTCCAGGATCGAGCGTAGGCCACGCGCGCCGGTCTTCCGCTCGATCGCCTTGCGGGCGACCATGGACAGCGCCTCGTCCTGGAAGGTCAGGTCGACGTTCTCCATCTCGAACAGGCGCTGGTACTGCTTGACGAGCGCGTTCTTGGGCTCCTGCAGGATGCGCTTGAGGGCGACCTCGTCGAGGTCCTCGAGGGTCGCCAGGACCGGCAGACGACCCACGAACTCCGGGATCAGGCCGAACTTGAGCAGGTCCTCGGGCTCGACATTGCGGAAGATCTCGCCGGTGCGACGGTCGTCCGGGGCCTGCACGGTCGCGCCGAAGCCGATCGAGGTGCCCTTGCCGCGCGCCGAGATGATCCGCTCCAGTCCGGCAAAGGCGCCTCCGCAGATGAAGAGGATGTTGGTGGTGTCGACCTGCAGGAACTCCTGCTGCGGGTGCTTGCGGCCGCCCTGCGGAGGCACGGAGGCCACGGTGCCTTCCATGATCTTCAGGAGCGCCTGCTGCACGCCCTCGCCCGAGACGTCACGGGTGATCGAGGGGTTGTCGGACTTGCGGCTGATCTTGTCGATCTCGTCGATGTAGACGATGCCGCGCTGCGCCCGCTCGACATTGTAGTCGGAGGCCTGGAGCAGCTTGAGGATGATGTTCTCGACGTCCTCGCCGACGTAGCCGGCCTCCGTCAGCGTCGTCGCGTCCGCCATGGTGAACGGCACGTCGAGGATGCGGGCCAGGGTCTGCGCGAGCAGCGTCTTGCCCGAGCCCGTCGGCCCGATCAGCATGATGTTGGATTTCGCCAGCTCGACGTCGTTGTGCTTCGAGGCGTGGGCGAGGCGCTTGTAGTGATTGTGGACCGCGACCGAGAGGACCTTCTTCGCGAAATCCTGGCCGATGACGTAATCGTCGAGGACGCGGCGGATCTCCTTCGGCGTCGGCACGCCGTCACGGGACTTCACGAGGGAGGACTTCGACTCCTCGCGGATGATGTCCATGCACAATTCGACACACTCGTCGCAGATGAACACCGTCGGGCCCGCGATCAGCTTGCGGACCTCGTGCTGGCTCTTGCCGCAAAACGAGCAGTACAGCGTGCTCTTCGAGTCGTTGCCGCCAGTCTTGCTCATATCGGTCTCCGATTCGCGGACATGTCGCCAGCCTTGGGCGCACACGCATCGCTCAGATTTAATGGCATCCGCCTAAAGAAACAGTCACCTGCGCGCTTCTGACGAAAACGTCTCAGGGGCGTGATGCAAGCACGCTGCCGCGGCGGGATCAAGGCGAAGGCGCCGGTTCCCGTCGCGGCAAAGGATACCGTCCGGTCCGTCAGGCCGCAGCCGGCTCGGGGCGCTTCTGGATGACCTCGTCGATGAGGCCGAACTCCTTGGCGGCATCGGCCGTCATGAAGTTGTCGCGCTCCAGCGCCGTCACGATGGTGTCGTAGTCGCGGCCCGTGTGCTTCACGTAGATCTCGTTGAGACGCTTCTTGAGGGCCTCGATTTCGCGGGCATGGATCAGGATGTCGGTGGCCTGGCCCTGGAAGCCGCCGGACGGCTGGTGCACCATGATCCGGGCGTTGGGCAGGGCGAAGCGGTGGCCGGGCGCGCCGGCCGTCAGGAGAAGCGAGCCCATCGAGGCGGCCTGACCGACGCAGAGCGTCGTGACCGGGCAGCGGATGAACTGCATCGTGTCGTAGATCGACAGGCCGGAGGTCACCACGCCGCCCGGCGAGTTGATATAGAAGGAGATCTCCTTCTTGGGGTTCTCCGCCTCGAGGAACAGGAGCTGCGCGACGATGAGCGAGGCGCCGTAATCCTCGACCGGCCCGGTCAGGAAGATGATGCGCTCACGCAGGAGCCGGGAGTAGATGTCGAAGGCCCGCTCGCCGCGGCTCGACTGCTCCACCACCATGGGCACGAGCGCGCTGTTATAATAGTCGACCGGATCTCTCATCATCGTGCCCAGGCTCCCAGGGAAATCCGGCCGCGAACAGGGTCGCGGACCGGACATGCAGCGAACAACGGCGACCGTTAAGGACGCCTCACTTTAACACCGCCCGCCGCCCCTTTTGTCACAGAGCGTCGGGCTCAATCGGCCGCGGCGGTGGCCGGCTTCGTCTCGCCGGACGTGGCCGCATCCGACTTCTTGGCGTCCTCGTCCTCGTCCGCGAAGAGGGTCTCCTTCGAGACCGGCTCCTCGACGAGCTTGACCTGTCCGAGGACGTGGTCGACGACCTTCTCCTCGAAGAGCGGCGCACGGAGCTCGGCCAGCGCCTGCGGGTTCTTCCGATAGAAGTCCCAGACCTGCTGCTCCTGACCCGGATATTGCCGGACACGAGCCATCAGGGCCTGGTTCACCTCTTCGTCGGTCACCTTGATATCGGCGGTCTCACCCACCTGCGCAAGCACCAAGCCGAGACGGACCCGGCGCTCGGCAATTCGGCGGTACTCCGTTTGAGCCTTCTCCTCGGTGGTGTCCTCGTCCGCGAAGGTCTTGCCGCGGGTCTTGAGGTCCTGCTCGACCTGGGCCCAGACGGCAGCGAATTCCTGGTGAACGAGGCTCGGGGGCAGGTCGAAGCTGTACTTGCCGTCCAGAGCGTCGAGGAGCTCCTTCTTCAGCTTGCGCCGTGACTGCGCCTCGAAGTCGCTGCCGATGGCGGTGGAGACCGCCTCCTTGAGCTTCTCCAGCGAATCCATGCCGAAGCCCTTCGCGAAGGCGTCGTCGATCACGACCTCGCCCGGGGCCTGGATGGCCGTCACAGTCACGTCGAACTCGGCCTCCTTGCCGGCGAGGTGCTCGGCCCCGTACTCGGCCGGGAAGGTCGCCTTGACGAGGCGCTGGTCGCCGGCGTTGGCGCCAACGAGCTGCTCCTCGAAGCCCGGAATGAACTGGCCGGAGCCGAGTTCGAGGTCGACCCCCTCGCCCTTGCCGCCCTCGAACTCGGTGCCGTCGATGCGGCCGACGAAGTCGATGGTGACGCGGTCGCCGGTCGCGGCGGCCTCACCCTCGGCCTTCGGGCTGAACGGACGACCCTGGCTCGCCATGCGGGTGATGGCCTCGTCGACCTCGGTGTCGGACGGGGTCACGACGAACTTCTTCAGGCTGACGTCGGAGAGGTCGGCGAGCTCGAAGCTCGGCAGCACCTCCAGCGCCACGTTGAAGGCGATGTCGCCCTTGGCGTCGAGCGCCCGCTCCACCACCGACTGCTCGCCGGGGAACTCGATCTTGGGCTCGAGGGCGAGCTTGAGGTTGTTGTCGGCGACGATGCGCTGGTTGGCTTCGTTGACGGCGTTCTGCAGGACGTCGGCCATCACCGAGCGGCCGTAGAGCTTGCGCAGATGCGCGACCGGCACCTTGCCGGGGCGGAAGCCCTTGATCTGCGCCTTGTCCTTCAGGTTGGACAACTCGCTGGTCAGGCGATCCTCGAGTTCCTGGGCTGCGAAGAGTACCTGAAACTCGCGCTTCAGACCCTGGGAGAGTGTCTCGGTCACCTGCATGGTCGTCTTTCCGCTGTCGTCCGTATGATCACGCGAATTGTCTCGATCGGCCCCTCGACCGATCCGGTCGGGGGAGCCGACGACAGCGAGAAACGCACGGGCCGGTGGCGCCACTGCAACGGCAGGCCGGGCCGGCCAGCATCGTGAGCCATTCCGTTCCCGACGGCGGTGCTGGTGCGGGCGGAGGGGCTCGAACCCCCACGACTCTCGTCACTGGAACCTAAATCCAGCGCGTCTACCAGTTCCGCCACGCCCGCAAGCGCCCACGCCCGGCGCGCATCCCGCCGCCAGAGCGCGGCTCTATAGCACGCACGATCCCGGCCGCAGCAAAAAACTTGCGGCATCGTTCGCCCGCCGAGAGCCGGTTGGCGGATCGCGACGACGCCGTCTACAAGCCCGCATCCGAGATCCGCGCCGAGGACCGAATGCCCCAGAACCGATCCGGCCTACCGGGCACAGCCTCGGAGAGCGGGGTGTCGCGACGGATCGTCCTGGGTGCCGCTGCCCTGTCGCTACTCCCTTCGGCGGCGGGAGCCCAGCCCGTCCCCTCCCAGCCTGTCCCCTCCCAGCCCGTCCCCTCGCCGGCTGCCGCGCCGTCGGAGCCGCGCAGCCTCGTTGCCGGACCGTTCAAGGCCCGGCTGAAGCCGGAACCGGCGCCGGAGACGGCAATCTGGTCGTTCGACGGCAAGGCGCAGCCTCCGGTGATCCGGGTTCGGCACGGCGATGCCCTGCGCCTCAAGGTCGATAACAGGACCGAGCAACCGCTGTCGCTGCACTGGCATGGGGTGCGCAACCGCAACGCCATGGACGGGGTCGGCGGCGTGACGCAGGCCCCGATCGCGCCCGGCGACGCCTTTACCTACGAGTTCACGCCGCCCGATGCCGGCACGTTCCTGATCCGCCCCCTGGTGGTCGGCGGTTCGAGCGGGTTGTCGGGGCGCGGGCTCGCCGGGTTCCTCATCGTCGAGGAGACGACGCCGCCGCCGATCGACCGCGACATCCCGCTCCTGATGCAGGATTGGCGGCTCGACGAGGGGGCGGCCGTGCTGCCCTTCGGGCAGACGACCTTCGCCGCCACTTCCGGGCGGCTCGGCAACCTCGTCACCGTCAACGGACGGCCTGCACCGGAATCGATCGAGGCGCGGCCCAACGCCCGCCTGCGCCTCCGGCTCGCCAATGCCTGCAGCGCCCGCGCGACCCGCATCCGCTTCGACGGGCTCAAGGTCTACGTTGTGGCCGTCGACGGCCAGCCCACCGACACGTTCGAGCCGCTGCGCGCGACACTGCCGTTCGGGCCGGGCACCCGCTACGACCTCCTCGTCGACATGCCGACCTCCGCCGTGAGCGGCGCCATCACGGCTCTGATCGGCGAAGGACTGGCGCTCGCCACCATCACCACCAAGGGCGAGCCGGTGACCGGCACTCGCCCGCCGATCGGCCCTGTCGGAGTCAATCGCCTGCTGCCCGCCGAGGTGAAGCTGCAGAACGCGGTGCGGCGCGACATCGCGATCACGGGCGGAGCCAGGATCGACAAGGCGAAGCCCGAGGCGGAGCCGGCCTACACCGGAGACCCGACGCGGATCTGGGCGCTGAACGGCACCAGCGGAGCGGCGGGCCAGGCTCCGCTGTTCACGGTCAAGCGCGGGCAGGTGGTGGTGCTCGCCATCAAGAACGAGACCGCCTTCACGCAGGGCCTGCACCTGCACGGCCATGCCTTCCGCCTGCTGCACAACCTCGACGACGGCTGGGAGCCTTACTGGCTCGACACCTTCCAGCTCCCGGAGGGACGCACCGCCCGCATCGCCTTCCTCGCCGACAATCCCGGCCGCTGGCTGATCAGCTCGGCCGTGATGGAGCGGTTCGACACCGGACTCTGGACCTCGTTCGAGGTGACCTAGTCGCCGACGAGGTCGCGCAGGACCGCCGGCATCATCTCGGGCAGATCCTCGGCGATGAGGCCGGGGCCGAAGCGGCGCCCGGCCTCGCCGTGCATCCACACCGCCGCGGCGGCGGCCTCGAAGGCCGGCATGCCCTGGGCAAGAAGCCCGGCGACGAGGCCGCCGAGCACGTCGCCCGAACCGGCGGTGCCGAGATAGGGTGTGCCGTGATCGTTGATCGCGATCCGGCCATCGGGCGCCGCGACGACCGTGTCGGCTCCCTTCAGGACTACGACCGTCCCGGTCAGGGCGGCGGCCCGGCGGGCGCGCTCGGCCTTGCCGAGTCCGTCGGCGGCAGCCGGCGTGCCCGAGAACAGGCGCTCGAACTCACCTTCGTGCGGTGTCAGCACCGCTTGCGCACCGCCCTCCCCGATCAGCGCCGCCAGCGCGGCCGCCTGCCCCTTGAAGCTCGTGAGCGCATCGGCATCGAGCACGAGACCCCGGCCCACCGCGGCCGCCACCGCGACGAGGTCGCGCGTCGCCTCACCGACGCCGAGGCCAGGGCCGGCCAGGACGACGTTGAGGCGCTCGTCGACGAGAAGATCGTCGAGGTCGTCGGCGCTGTCGCAGGGGCGCAGCATGATCGCGGTGAGATGGGCGGCGTTCTCGGGGAGAGCGGAGGCCGGCGAGGCGAGGGTGACGAGACCGGCGCCAACCCTCAGGGCCGCCACAGCCCCGAGCCGCGCCGCGCCGGTGCGGTAGGACGGCCCGGAGAGCACCAGCGCATGGCCGCGGGTGTATTTATGGCTGTTCGCGGTGAGGCGGGGCAGCCCCTGGCGCCACACGTCCGGACCGTTGCGGTGCATGGCCGGACCGGACCGGGCGAAGCCGGCGGCCAATGCCTCGGGCCCAGCGCCGATCTCAGCGACGTGGATGGTCCCGCACAACGACCGGCCAGGCTGGAGCAGATGACCGGGCTTCAGGGCCACGAAGGTGACCGTTGCGGTGGCGTGCATGGCGACGCCTCGGACCGAGCCGGTATCGCCATCGACGCCGCTCGGCACGTCGACGGACAGGATCGGCACCGGCGACGCGTTCACCCGCCCGATGACCGACGCCGCGACGCCCTCGATGTCGCGAGCGAGGCCGGCCCCGAACAGCGCATCGATGACGAGGTCGAACCGGGTGGGATCGCCGATGTCGTCCAGGGGTTCGACGCCGCCCGACCATGCCGCGGCCGCCAGGGCGGCATCGCCAGAGAGGACGCCGGGATTCCCCAGGAGGTGGAGCGTCACCGTGTAGCCGGCCTCGACGAGGTCCTGCGCGGCGATGAAGCCGTCGCCGCCGTTGTTGCCCGTCCCGCACAGGACCTGGACAGACCCGGCCTCCGGCGCCATGGCCCGTGCCTGTGCGGCCACGGCCGCGCCGGCATTGCGCATCAGGGTGAAGCCGGTGACGCCGTCCCTAATCGCCGCCGCGTCGCAGGCCCGCATGCCCTCGATGCTCATGAGACGCGCGTCGCTCATCTCGGCTCTCCCGATCCTTGCCCGTTAGCGATCGCTTCTGCCCACGAATTGGCACCCTCGTCGCCGCTTGCCGTAACGATTTGCAACGTTTGCACAGCGGCTGACCTGTTTCAGGCGAATCCCGGGTGGAACGCCGTGGCGCAGGAGGGGGCACGGTGCTAGAAATTAGCGTTCCGTCACATGCAGGTCAGGCCCGTTCGGCATGAAGAAGATCGAAGCGATCATCAAGCCCTTCAAGCTCGACGAGGTGAAGGAGGCTCTTCAGGAGGTCGGTCTCCAGGGCATCACCGTGATCGAGGCGAAGGGCTTCGGCCGCCAGAAGGGCCATACCGAGCTCTATCGCGGCGCCGAATACGTGGTCGACTTCCTGCCCAAGGTGAAGCTCGAGATCGTGCTGGCCGACTCACTGGTCGAAGGCGCCGTCGAGGCGATCCGCAAGTCGGCCCAGACCGGGCGCATCGGCGACGGCAAGATCTTCGTCTCGAGCATCGAGGAAGCGATCCGCATCCGCACCGGCGAGACCGGCGGCGACGCGATCTAGCCCTGCCCGTCACCGAAACGGCGCCGACGTCATCGCCGCGTCGGCGATTTTCCTGTAGACCCGCCCCTCTCGACCGCGGAGCGCGCAGGCGACCCGCGGAAAAACCACGGCTGAATGCCGAGACCAAGGAGACACCAAGGGATGGCTAAGAGCGCTGCCGAAGTCCTGAAGGAGATCAAGGACAACGACGTCAAGTACGTCGATTTCCGGTTCACGGACCCCCGAGGCAAGTGGCAGCACGTCACGTTCGACGTCTCGCTCGTCGACGACGACATCTTCTCGGAAGGGACGATGTTCGACGGCTCCTCCATCGCCGGCTGGAAGGCGATCAACGAATCCGACATGCTGCTGATGCCGGACCCGGCCACCGCCTGCATGGACCCGTTCTTCTCGGCCTCCACCATGTCGATCGTCTGCGACGTGCTCGAGCCCGGCACCGGCGAGCCCTATTCGCGCGACCCGCGCGGCATCGCCAAGAAGGCCGAGGCCTACCTCAAGTCGACAGGCATCGGCGATACGATCTATGTCGGGCCCGAGGCCGAGTTCTTCGTATTCGACGACGTGAAGTTCGGAGCCGACCCCTACAATACCGGCTTCAAGCTCGACTCGGTCGAGCTGCCGATCAACGGCATGACCGATTACGAAGGCGGCAACCTCGGCCACCGCGTCCAGACCAAGGGCGGCTACTTCCCGGTGCCGCCGCAGGATTCGGCGCAGGACATGCGCGGCGAGATGCTGGCCGCCATGCAGTCCATGGGCGTCAAGGTCGAGAAGCACCACCACGAGGTGGCCTCGGCCCAGCACGAGCTCGGCATGAAGTTCGACACGCTGACCCTGCTCGCCGACCACATGCAGATCTACAAGTACTGCATCCACAACGTGGCGCAGAGCTACGGCAAGACCGCGACCTTCATGCCCAAGCCCGTCTACGGCGACAACGGCTCGGGCATGCACGTCCACCAGTCGATCTGGAAGGACGGCAAGCCGGTCTTCGCCGGCAACAAATACGCCGACCTCAGCCAGGAATGCCTGTGGTTCATCGGAGGCACGATCCGCCACGCCAAGGCGCTCAACGCCTTCACCAACCCGTCGACCAACTCCTACAAGCGCCTCGTGCCCGGCTACGAGGCCCCCGTGCTGCTCGCCTACTCGGCCCGCAACCGCTCGGCCTCCTGCCGCATCCCGTGGACCAACAACCCCAAGGCCAAGCGCGTCGAGGTCCGCTTCCCCGACCCGATGGCGAACCCCTACCTCGCCTTCGCGGCCCTGCTCATGGCCGGCCTCGACGGGATCGTGAACAAGATCGATCCCGGCGCGGCCATGGACAAGGATCTCTACGACCTGCCCCCGCGCGAGCTGAAGAAGATCCCCACGGTGTGCGGCAGCCTGCGTGAGGCCCTGTCCTGCCTCGACAAGGACCGCACCTTCCTCAAGTCCGGCGGCGTCTTCAACGACGACTTCATCGACAGCTTCATCGAGCTGAAGATGACGGAAGTGATGCGCTACGAGATGACCCCGCATCCGGTCGAGTTCATGATGTATTACTCGCAGTAAGTCGGGCCGGGCGCGACGCCCGGACCCGCCGGCGCGCGAGCGTGCGGCACGAGAGACGACCAGATCCGGCGCCGGGGCCTCCGAGGAGGTTCCGGCGCTGCGCGTTTGGTGGGCTCGGAAGTCTTTGCTAATCAGCTAATATTCCTATATAGGACTTCAGTCCGAAAGCGGTCGGCCGGAGCTTGGATGTTGCTGTCACATAAGATGATTCTCAGCCGGGCCCGCTGGGAGTTCCGAAGGCGGAGAGTGGACGGGCGGAAACGGCGGAAATACGGTTTCGCTTCCGTCCGATGTTCCGAGTCGGTACGCGCAACTCGATGCCGGGCTGCCCCGATCGATTGACCTTCGTGATGAAGAGGCACGTGGTGGTCATGCGCTTCGTGAGCATGTCGGCAAGACGGATGAACAGATGCTGGCGCGCGTCCGAGCCAGCAAACGTATTTTCCCGATCGTAATTTACGGACTCAAACGAGATGGTTCGTTCAAATCTGTCGAGTCTGCAAATGAGTTCGTCAATCGCACTTTGAGTCAACACGCATCGGAGGTCGAACTTGTTGCTTCTGGAAAAGAGAAAAAAGCCTTTTTGAAGAGTTGTTTTGGCTACAAACCCGGCAGAGAGGCTTACAAGGCTGGACGTCTCGATCCTTACTTGCGTGAGACGTATGGGGTTGGAGTCTAAATTCCGTACGATCCACGAAGTAAAAATGGGTTTCGTGTAGATAATGCATATCCGGGAAACAATGTAGACTAATGTGCAGCCCTCCCCGGAAATTGCAAAAATTTGGGCACTGGTTCATACAGAATATCGACCGGATCGCGCCTACACTCGATGAAATGTATGAATTCGTCTTAGACCCCTTTTAAGGGCGAAGAGCGTGTTCGTCTGCGTGAATTCATTCGCCCTCCACTTCATCCAGGACATGGATCTCGTCTCCACCAATTAGCAGGAGATGTACGACTTTGTTCTCGGGCCGTTCCAGGGAGCCGATCGCGGCGACGCGCGTGCGCGCCTGCGAGCTTCCCTTGACGCTCTGACCGATGAAAGCGTCTCGGACGTCGAGCTTGAGAAGATCTGGCGGTCCTCCGACGCAGACATAATCTTTGCGGATGGACCTGCGTTGCGCGCCATGCTGAAGGGAGCTCGCGCACGGCTTTAGCAGCATGGGCAGAGGATTTTGGAGTCGCAGTCCTAATGAATTCAAAGCTCGTGCGACAACATTTGTAAAAGTAATCTATAGTGTGTTGCGGTCAAAATGGGAACGAGGCGGGTGAGGTCGTAGCGTTTAAGAAGAATAGCGGCTCCTGAGCTTCCTGCTGAATTTCTCGAGTTAGACCCCGTTTCATAACGAGGTGAGCAGGCTCGCGGTTGGGTGAGCGGCAGGTGTCGCGGACGTTGGGAGAGTGTCTGACGCTCACCCTGGATCGCCGATGTGGACCCCTACCGCTCGCGCCGAGCTTGCGCGCGAAAGCCGCCCCTACGCAACTTGCCTGACCAATGCGGAATGGGCCGTCATCGGCGCGATGCTGCCCTGTCCCGCCGCGACTGGTCGTCCATGGCGCTGGCCGATGCGGTCGGTGCTCGATGGAATCCTCTACGTGCTCCGCACGGGCTGCGCCTGGCGGCACCTGCCGCATAAGTTCCCGCCCTGGTCGACCGTGCATCGCTGGTTCTTGCGCCTGTCAGCGTCGGGCGTGTTCGAGCGCCTCGCCCATGCGCTTACGATGGACGACCGCGAGCGAGCTAGGCGCGAGGCCAGCCCAACAGGTTCCATCATGGATGCTCAGGCGGCGCGCTCGGGAGGCGTGGGCGTCGACGGGGAACGCGGCTACGATCCAGCCCGGCGGGTGGTCGGCCGCAAGCGCCACGCCCTGACCGACACGGATGGTCGCCTTCTGATCGCCGCCGTCTCGCCCGCTGACCTGCACGACAGCCATGGGGGCGTCGCGCTTTTGCGGGCCTCGCGCGATCTCTGGCCGTTCCTAGCCCACTGCTTCGCAGATCGGGCTTATCGAGGCGAGCGCGTCGGCGCTGCGACGGCGATCACCATCGAGATCGTCGTGCCCGACGAGGGACAGAAGGGCTTTGCGGTTCAACCGCGACGGTGGGTCATCGAGCGAACCTTCGGCTGGATCAATCGATGCCGCAGGCTCGCCCGTGATCACGAGGCGACGACCTCTTCCGCACTCGCCTTCTTCGTCCTGGCAGCAGCGATGGTCCTCGTCAGGCGACTGGCAAAGCCGTTATGAAACGGGGTCTTAGCTCGACTTTGGCCATTCAGGCGGGCAGCCGAACGGCCTAAGGTGACGAA
>NZ_CAXUJR010000041.1:0-11980 GCF_964251405.1 uncultured Methylobacterium sp.
CGGTCAGGCAATTCGCCCGGCGAATCCTGCGGCGCTGATCAGCCCGCCTTCGACAAGAGCGCTGATCAGCGCGGCTTCGACAAGAGCGCTGATCAGCGCGGCTTCGACATGAGATCGAGATAGGTCTCGACGACCCGGAAAGTCGCATAGGTGGCGGCACGTGCGACGCGCGGCGCCGGATCGCCGGGCTCGGCCAGCGACCGCGACAGCGCGTCGACGAGAGCGCCATGATCGCCGACCGAGACGAGACGTCCGAATCGGCCCTCGGCGAGGATCTCGCGCGGTCCTCCACAATCGGTTGCGACGACCGGAAGGCCGGAGGCGAGGGCTTCGACCACTACGTTTCCAAAGGACTCGCTCGTCGAGGTCAATGCGAAGACCCTGGCATCGGCGTAGGCTTGCCACGGGTCGGCATGGCCGGGCATGCGGACCCGGTCGCCGAATTCGGCGGCGGCCGTAGTCAAGGCGGCACGCTCGGGGCCTTCGCCGAGGATCACGAGGCGGGTATCGGAAGGCAGTTCGCGAAAGGCCGCGATCAGCCGGTCATAGCGTTTCTCGGGAACGAGCCGGCCGACCGCCAGGATGAGGGCCGGCCGAGCCGCGAGGGCGGCGGCATCGACGGGCGGCTGGGCGTGCTGGACCGGGATCGGGTTGGGGACGGCGGCGACCCGCTCGGCACAGGCGTGCCAGTCCTGGACCAGGTGATGGGCGAGACCCTGCGAGACGCAGACCGTCGCCACCGACAACCGCGTCAGGATCGGGGCGAGACGGTAGGCAAGCCGCCCGAGACGCCCGCGCACCACTGAGCCGTAGCCATGGTAGGAGAGGTAGGTGCGGGTCGGCACGCGTGCCAGGGCGGCGGCGGCCACGAGCTTGAGGCTCGCGGTGGCGTCGATCGCCAGGGCCGCTTCCGGACGCTCTTGGCCGAGCCAGCGGGCAAGGGCCAGGACGTTGCGGCCATGGCCGCCGGGAAGTGCCACGACGCGCACACCGGGCGCGACGAAGCCGCGATTGGCCTCGGCCTCGTAATCCACCAGGAGGGTGGTGGGGATGCCGGTCGCGTGAAACCCCGAGGCCAGCACGGCAGCCGTACGCTCGGCCCCCCCAGCCTGCAGACCCGGCACGTAAACCGCGACGGAGCGAAGGCGTTGCGTGGTCACGACGCCATCGCCCGACTCATGCGGCTTTTGATACCCCGGCTCCGAGATTCGGTTTGAAGCTGCGCAGGAAGAGTTCGAGATTGCACAGCGACCACAGAACCTTCTCGTGATTGACGCGGCCCTCGCCGTGCTCGCGCACCAGTCGGTCGAGTTCCGAACTCCGCAGGATGCGGCGGGTTTCGGACTCGGCCGAGCCGAGAAGGTCGCCGAGCCGATCACGGAAGGGGCCGCGGAACCACTCGTCGATGGGGACGCGGAAGCCGACCTTCCTGCGGTTGAGGATCGAGGCGGGCAGCAGCTTGGCGGCCGCGGCGCGCAGGACCGCCTTGCCCTTCGGGTGACCGATGAGGAAACGGTCGGGGAACCGCGCCACGACGCGGGCGAGCTCAACATCCATGAACGGCATCCGGCCTTCGATGGAGGAACCCATCATCATGCGGTCGCCGCGCTCGAGAAGGTTGTCGGGGAGCCACGAAGTCTGGTCGAAGAACAAAGTCCGGCGCAGGGCCGACCCGCGCTGCGACGAGAACGGGAAGGCGTCGATCGCGGTGTGCGGGACGCGGCCGGTCAGCGACTCGCAATCGGCTCGTGACATCCCGCCGAACCAGCGCCGCATCCGCGCCTCAGGGTCGCGTTCGGAGAGCGCATTCGCGAGGATCTTCACGCGGCGCAGGCGGTAGGGCAGGGCATCGATCGCCGGCTTGACCACACGGTCGTGGACCGTACCCGGCACGAGGCCGTGATAGAGCGCCAGCCGGTGCTCGGCGCGATGCTTGGGGTAGCCGGCCAGGAGCTCGTCCGCGCCCTCGCCGGTGAGCACCATCTTCACGCTCTCGCTGGCGCGTCGCGACAGGAGCAGGATCGGGATGTCGGAGGTGTTGGAGACGGGTGCGCCGGAGTGGCGCAGAGCATCGGGCCAGGAGTCAAGGAAGTCGCGCGGCGTGATCACGCATTCGGTGTGGTCCGTTCCGAACAGGGCGGCGACCGTGCGGGCATGGTCGAGCTCGGAATAGGCAGCCTCGGGAAAGCCCACGGAGAAGGTGCGCAGCCTCGTGCCCGCATGCCGAGACATGGCCGCCACGATGGCGGAGGAATCAAGCCCGCCGGACAGGAAGGCGCCGAAGGGGGCGTCGCTGCGCATGCGCAGGCGCACGGCCTCGTCGAAGGCGTCCTCGAACAGCCGTACCGCCTCACCGAAATCGGTGACGTCGGGCTCGGTGGTGGCGAAGGGCGGCGTGAAGTACCGGCGGGTCTCGAATACGCCGGCACGCCAGGTGCCGAGGCATCCCGGTGGCAGCTTGCGGATCCCGGCGAAGAAGGTGGCGGGACCCGGCACGTAGCGGTCGGTCAGGAAGGCATCCAGCGCCGACCAGTCGAGGTCGCGATCGAAACCCGGTAGCGCCGTGAGCGGCGCGACCTCGGAAGCGAAGGCGATCCGGCCGGCATTCTGGCTGAGGAAGAGCGGCTTCTTGCCGAAGGCGTCGCGGGCCACGAGGACGGTCTGGTTCGCGGCATCGAAGAGCGCGAAGGCGAACATGCCGCGAAAGCGGGGCACGCAATCCTCGCCCCAGGCCCGGTAGGCCTCGAGCAGCACCTCCGTGTCGGAATCTGTGCGGAAGGCATGGCCGAGCCGGCGCAGCTCCTCGCGAAGCTCGACGTAATTGTAGATCTCGCCGTTGAAGGTGAGGGTGAGCCGCCCATCCGCGCTCGCCATGGGCTGATGGCCGCCCGCGGCGTCGATGATCGAGAGCCGGCGATGACCGAACGCGATCTCGTGCCGCCCGTCGGCGGTGCGCGTCGACCATGTCCCACCGCCGTCGGGCCCGCGATGGACCAGGGTATCAGTGATCCGGCGCAGGACCGTCTCTCCCGGGGACGCTCCAGCCCCGACCATCCAACCGACGATGCCGCACATGCGAGGATTGTCCCGTTTCAGGCTGAACGGCGTTGCGGGTCGATCGAGACGATCGAATGCTCCCGCGACCTTGCAGTCTCGGTGCCGCCGGCTTCGATAGTCTTGGTGCCGCCGGCTTCGGCTAGCTCGGCATAGACCGCGGCGAGACCGGCTGCGAAGGTATCGAGGGTGAAGCACTCGGTGTATCGGCGCCGTGAGGCCGCCTGCATCCGGGCAAGGCCATCGCGATCAGCGATCAGCGCCGCGAGCGTGTCGGCCAGGAACTTGGGGTCACGGGTGACGAGGCGACCGTTCTCGCCGTCGCGCACCACCTCCGCGATGTTTCCGACCGGGGTCGCCACGAGAGCCGCACCCGCGCAGGCGCCTTCGAGTAGGCTGAGCGGCAGGGCTTCGGCGACGGAGGGCAGGACGACGATGTCGGCCTCGCGCATGAGTCCGTGGACCGCCTCGGCGTCGAGCCAGCCCGTGAAGCTAACGCGGCCGGAGAGACCGAGACTTGCGGCCCGGGCCGAATAGGCCGCCACGTCGCCATCTCCGGCCACGACGCAATGCCAACCGCCGATGCCGCGACGGGTGAGGATCGCCAAGGCTTCGATCAGGCTGCCGACGCCCTTGTGCTCTCCGACCCTTCCGGCGAGCAGGACCGATACCGTCCCGCTCCTCGGTTTCGAAAAGTCCGTGGCGCTCAAGAAATCCGGGATCCCGTTCAGTACGATCCGGACCTTTGCCGCCGGCACACCCTGGGAATGCAGAGCGATGGCGGAGGCTTCGCCGAGGACGATGACGATATCGGCCGAGTGGCAAATCGCCAGGAAAAGCCGGCCCGCGATCGCGCCGCGAGCCAGAGCCTCGAGCGGCAGGCTATCGTGGAGATGGACCGCGACGCGCATGCCCATGGCGCGCGCCATGCGCAGCACGGCGTATTTGCGCCATGCGCTGCCCCGGTTGGCGAAATTGATGTGGACGACCTGCGGGCGGAACGCGCGGAGTGTTCGCGCGAGAACAAGGAGTCGCCATGGGAAGATCAGCGGCCAGACCGCACTACCGCCGCGCGCAGCCGCGAAGCGCAGGTCGACCCCGGCCAGCGTCTGGGGCGCGGAGAAACGGCGCAGGTAATAGTAGAGACGATCGATACCGCCACGGCCATCGAAGCCGGAAGGCGTCACGCAGAGGACCCGGACGGGGTCGGTCATCCTGGTCTCCTTCCCGCGTCGCCTCGTTGCAATGACCGCACCCCCGATAGGCGCACCTTAAGTCTTCCTTAGATCATGATGTTCCTGCTGGGTGAGCATCATCAGCGGTCTCGGTTAAAGACTCCGCTCCGGTCGAGAATCGCACGCCTGAAGATTCGAACCATGCCATCGGCGATCCTCCGTCCCCGAGACTCCATCCTGGCTTCGACGGCCGATACGGCCGCGCCTTCGGCGAGCCGAGCGTCGCCTTTTCTCTCGGCCCTCTTCCTGGTCTTTGCGGGGTTCACGATCCTCCGCGTCGGCCTGAACCCGTTGATGCTCGATCTCGTCGTCAATTACACGGCGGATCAGGGCTCGATCGTCGAGAAGCTCCACCCCGCCCTCTACGGCTTCGCGGGGATCGCCGTCATCGCGTTCCTCTGCTTGAGAGTCACGCTCGACGCGTGGGAGGTCCGCGTGGTCCGCGCGATGATGGCATTCATCATCGGCATCGTGACGTTGATCATGCTCACGACGCTTGCTGGACGCGGCGGGAACGCCGGGTTCCTGATCGACACCTATGCGGGCGCCTGTTGCTGCGCCCTGCTGTTCCTGTTTCCCCCTTCCTGGCGCAATGCGGTCGGCCAGGTTCTCGTTTGCTGGCTGGTCCTGAGCGGGCTCGTCGGGCTCGTCGAGTTCGGCCTCAAGATTCGATTTCAGCCCTTCAGCGAAACCGAACGTGCCTTCCGGCCCATCGGTCTCGCTGCCCATCCCCTCGATCTCGGCCTCTGGATGGCGGTCGCCATCTCGTTCTGCGCCGCCACCGAGTGGTCCGGGCGGGCCAAGGCGGGGGTTTGTACCGTGCTGGTGCTGGCGCTCGGCGCCTCCGGTGCGCGCTTCGCCTCGATGATGGGCCTCGTCAGCGCAGTCGCGCTCGCGTTGGGCGCCGTGGGTGCCGGCCGGTCGTCGCGCAAGCGACTGGAATGGCGGATCGTCGCCATGACCGCCGGCGTCGTGATCGTCCCACTTGTCGTGGCTGCGCTCTACGCCGCCGGTGCCCTGTCCCGATTTGAATCCGGGCTCGACGATTCCAATGCCCGCGCCCGCGTCGCCATCTACGACGTATTCGATTACCTGAGCTGGCAGGACATTCTGGTCGGGACCGACATCGCTCGGGTCCGCAAGATCGCCCTCATATATCTCAAGCTCGAATACATCGAGAGTTCGCTCGTCATCTTCGTCATCCAGTTCGGCGTGCTGGGGACGATGGCGTTCGCAGGCCTCTTCGGCTGGCTGCTACGCATCCTTCTCATTGGAGCGAAACCCGCCGTTCTGCTCGGAACGCTCGTTTTCTTCACGGTGATCCTCAGCAGCAATGGTTTGACCTCGAAAGGGTCCGCGATCTTCCTGCTCATGACGCTGATCATCGCCTTCCGACCGGCTCAGCCGAAAACCCGGAGGGTGGTCGATCCATGAACCCGGAGGGTGATCGATCCATGAGACGCTGCATGTGCCAAGCGCACCTTGCGTCTCTGGCGTTCCTATTTCACGCTGGGCTCGCAACCATGACCGCCGAGGCGGCTCAGGCGCCGTTTCGACGGGGCGTCGGGGTTCATTCCCTGCTCAACTGGGGCGATCTGGAACCCGGCCAACCGGACCGCTACCGTCGGGCGCCCTTCGCAGGACCGGACTACGAGGTCCCCGATGCGCTCTTGACCGCCGTGGCACGATCCGGCTTCGACTTCGTGCGCCTCACTGTCGATCCCGGGCCTTTCCTGCAGCTGACGGGCCGGGACCGGGACGCCCTCGATACCCATCTCGTCACGGTGGTCCGGCGACTCCAGGGCTATGGTCTGGGAGTCGTGGTCGACCTCCACGGCAACACACAGGTCCCGGCCTATGACCCGCAGCGTGTGATCGCCTCGGCGGATTCCGCGCTCTTCCGTGCCTACGTCGCTTTCGTCGGACGAACGGCCCGGCTCTTGTCCGGGCTCAAGATCCCGCGCCTCGCCTTCGAGCTCATGAACGAGCCGCCCTACGGCTATGATCCGGAGAGTCGCCGGCGCTGGCAGGGCATGATCGAGACGCTGCATGCGGCGGCGAGGGCAGAGGCGCCGGACCTCCTCCTGATCCTCACGGGGAGCCATGGCGGCGACCGGCAGGGTTTGCTCGACCTCGACCCGACGCCCTTCCGGGGCAGTGCGGTCCTGTACTCGTTCCACCACTACGAGCCGCACGACTTCACCCACCAGGGCGTGCCGGCGGAGGGTCTTGCCGGCCGATATCGTCAATATCTGTCGGGACTGCCCTATCCGGCAGCTAGCCTGCCCGCTTCGATGGTGCAGGACACGGTGAGGGCAAACATCACCGCCGATACGTCTCTCACGGCGCCGGCACGGAAGCTGGTGGAGCGCGAGGCGGCCGAGAAGGTCTCGGCCTACCTCCGCACCGGCCTGGATCGAGCGACCATCACGCGTGACTTCGACCAGGTTTCCGCGTGGGCAAAGCGCCACGGCATCGGCCCCGAGCGGCTCTTCCTCGGCGAGTTCGGGGCGACCCGCTCCTACGACGATCACCGCGCCGGCGATCCGGTTTCGTACGAGACCTGGATCCGCGACGTTCGGTCGGAGGCCGAGGCGCGGGGCTTCGGCTGGGCGATCTGGGCGCTGACGGGCACTGGAGGCATGGCGATCGTGTCGACCGACGGAGGCACGACGCTGGATGCCGGGACGTTGCGGGCGCTGGGGCTCAGGGAAGCGGACGGCGTCCCGTGAGTGGGTCGGCCGATGCCTCAATCCTTGCGCATGATGATCCACAGCGCGTGGACCATCCCGGGCACGATCCCGAGAATCGTCAGCACGATGTTGAGGAAGAACTGCAGGCCGATGCCAGTTGTGATCAGCACGGCGACGGGGGGCAGGAAGATGGCGAGCAGGATGCGAATGATCGTGGACACGGGAACTCCGGACTGGCGAGCGGTCGGTCGCTCCGTGCCGGAAGCGAGGCAAACCGGTTTTGGTTCCCAGCGCGGGCGTTCCTCGGGCCTGGGTTCGACAGGATCGACCGCGTTTCCCTGACCTGGACATGATACCGCCCTCCGTCGGTACCGCGCCGCGGCGGTCGGGCCGGTTGCATGGGGGCGCGCGTTGCTGCTCGACTGGATCCATTACCTGACGACGCCGGCGCCGAGCGATTTCAGGCGCGTCGGCTTCGTGCGCGACAGCATCTGGCTCCTCTCCCGCTCGCGCCGTTGCCAGTCTGCCTGGCGGTCTCACCTCTCCCGCTCGCGCGAGCTCGTCACCGAGGCCGCGGCAGCTCTACCGGAGCGCCGGACAGTCGTCGTCCTGGGATCGGGACTTCTCGACGACGTGCCCTTCGAGACCCTCGCCCGGAGCTTTACGAGTGTGGTCCTTGTGGATGTCGTTCATCCCTGGCCGGCTCGGGCAGCGGCGCGGCGACACCGGAACGTCCGCCTCGTCGATTTCGACCTGAGCGGCTGCGTCGATTGGATGCTCGGACGCAGCAGGGACATTGGACCCGTTCTGCCGGACGTCTGCCTCGGCTCCGATGTCGATCTGGTGATCTCGGCCAACGTTCTCTCGCAGCTACCGATCCTGCCGCTGGACTGGTTCGAGACACACGGAAGGGTTTTGCCCGATCTCGGACGCCGGATCGTTACCGCGCATCTCGATGGACTTGCGGCGCTCACGGCCCGGGTCTGCCTGATTACGGACGTCACGCAGATCGAGGCGGACCGCGCGGGCAAGATCGTCGACAGCACCGACCTCCTGCATGGGGTCAGCGTCGGGATGCCGGAGCGGGACTGGGACTGGGACCTCGCGCCGTTCGGCGAGGCGGCACGCGGATCGCGCCTCGTGCACACCGTCTACGGCTTCGGCGACTGGCGCAGGAATCGGAAGAGGGGGCCACACTGACGGGACCGAGTCCACCTTGCCGCCGCCATCGATGCAGGGGCGTCGCAGGCTCGATACGGTTCGTCACGGGCCGGCAGGAAAAGCGAAACGGCCGCCCCCGTGAGAGAGCGGCCGCTTCAATCGATCACTCCGTGCCGGAGCCCTCATCCGGTACGCCGGCATCGCCGACTTCGAAGCGGGGACGGCGGCGGCGGCGCGGCTTGACCGCGGCGCGAGGGGCCTCGTCGTCCGACGGCGCCGATCCAACGGGCTCGGGAGCCGCGACGGTCTCGACCACGGCCGGGGGCCGGGTCGGCGTCATCAGAAAAGCGGGAAGGCCCGCGGGCTCGTCCAAGGGAAGCCGGCTCTCCGGCTCCTCGCGACGGCGACGGCTCCGGGTGGGGGCTTCGGCGCGCGGAGCATCCTGCCGCGGCTCCTCACTGCGCGGCGCATCCTGACGGGAGGAATGCTCCTGACGTGGAGCATCTGACCGGAACCCATCGGGACGGGCAAAATCCTGCCTTTGCAGATCTTGCCGTGCCGGTTCCTGTCTCGGCGCATCCTGCCTCGTCAGGTCGTGGCGCGGCTGCTCCTGCTGCGCATAGTCGGGACGCGACTGGTCCTGCCGGCCCTGATCGTGGCGCGGCCGGTCGTTGCGGTTGTAGTCCTGACGCGGCTCCTGGCGGCCGCCCTCACGGGGCTGGTCGTTGCGGGGACGGTCCTGCCGTACGGCATCGCCGCGCGGTTGATCCTGCCGACCGTAATCCTGACGCTGGCCGTCGCGACCATTATTGTCGAAGCGAGGATTGTCGAAGCGCTGCGGCCGGTCGCTGCGGTTCTGGAAGCGGTCGCGACGCTCGGGGCGGTCGTTCCGGTTCTGCCGGTTGTCGGGACCCGCATCTTGCCGCGGCTCCGGACGGGCATCCTGCCGGCTCTCCGGTCGATTCTCCTGCCGGGCATCGTAGGGCTGCGGCTGGTCGCCGTAATCCTCGCCGTAGGAATTGGCGCCGTAGCCGTTGGCGGCATAACCCTGCGGGCTTCCGTTCTGACCATCCTCGTCGCCATCGTCGTCGTCGTCGAAGGCGCCACGGGCGTAACCGCCGGCAGCCTGCTGCCGGTTCTGTTCCTGGGCACCGGAGATGATCCGGAAGTAGTGCTCGCCGTGCTGGAAATAATTCTCAGCTGCCACCGGATCGCCGCTCGCCTGCGCGTCACGGGCAAGCTGCGCGTACTTGTCGGCGATGTGCTGGGCGGTGCCCCGGATTTTGACGTCGGGGCCGTTGGATTCATAGGAGCGGGTGAGGGGATTGGGACCCTTGGGGCGGTTTCGGCCGCGCATCCGTCTGTTCTGGTTTGGTCTCATCGGTCTCGATTGACCCTCGTTCATATCGGAGCGTCTGATGGTGGGCGGTTTCCGGTCCGCAGCGGTGACCCGATCAGGGCTCGTCGCCGTCATCGGACAACCCGAGCTATCCGCGATCGATCTGTCGCCGTCTGTCCGTCAACCGGGCTCGCGCTCGCGTCCAGGGCGCCTTGGCAGGAAAACGTCGCCTGTCAGGTTCGAAAGGACCAGGCCCCTGCGGCATCCAAGATGCGCGTCTGCCTGATCACGGGGAGATCGCCTAGAAACCGTCCTGGATGGATCCGCGACCGTTTCTACGACAAGCCGACTTAACAGTCCGCTTACGACCTGCGGGAAGACGTTAGCCGTTTGCCGATCGCGCAACAAGCATTTTTTCCATCAGCCGCCGATGCCGCCCAACGGACCCGTTCGATCGGGCCGGACATTGAACTGGCCGAGGCTGACAGTTCGGTCATGCCCCGCGAGATCGCGCGCGACGACGACCTCCGCGAAACCGGCATGGCGAGCGAGGTCGGATACGGCCGCGGCCTGATCGAAACCGATCTCGAGATGGAGCGTGCCGCCAGGCGCCAGGAATCCGGGGCCGACCCGTGCCAGGGCCTCCAGGATGCTGCGATAGGCCTCGAGGCCATCGTCGCCGCCATCGAGGGCGAGCCGCGGGTCGTGGCACCGGACCTCCGTGGAGAGCCCGGCGATCACATCCCCGGCGATGTAGGGCGGGTTCGACACGATCACGTCGAAGGAACCGGCCAGAGCATCGCACCAGGACATGGCCGCGAAGGCGCTGCGATCTGCGACACCGTTCACTCGCGCATTGGCGGACGCGGTCAGCAGCGCGGCATGAGACAGATCGATCCCGACGCCGAAGGCGTGTCGGTATTCCGTCAGCAATGCGATCAGGATGCATCCCGTACCGGTGCCGAGGTCGAGGAGGCGCAAGGGACGTGCCCGATCCGGCCATCGCGCCAGCACGGTCTCGACCAAGGTCTCGGTATCCGGCCGGGGCACCAGGGTTTCGGGCGAGAGGGCGAAGGGTAGCCCCCAGAATTCCCATTCGCCCAGGATCCTCGCCACCGGCTCGCCGGCGAGTCGTCGCTCTATCGAAGCGGCGAGACGCGTCGCGGCCATCTCGCCGACGGCGCGGTCGCCGTGGAGGACGAGGTCCGTCCGCGTTACCCCGAGGGCGTGCAGCGTCAGATGACAGGCATCCCCAGGCGCGGCGTCGATGTCCCCGCCGGCCAGGACACGCTCCGCGAGGTCGAGGGCCGCCCGGCGGGTGAGGTGCGCGTCGAAAGTCGTCACGCCATCCCGTCGGCGGCCAGGAGTTCCGCCTGATGCTCGGTGAGGAGGGCGTCGACGAGTTCGTCTAGCGCCTCGCCGGCAAGCACTTCCTCGAGCTTGTAGAGAGTCAGGTTGATGCGGTGGTCCGTCACCCGCGCCTGCGGGAAGTTGTAGGTACGGATGCGCTCCGACCGGTCGCCCGACCCGACCTGCGACTTGCGGTCGGCGGCGCGCACCGCGTCCTTGGCGGTGCGCTCGGCGTCGTAGAGCTTGGAACGCAGCAGCGACATGGCGCGTGCCCGGTTCTTGTGCTGCGAGCGCTCCTCCTGGACGAAGATCACGATCCCGCTCGGCAGGTGTGTGATGCGGATGGCCGATTCCGTCTTGTTGACATGCTGCCCGCCCGCGCCCTGCGAGCGCATGGTGTCGATCTTCAGGTCGGCGTCGTTGACGACGATGTCGACCTCCTCGGCCTCGGGCAGCACCGCCACCGTGGCGGCGGAGGTGTGGATGCGCCCCTGGGTCTCGGTGTCGGGCACGCGCTGGACGCGGTGGGCTCCGCTTTCGAACTTGAGCTTGGCGAAGACACCCTTGCCCTTCACCTCGGCGATGACCTCCCGGTATCCCCCGACCGTGCCTTCGCTCTCAGAGATCACCTCGACCTTCCAGCCCTTGAGGTCCGCGTATTTCGCGTACATCCGGAAGAGGTCGCCGGCGAAGAGGGCGGCCTCGTCGCCGCCGGTGCCGGCGCGGATCTCCAGGATGGCGCTCTTCTCGTCGGCCGCATCCTTGGGCAGCAGGATGAGCTGCAAGGCCCGGTGAGAGCGCTCGACGGCCTCCTCGGCCTCGGGCTTCTCGTCGGCGGCGAGCGCGCGCATCTCGGCATCGCTGCCGGGCTCGTCGATCAGCCCCTCGATGCCGGCGAGGTTGTCGGCGGCGGCACGATAGGCGTGGATCGCCGCGACCACCCCTTCGAGCTCGGAGAGCTCGCGCGAGAGCTGGACGAAGGTCTCGGAATCGGCGGAACCGGCGCTCAGCATCGCGGTGACGATGTCGTGCCGCGTCAAGATGGCATCGAGCCGGTCGGGAGGAAGTGGGGTCATTGCCCGCTGGGTACTCTTGGGTGTGAGGAAGTGCTGGGTGTGAGGAAGTGCTGGGTGTGAGGAAGTGCTGGG
>NZ_CAXUJR010000041.1:12080-27999 GCF_964251405.1 uncultured Methylobacterium sp.
GTGCTGGGTGTGAGGAAGTGCTGGGTGTGAGGAAGTGCTGGGTGTGAGGAAGTGCTGGGTGTGAGGAAGTGCCCGGCGTGAGGGAGGTGCCGGGGAAACGGAACGTCGGCCGGCCGCATCACCGGATCGCCGCCCACGATGACGGGCTCGCTGATCTAGATAGGCACGCCGTGCGCCTTGGCGAAGGCGGCGAGCGCCGGTCGCAGCGTGGCGCCGACCGGCGCGCGCAGCATCTCGCCTTCGATGAAGGCGGTGATCGCGGTCGTATCGAGTCCGAGCACCATCGCCTTCACGGGCCCGATCGCCGCCGGCGACATCGAGAGATGCCGATAGCCGAGGCCGATGAGGGCCATGGCTTCCAGCGGTCGTCCTCCGATCTCGCCACAGACGGTGGCGGGGCAACCGGCGGCGTTCGCCCGCTCGGCGATGAGCCTGAACGCGCGCAGGGCCGGTACGCTCAACGTATCGAAGCGACCGGCGACCCGACGGTTCTCGCGGTCCACCGCGAACAGGAACTGCATGAGATCGTTGGAGCCCACCGACAGGAAGTCGGCAACCTTGGCGATCTCGTCGATCTGGAACAGCAGCGAGGGCACCTCGACCATGACGCCGAGGCGGCACTCGCTCGGCAGGGCATGCCCATGGCGCCGCAGATGCGCCTTCTCCCGATCGACGATGGCCTTGGCGCGGACGAACTCGTCCACCGTCGCCACCATCGGGAACATGATCTTGAGGGGCCGCCCACCTGCCGCCTTGAGGAGCGCACGGAGCTGCACCCGCAGCAGCGCCGGCCGGTCGAGGCCGATGCGGATGGCACGCCACCCGAGCGCCGGGTTCTCCTCCTCCAAGGCCGGCATGTAGGGGAGGATCTTGTCGCCCCCGATGTCGAGGGTTCGGACGGTCACCGGCAGGTCGCCGGTGGCGGCGAACACGGCTTCGTACAAGGATTGCTGCTCGGCCGCCGAGGGCATGCGCTGCGCGACCATGAACTGCAATTCGGTGCGGAACAGGCCGATGCCGGCGGCGCCCGTCTCCTGCAGGTGCGACAGGTCGATGAGCAGCCCGGCATTGAGCTGAAGGCCGATCGCGACGCCGTCGGCGGTGACCGCCGGCACGTCGCGCAGGGCACGGTACTGTTCCTGCCGGCGGGCGCGCAGGCGCACCATCTCGGCATAGGCCGCCTCGATCTCGGGGCCGGGCCGGACCTGGATCTCGCCGGTAACGCCGTCGACGATGATGGCGTCGCCCGAATCACAGAGGGCCGTGGCGTTGGCGATCTCGCCCACCGCCGGGATGCCGAGGGCACGGGCCACGATGGCGATGTGGCTCGTCGGCCCGCCTTCCTCCAACACGACGCCGCGCAGGGCCGTGCGGTCGTATTCGAGGAGGGCGGCCGGCCCCATGGAGCGCGCCACCAGGATCGCGTTCTCGGGCAGCACCCGCAGGGCGCCCGAGGCCTCGTCGCCGATCAGCGTGCGCAGGAGGCGGTTGGCGAGATCATCGAGGTCGTGCAGGCGGTCCCGGAGATAGGGGTCGCTCTGGCGCATCATCCGGGCGCGGTTGTCCGACTGGACGCGCTCCACCGCGGCTTCCGCCGTGAGGCCGGAATGCACGGCCTCGCGCATCCGGCGCAGCCAGCCCTTGTCATGCGCGAACATGCGCACGGTCTCGAGGACCTCGCGCGATTCGGCCGTGCCGATGCCGTCGCCACGCTCGACGAGGTCGTCGATGGCCGAGCGGACCTCGCCGATCGCTTCCTCCAGCCGCTCGACCTCGCGCTCGACATTCTCGGCGATGAGCGTCTTCACGACGATGCGCGGCTCGTGGAGAACGACGTGCCCGAGCCCGATCCCATCGGCGAGCGCGACTCCGCGCTGGCTCACAGGACGTCTCGCGGAACTCCCGGCTCCTGGAGCGAGAGACTGCAGCTCCCCCGAAGCGATCATCTCGGAGAGCACCATCGCGGTGGTCTGGAGCGCCTCGATCTCCTCCTCCGAATAGACCCTGTAGGTGCGGTTCTGCACGACGAGGACGCCGAGCGTGTTGCCGGCCCGCAGCAGCGGCACGCCGAGGAAGGCGTGATAGGCCTCTTCCCCCGTCTCAGGCCGATAGGAGAAGGCGGGATGGGACTGGGCGTCCGACAGCGACAGAGGCTCGGCCGTCTTTGCGATGAGGCCGACGAGGCCTTCATCCGCCCGCATCCGGGTCAGGTGGACGGCACTGCGGTTCAGGCCCTCGGTTGCGAACAGCTCGAGGGTGCTGTCGTCGCTGAGTACGTAGACCGAGCACACCTCCGCGATAACGTTCGCGGCGATCAGGGTGACGATGCGGTCCAGGCGTGCCTGTGGGCTGACCGGCTCCGCCATCGCTTCGCGGAGGCGGCGCAGCAGCAGGCGCGGGCCTCCGGGCGCAGCGGGCATGGTGTCGTCAATCCAGCTTCTGAGCCATACGCCATTCCCGCAGACGCAGCAGGCAGGGTCCTGCGTTACAGGCAAGTCCTGCGCTACGCGCGACGCGTGGTTCAGGCCTGATCGAGGCCGTATAGCGAGTGGAGCGTGCGAACGGCAAGCTCCGTGTAGGCCGCATCGATCAGGACGGAGAACTTGATCTCGGATGTCGTGATCGCGCGGATGTTGATGCCCTTCTGGGCCAGCGCCCGGAAAGCCTTGGCGGCCACGCCCGCATGGCTGCGCATGCCGACCCCGATCGCCGAGACCTTGACCACGTCGGTCGCGCCCTCGATCTGACCGAAGGCGATGGTGCCGCTCTGACCGTCGAGGATGGTGCGAGCGCGCTCGTAGTCGGCGGCCGGCACCGTGAAGGTCATGTCCGTGGTCGCTTGGTCTCCGGACACGGTCTGGATGATCATGTCGACGTTGATATTGGCGTCGGCGAGCGGTCCGAAGATCGCGGCGGCGATGCCGGGGCTGTCCTTCAGGTTGCGCAGGGTGATCTGGGCCTCGTCCTTGGAGAAGGCGATCCCCGTGATGATCTGCTGTTCCACGCTTGTATCCTCGTCGCAGATGAGGGTGCCCGGGCGGGCGTTGTCGGGCGGGTCGAAGCTGGAGCGGACGGTGGTCGGCACCCGGTGGACCATGGCGAGCTCGACGGAGCGGACCTGCAGGACCTTGGCCCCGAGCGAGGCCATCTCCAGCATCTCCTCGAAGGTCACGTGCTCCATGCGCCTGGCCTTGGGCACGATGCGGGGGTCAGTGGTGTAGACCCCGTCGACGTCGGTGTAGATGTCGCAGCGCTCGGCACCGATGGCGGCGGCGATCGCCACCGCACTGGTGTCGGAGCCGCCCCGGCCGAGCGTCGTGAGCCGGCCGCTCTCCGCATGCATGCCCTGGAAGCCGGCGATCACCGCCACTTCGCCGCGACGGAAGCCGGCATCGAGGCGCGACCCGTCGATGTCGGCGATCCGGGCCGATCCGTGCGCATCGGAGGTCAGGATCGGAATCTGCCAACCCTGCCAGGACCGCGCCTTGATGCCGTCCTTGCGCAACGCGATGGCGAGAAGCCCGGAGGTGACCTGCTCCCCGGAGGCGACCACGGCGTCGTATTCCGCCTCGTCGTAGAGCGTGTCCGCATCCTTGACCCAGCCGACGAGCTCGTTGGTCTTGCCCGACATCGCCGAGACCACCACCGCCACCTCGTAGCCGGCAGCGACCTCGCGGGCGACGTGGCGGGCGACGTTGCGGATGCGGTCGAGGTTCGCGACGGACGTGCCGCCGAATTTCATCACCAAACGGGGCATGTCGCGTCCGTATCGTCTTTCTCGTGCAATCGGCCCCGAAGCCCGAAACAAGCGACGCATCGGGACCCGGCCGGGCGCGGACGCGCCAGGCTGCCGCGGCCTCATCGGCCGGTCGTTCGATCGTCAGGGCTTCACCCGGCGGGCGTCCGGCGGGTACAAGGGTGGCCCGGACCTGTCAACAATCCGACATGACCGGACGAGTGCCGCCTCGCGGCAGAACACGGGCGGGTTTCATGAGCGCACGCAGAGCCTCCTCCATCGACCGCGACGAGGTCGCCAGGTTCGAGGCGATCGCAGCGACCTGGTGGGACGAGGCCGGTCCGATGCGCGTCCTGCACCGCTTCAACCCGGTGCGCCTCGCCTATATCCGCGACGCCGCCTGCCGTCGGTTCGACCGCGATCCGAGCAAGCCCTTCTCCCTCGACGGCCTGACGGTGGTCGATATCGGCTGCGGCGGCGGCGTCCTTTCGGAACCCTTGGCACGGTTGGGTGCGACGGTGACGGGGCTCGACCCGGCCCCCACCAACATCGCCGTGGCCCGCGCCCATGCCGAAGCGGAAGGCTTGCGCGTCGATTATCGCGAGGAGACGATCGAGGCCGTGGTCGCGGGGGGCGCCCGCTTCGACATCGTGCTCGCCATGGAGGTGGTGGAGCATGTCGCCGACCGCGGCGCGTTTCTCGCTACCGCCTGCGCGGCGGTGAAGCCCGGAGGGCTCCTGTTCGCCGCCACCATCAACCGGACCATGCGCTCCTTCGCGCTCGCCATCGTCGGCGCGGAATACGTGCTCGGATGGCTGCCCAAGGGCACCCATGACTGGGACAAGTTCGTCCGGCCCGACGAGCTGACGGCGGACATCGCGAAGGGAGGGCTCTCGGTGACGGACGTCGCCGGGGTCGTCTACAATCCGCTCGTCGACCGCTGGAGCCAGGCACGCGATACCGCCGTCAACTATATGCTCAGCGCCGCTCGCTCGGCGTGACCGGTACGGCGCCTCGAAGGACGTCACGATGAAGGCACTGCTCTGCACCCGCCTCGGCGGCCCGGACGACCTTGGCGTCGAGACCCTCCCCGATCCGGTCCCGGCGCCGGGGGAGGCCCTGGTCCGGGTGACGCTCGCCGCCCTCAACTTCTTCGATACGCTGATCATCGCCGGGCGCTACCAGGTGAAGCCGGAGCTGCCGTTCTCGCCGGGCGGCGAGGCCTGCGGCATCGTCGAGGCGCTGGGCGAGGGCACGACGGGCGTGGCGATCGGTGACCGTGTCGTCGTCTATGCCAAGTTCGGCACCTGCGCCGAGCGCATCGCCGTTCCGGCCGGCACCCTCGTGCGCGTGCCCGACGCTGTCACCGACGAGCAGGCCGCTGGCCTCACGATCACCTACGGAACCACGCTCCATGCCCTGCGGGATCGGGCCCGGCTCCAGCCCGGCGAGACCCTGGCGGTGCTCGGCGCCTCCGGCGGCGTCGGCCTCGCGGCAGTGGAACTCGGGGCGCTGATGGGCGCGCGGGTCATCGCCTGCGCCTCCTCGCCCGACAAGCTCGCCGTCGCCGAGGAGCATGGCGCCCATGATCTGGTCGATTACACGAAGGACAATCTGCGTGAGGCTTTACGGACGCTGACCGGAGGCACGGGCGTCGACGTCGTCTACGATCCGATCGGCGGGGATCATGCCGAGCCGGCACTGAGGTCGCTGGCGTGGAAGGGTCGCTACCTCGTGATCGGTTTCGCGGCCGGAGAGGTCCCGCGGATTCACCTGAACCTCGCCCTCCTGAAGGGCATCGACATCCAGGGCGTCCATTGGGGCGTGTTCGTCGAGCGCGAACCGGAGGCGCATCGCGCCAACCAGCTGCAGTTGCTGGAATGGGTGGCGCAGAGCCGACTGACGGCGAAGGTCGACAGCGTGCATCCGCTCGACGATTACGTCGCGGCACTCGGTATTCTCCAGCGCCGCGAGGCGATGGGCAAGGTGCTGCTGAGGCTCTGAGGGCTCAGACGATCCCCTGTGCCTTGGCCAGGGCCACGAGGTCGGTCTGGGGCCGGGCGCCGATATGCTGGATGACCTCGGCTGCCGCCAGGGCACCGAGACGGGCGCAAGCGATGTGATCGAGACCGCGGGCATGGCCGGCAAGGAAACCCGCGGCGAAGAGGTCCCCGGCGCCCGTGCTGTCGACGAGGTCGCGAACCGGGGAGGCCGGGACCGAACGGATCTCGCCGCCCTTGACCACCACGGCGCCCTCGGACGAACGGGTGACGAGGCCGAGCAGGTGCATGCCGCGTCCGTTGCGCTCGTCGCGCAGAGCCTTCAGCGCGGCGTCTGGGTCGTCCGTCTCGTAAAGGCTCTGCAGCTCGCCGATATTGGCGAACAGGATGTCGATGCTGCCGTCGCGGATCAGGCCCAGGAACTCCTCGCGGTAGCGGCCGACGCAGAAGGCGTCCGACAGGGTCAGCGCCACTGCGTTGCCGGCCGTGTGGGCGATCTGCACCGCCTTGCGGAAGGCATCCTTGGCCGCGGGCGGATCCCACAGGTAGCCTTCGAGGTAGACGACGCGGGACTTCGCCACGAGGGCCTCGTCCACGTCCGCCGGCGTCAGGCCCTGGCAGGCGCCCAGATAGGTGTTCATCGTCCGCTCGCCGTCCGGCGTGACGAGGACGAAGCAGCGGGCCGTGGCTGGCCCGTCGGTGGCGGCGGGCACCGAGAAGGCGACGCCCGTCGCCTTGAGGTCGTGGGCGAACAGGCCGCCGAGCTCGTCGTCGCGGACCTTGCCGACGAAGCCGGTTCTGGCACCGAGAAGTGCTGCGCCCACCGCGGTGTTGGCCCCCGACCCGCCCGACACGATCGTCGCCGGTCCCATCACCGAGAAGAGCGCCTCGGCCCGTTCCTCGTCGATGAGCTGCATCGCCCCCTTGGTCACGCCCTGCGCACCGAGGAAGGCGTCGTCGGTGCGCGCGATGACATCGACGATGGCGTTGCCGAGGACGAGGAGGTCGAGGGATTCTGACATGCGGGCGGCCTCACGGGCTGAACTCTGCCCGGGCTGTCGCACCAGGCCCGGTGAGGGTCAAGCCAGTGGCGTATCAAGGCTCAGCGAAGACATCCGCGACGCCGATCACCACATCTGGTGGGGTGAGATCGAGACTGCCGTCCGAAACGAGGCGTGTTTCGATGAGCTCGCCATCGCCACAACGATGATGGATCACGAGACGCTTCTTCGGGTCGACCTCGAGGTAGTGGATGATGCGGGGCAGACGAAAGGAGCCAGCCAGCTTATGGCCGGTTTCGATATGGCCCGTGCCGGGCTCGGCGAAGGCACCCGATGGTTCGCAGGCCTCCGGCTACTGCAACGCCTTCACCTCGCACTGCGCGTAGTCCGAACTCGCCTTCACATAGGCGTTGAGTGCCTTGACGTAGGCCTCGGCCAGGGGGCGATAGGCTTCGAGCTGGAGGTTGTAGGCCTTGACCGCGTCGTTGAAGCTGTAGGCTTCCCAACCCGGGCAGCCGCCCTTGGCATCGAGGCAGGCGGGCTTTGCCGGCACCGCGGGTTTCGTCGGCCTCTGCTCGACGGCAGGTGGCGTCGGAGCGAGGCAGGCGGCGGAGGCTGCAGTCGCACAGACGAGACCGGCAAGGCATCCGGCGATCGGCCAACGGGCCATGGACATGTCTCCCTCGCGACCGCGCGATCGGCGGCCTTGTGCGCGCCGATCGCCGGAACGGCAAGGTGGCCGCACTACTCGGCGGCGACGGCCCGGTGCGGGGAGGGGCGGACATTCGCCTTCGGTTTCTCGGTCAGGGTCCGCACGACGTTGAGCAGCGGCAGCACCATCCCGTAGCCGAACACCCACCACATCGGCCTGATGCTGTAGGAGAAATCGAGGTTGGCGCCCAGCACCGCGCTCGCGGGCACGCCGCTCTTGAGTCCGTACCAAGCGGCCTCGACCAGGGCCGTGAGGATCGCTGCAGCCACCGCGAGGCCGGTGAGCGTCAGCGGGTTCGTCGGGACCCGGAACCGATGCATGCCGCGCCAGCCCATCAGGATGATGAACAGGCCCGTCCAGAAGACCGGGGCAGAAACGTCGATCTTGGTCTGCAGGAAGTAGTGGAACAAGCCCAAAGCCGCGATCGCGTAGACGGCCTTGTGGAGGCGCGGCCAGGCCTTGCCGAGGCGCCGGATCATGCCGTCAGTGGAGGTGGCACCGAGCACCGCCAGCCCGACCAGGGCGACGAAGCCGATGGTAAGGTAGAACCGCAGCGCGATCTCGGACACGACCTTGCCGATGAGGAAGTTCTGGTCGACCACGTAGAGGCACAGGTGGATCACTGCATAGGCCAGCACGGTCAGGCCGAGCATGCGCCGCACTAGGATGAGCTTGGGATAGTTCGCGATGCGCCGCAGCGGGGTGACCGCCAGCGAGAGCAGGAGGAATCGGATGGCCCAGTCGCCGGTGGCGTGGGTGAGGGCGGTGATCGGCTTCGGGCCGAGCGTGTCGAGGCCGTAGGACCCGGCGAGCCAGAGCCCCGGCGCAAGCGCGAACAGCAAGGTGGCGAGCTTCAGTTCCGAGAGGCGGCCGGCGCGGTCGCGCCACGGTGCGGCGAAGGTGGGCGTGACGGGCATGCGGTGTCCGGTTCCTTGAGGCGGGATCCGACGCTGTGGAAACGACGAGCGGTCCGACGCTGATCTTCGCGTGATGCCGGATGCCGGTTACGGACCGGGTGTGCGGCAGCGCACAGGGCCGATGTCGTCCCTCGCTTCCGATGCGGCAAGGCCCCATCCCCTTCACGAGTTCGCGGATGCTATAAGGCCGCTCCCCGTCGACCTCTCCGAACCGTACCGATGTCCGCAGCTTCGTCCGACGACCTGTCCGAAACCCTGACGCCGGAGGATGCCCGGTCGGAGCACGCGGTCCTTTCGGCCGAGATCGCGGAGGCCGACCGGCTCTATCACGGCGAGGATGCGCCGATCCTGACGGATGCCGAGTACGATGCCCTGCGCCGACGCCTCGAACGGCTCGAGGACCGGTTTCCGGATCTCGCCGGTACCGGCGCGGCCAGCGCGTCGGTCGGAGCCAAGCCCTCGGAAAAGTTCGCCAAGGTCCGGCACGCGGTGCCGATGCTGTCACTCGGCAACGCGTTTGCCGATACCGAAGTCGAAGAGTTCGTCCGCCGCGTGCGTCGGTTCCTGGCGTGGTCCGAGGCGTCGCCGCTCTCCTTCACCGCCGAACCGAAGATCGATGGCCTCTCGCTGTCCCTGCGCTACGAGGGCGGGCGGCTCGTTACCGCTGCAACCCGCGGCGACGGCGAAGTCGGCGAGGACGTCACGGCCAACGCCCGCACGGTCGAGGACATCCCGGAGCGCCTGACGGGCAGCGACGTCCCCGAGATCTGCGAGGTCCGCGGCGAGGTCTACCTGTCGCACCAGGATTTCGCGGGCATCAACGCGCGCCAGGAGAGCTTGGGAAAGCCGCCCTTCGCCAACCCGCGCAACGCGGCCGCCGGATCGCTGCGCCAGCTCGATTCCGCCATCACCGCCTCGCGGCCGCTGAAGTTCTTCGCCTATGCGTGGGGCGAGATGTCGAGCCTGCCCGTAAGCACCCAGTCGGGCATGATCGCGGCCTTCGCGGGATGGGGCCTGCCGGTGAATCCGCTGACGGCTTTGTGCGACTCGGCAGAGGCGATGATTGCTCACTACCGCCGCATCGAGGCACAGCGGGCCGACCTCGGCTACGACATCGACGGCGTCGTCTACAAGGTCGACGACCTCGACTTGCAGCGCCGGCTCGGCTTCGTCAGCCGGGCGCCGCGCTGGGCGCTGGCGCACAAGTTCGCGGCCCAGAAGGCGTTCACGGTGGTCGAGGACATCGTGATCAATGTCGGGCGCACCGGTTCGCTCAACCCGCTGGCGAAATTGCGGCCCGTCACCGTCGGCGGCGTCGTCGTCTCGAACGCGACCCTGCATAACGAGGGCTACGTCCAAGGCGTCGGCGGCGCCGGCGAGCCGATCCGCGATGGCCGCGACATCCGCGTCGGTGACACCGTAGTGGTCCAACGGGCCGGCGACGTCATCCCGAAGGTCATGGACGTCGTCATCGAGAAGCGGCCGCCTGACTCTCAGCCCTTCGTTTTCCCGACGGAATGCCCGGCCTGCGGCAGCCGTGCGATCCGCGCTCTGAACCCGCGTACCGGCCAGATCGACGCGGTACGGCGCTGCACGGGCGGGCTGATCTGTCCGGCCCAGGGGGTGGAGCGGCTCAAGCACTTCGTCTCGCGCAACGCCTTCGACATCGAGGGTTTTGGCGAGACCTATATCGAGGTCCTGTTCGAAGCCGGAGTCGTGAGGCAGCCGGCCGACCTGTTCCGGCTGGCCTTCGACGACCTGAAACGCGCGGTGGTGGCCCGGCGCGAGGCGCTGTCGGCGGCCCGCCGCGCCGAGGGTGAGGCGGCGCCGAAGAAGCCCACAAAGAAGAAGGGCGAGGACGAGGACCGGGCGATCAAGAACCTCGTCGCGGCGGTCGAGGAGCGCCGACGGCTCCCAGTCAATCGCTTCGTCTTCGCACTGGGCATCCCACAGATCGGCGAATCGACCGCGAAGGCCCTGGCCAAACGGTTCCCCGACATGGCGACCTTGATGGAAGCCATCGCGCGCGCCGCCGAGGCGCAGGCGGGGCCGGATTGGATCGAACTCGCCGCGGTGCCCCGGATCGGGCCGACCACCCGCGACCGGCTCGTCGAAGGCGGCTTTGCCGAGGATCAGCCGGCCGAGGACGGGGATACCGCCGCGATCGAGGGGATGGCGTCGGGGCGTCGCCTGACCTCCGCGCAGCGCGAGAACCTGATGGCGCATTACGGCAGTTCCGACGCGATCCGGGCGGCACTCGCCCGAGCCGCGTGCCAGCGGCCGGGGGAGGCCTATCGCATGCTCGCCGACGACGGCGAGGTCGGGCCGGTAGCCACCGATACGCTGATCCAGTTCTTCGCCGAGCCGCATAACGACGCCGCGGTGCGCGCGCTTCTCGCAGAGGTTACGACCGAGGCACCGGCCGCTCCGGCCCAGTCGGCGGCCTTCTCCGGAAAGACCGTGGTCTTCACCGGTTCGCTCGAACGCATGACCCGCAGCGAGGCGAAAGCCACCGCCGAACGTCTGGGAGCCAAGGTCTCGGGTTCGGTCTCCGCCCGTACCGACCTCGTGGTGGCCGGCCCGGGGGCGGGCTCGAAGCTGAAGGATGCCGAGAAACACGGGGTGAGAGTGATCAGCGAGGAGGACTGGCTCGCCCTGGTGGAGGCCGCGTGAGCCGGCCGATCGTCGCCCTCGACTTCGAGACCGCCAACGAGCGCCGCGACAGCGCCTGCGCCGTCGGCCTCGCCTGGATCGAGGGTGGCGTCGTGGTCCGGCGGCAATCGCGGCTGATCCGGCCGCGCGAGCTGCGCTTCTCGCCGGGCAACATCCGGGTCCATGGCATCCTGCCGGCTGATGTCCGTCACCTGCCGGAATTCCCGGACGCGATGGCGGAGTTCCTGCCCGATCTGTCGAGCGGGCTGATCCTCGCCCACAATGCGGGCTTCGATCTCGGTGTCCTGCGATCCTCACTGGCGGCCTACGGCTTGGCGGTGCCGCCCTTCGCCTCGCTCTGCACCCTTCAAGTGGCGAGAAAAGTGTTCCCGGACCCCGCAGGCTGCGGCCTCGGGAAGGTCGCGGCCCGCCTCGGCATCCGCTTCGAGCACCACGATGCCGGCGAGGACGCCTATGCCTGCGCCGAGATCGCACTGGCGGCCGTCCGTGAGCGTGGCACAGGCGACATTCCGAACCTGGCCCGATCCTTAGGCTTTGCGACGGAGCCGCGCTCGGACGAACCGAACGAGGCGCCGCGCCCCGCGGGCCGCGAGCGCAGCAGGACCGTGCCTCAGCTTCGCTTCGGCATGCGCGGCAGAACCGGCAACCGCTACGAGGTGACACTTGAGGCGAGGCCGGCGGGCCTCAGCCTGCGTTGTACCTGTACGGCCGGACGCTACGCCCTGCGTTGCCGCCACGTCACCGCCCTCGTCGACGGCGACGTGACCGACCTGCTCACCGGCAACCACGGCGACGTCGTCGCCCTCAGCCGCCTGCTCGCGCAGGGCGGTTGACGTGCCTCAGCCGCGCGAGCGCAGGACGCGCTGACGCCGGATCGCTTCCGCCGGCCATGTCGGGCGCGGATCCACGAAACCCGGCGCGAGCGTGCGCGGCGCGACGTTGTCGCAGACTTCACGCTGACGGACGATGACAAGGCGGCCGGCCTCGTCGCGCCGCCGGACATGGCCGCCGTCACGGCAGAATCCCGCGACCTCGGCGGAATTGCCGGACAGGCGCCCGCCGGGGGCGCGAGCGATCGGCCGGTGCTCGATGACGAGCGGACCGTCGCGGTTGAGCGAACGCTCTACATAGGTCGTTTCGCCGACAGGCAGTGGATCGGCCAAAGCCGGCGCGAGCCCGGCGAGGATCAACGTGAGGGAGAGGGCGAGTCGCCGCATGGAGGGGTCCGTGGGTCAGGGAATCGTCGCCCGCAACGAGTAGAACGTGCGGACAGGCTGCGATAGTCCAAGGTATCTTTGCACCGCGTGAACGGGTTCGGCATCGCTTGACACGGGATGCTTCGGCATGGTCGGAACACCTCGATCTCGACGACGTCCCACCGCCGGCGGGATGTGGAATAAGGAACGACGCGTGGAGTTGCGTAGATTGCGGCATCGCGCCTTGCGCGCCCTCGAACGCGCGCAGCGATCGTCCGCCATCGCCCGGTGGGCCATCTCCCTGGTTTTCCTCTCAACCGTCATCATGGCAGCCGCGACTCCGGCCGGGGCGCAGGGGCTGGTGCGCAACACCTTCGGCGACTGGCAGCTGCGCTGCGAGACGCCCGCCGGCGCGAAGGCGGAGCAATGCGCGCTGGTGCAGTATCTGGCAGCCGAGGATCGCCCGAACCTCACCCTCGTGGTCATCGTGCTGAAGACCGCCGACAATCGCGGCTACCTCCTGCGCGTGGTCGCTCCGCTCGGCATCCTGCTGCCCTCCGGCCTCGGCCTCAAGATCGATCAGACCGATGTCGGCCGCGCCGGTTTCGTGCGCTGCCTGAGCACGGGCTGCGTCGCCGAGGTCGTCATGGACGACGGCCTCGTCAAGCAGTTCAGCAACGGCGCGCAGGCGACCTTCATCGTCTTCCAGACTCCGGAGGAGGGGGTCGGCATCCCGCTCTCCATGAAGGGGTTCGGGCAGGGCTTCCAGAGCCTGAAATGAAAGGGTCCGGCAGGGGCGTGACCGAGATGGACGAACGCAGACGTAGTGGCCCACTTTTCGGCTTGTTCGCCCTGCTCCTGCTCGCGAGCGCGGCGACGGGCGGTGCCGTGGCGGAGGAAGGCAACTTCCTCAGCAACATGTTCAAGTATGGCGGCACCACGGTGCCGCCGTCTCAGCCCCAGGATCTCGGCGAGGTCTATTGCCCGCCGGTCGACGTGCCCGAAGGCGGAGCGGCATTGCGGAGCTTCGGCGGCAAGGGTGGCGACAACGCCTCGCTGCGCAACCAGATCACGCTCGGTCGCATCGCCCGCGAATGCAATCGGCTGCAGGACGGCAGCATCACCGTCAAGGTCGGCGTGGCCGGCCAGGTCCTGCTCGGCCCGGCCGGGGCCCCGGGGCGTTTCGAGGCGCCCCTGCAGATCGCGATCAAGTACGGCGACAAGGTCGTGGTCTCGCGCTCGAAGAGGATCGCGGTCGCCGTGGCGCCCGGCCAGGCCCAGGGCCTGTTCACCGTCGTGGAGGACGGCCTGATCGTGCCGCCTGCGATGACCGGCGAGTACGACATCACGGTCACCCTCGGTGGAGCGCAGGCTCGGCCCGCACCGCGTAAGCGCAAGCCCGCTGCGGCAGCGGCGGCCCCCGAGACCGCCGGGGCCGCGCAGTGATCCGAGGCACGAGGCACGCCTCCGCATCGGAGCGCGGACGGCCGACATCCTGACCGCCAGGCCCATCCTCGGATCGGCGCTACGCCCCCACCGCCTCTGGGACGGACGCGCCGCGACCGTCTCCCTGGAAACCGTGGACGATCCGCTGTTCGACCGGCGCCTCAGGCTGGAGCGTTCGCCCGGCGGCGGGTGGATCGTGCTGCATTACCGCTGCCGGCCGCGTGCCCGGCCGCTCCGTCCGATGGTCAGGATGATCCGCTCCGGCGGCGTCGCCCAGGACTTCGTCCTGCCTGGTGCCAGTGAGGGCAGGGGGGAATGGCTCGGCTACGTGGCGCCGGACGTCAGCGAGATCCGCATTTCCGCCGAGCCGCGCAGCGACTTCGTGCTGGAGCGCGTCGGCCTGCGCCGGAACGTCAGCCTGTTTGCCGAATGCCTGATCAAGCGACCGCTGCGCGCCGGACCGGCCCTCTATCACTTCGCCCGCGGCGACGAGCGCCGGTTCCGTGACATCCTGCGCGGGAGTTGCGCTGTGACGCCTCTCTCCGGCTTTGCGCGCTGGCAAGCGGTTAGGACCGCACGCGAGCCGGCGCCGTCCGGCGGCCCGATCATCGCCCTCGTCCTGCTGGCGGCGCCTGAACAAGCCGACCAGGTCTGCCAGACGATCGCCAGTCTCGTTGCCCAAAGCCATCGCCGCTGGCACCTGACGATCGCCTGGACGGAATCCGCGCCGTCACTTCCGAACGATACGCGCATCGCGGCGTTGGAGTGGTCCCGGGCTTCGACGGTCGGTGACCTCGTCGGTGGCAGCGATGCAGCCGGCATCCTCAATGCCGGCGACCGCCTCAACCCCGATGCCCTCGCCATCCTCGCAACCGTGCTGGACGGCCCTGAGGCGCCGGACATGGTCTATGCCGACGAGATCCAGGGCGATGGCGGAGATGCCCGGCCCCGGCTCAAGCCGGACTGGAGCCCTGACCTCGCTCTCGTCACGGGTTACCCAGGAACGCCGACGCTCTACGCGAGCGCATTGCTCAAGCGCCTGGTGGATCGTCGACTGACCGATGCGGCCGATCTGGCCCGCGACCTGGCGCTGGCCGCGGCGAGTGCCGCCACGACCGTGGTCCACATTCCTCGGGTGCTCTGCCGCAGCCAAGGCGGCGGCACGGCAGGGCAGGGCGCCGCCCTCGAACGCCACCTCCACGAGATCGGATCGCCGGCCGGCGTGATGGTACGGGACGGCGTCGCGGATCTGCTCTGGCCACTACCGGAACCGCTCCCTCTGGCGACGATCGTGATCCCCTCGCGCGACCGGCTCGACCTGATCGCTCCTGCGACCCGCGGCGTGCTCCACGAGACAGCCTATCCGGCGATCGAGCTCGTCATCGTCGACAACGGCTCCACCGATCCGGGCGTCCTCGCCCACTATGAGGCTCTCTGCGGCGATCCGCGGGTTCGGATCGTGCCGTTTCCGGCGGCCTTCAACTTCTCCGCCATGGTCAATGCCGGGGTCGCGCAAGCCCGCGACGGTATCGTGGTGTTGTTCAACAATGACGTGGCCGTCCTCGAACCCGGATGGCTCGATGCGATGGTCCGCCAGGCCTGCCGGCCGGACGTGGGGGCGGTGGGAGCAAAGCTCCTTTACGGATCCGGCCGGCTGCAGCATGCCGGCGTCGTCGTCGGCCTTGGCGGCCGGGCCGGACATCTCCTGCGTCGCAGGGCCGGCGACGCGCCGGGCCATCTCGGCCAGTTGCGGGTCGCCCACGAGGTCTCGGCGGTGACTGCCGCCTGCCTCGTCGTCCGCAAGTCAACCTACGACGCGGTAGGCGGCTTCGATGCCGAAGCCTTCCCGATCGATTTCAACGACGTCGACTTCTGCCTGCGGGTCGCCGCGGCTGGCTTCAAATGCGTCTGGACCCCGCACGCGACCCTGTCGCATCTTGAATCGGTGAGCCGCGGTCCGCCGGTCGGCGAGGAACGCCGCAGGTTCGAGGCGGAGGGCGATCGTTTCGCGGCGCGCTGGCGCGACACGGTACGGCACGATCCTTTCTACCATCCGGCCCTGACGCTGACGACGTTCGGCGAGGAGCTCGAATAGGGTGGTGCAGAGGATACGGCCACCGGCAAGACTCGACCTTTCGGACGAGCGCCTCGACCCGTTGCGGTTCGCGCTCCTGCCGGGTCGGAGCGTCTGGAGACGCCGAATGGCGGCGCTCCGGCTCCTTTCCCTCCATCCGGGTC
>NZ_CAXUJR010000042.1:0-8787 GCF_964251405.1 uncultured Methylobacterium sp.
TGTCGAAGGCGGGCTGATCAGCGCCGCAGGATTCGCCGGGCGAATTGCCTGACCGTCGGACGACGGCGCACGAAGTTGCGGGCGCGGCTTTCCGCCGTCGCCCAGAGGCCGCGCCAGCCGAGTGGCGCGACGAGGTCGACGAGCGGCGTCGGTTCGACACCGAAACGGCGCTTGTAGTCGTAGTCGCCGACGCTGAAATCGAACGCGCGATAGCCCTGCGCATGCAGGTGGGCCATCGACCGGTCGATGATGAGTTTGCCCGGAGACGCGTTGGCCCATTCGCCCTCGGCATTGCTGATGCGGACCATGATGTAGTCGTCTGCATTCCTGAGCCCGAGCAACGCTGCCACGACGGTGTCTCCGGCCATGAGGGCGGTCATCGCCACCGTCCCCTCCTGCGCCGGAACGTCGACGAGGTTACGGTAGAAGGCCGCCGCCGAGGGGGCGTCGAGGACGTAGCTCTTCCCCGTCGCCAGCATCCGCAGCGGCTGCTGCTCCTCGATCGCGGAGAGGACCCGGCGGCGTTCATCCGGCTCCGTCACGTCGCGGAAGAGGGCGTTCGGATGACGGGTGAAGACCCGCCAGGATCGCTCTAGCTCTTTTCGGACCGTGCGTTTGAGGTTGTGGTGATATGCGTTCCAATCATCGCCGGTCCGCACCAGGTTGCCGTTCAGGGCGCAAGGCAGCGTATCGAGGAGAGCCAGGGGGTTGGGACGTCCGGCGATCGTCACCGGCATCTTGCGCAGATCGATGACGTCGGCTTGCGGCAGGGCCTTGACGAGGGCCTTCCAGAGCGAGGCGGCACTCGCCGCATCGCGCGGTGCGGCCGGCCCCAGGATCGGGGCGTTGTAGTCGATCAAGCCGAGATCGGCGAAGCCGATGGTGCGAGTGCCGCCTGACGTCGTACCCACGAGCGCCAGGCTCAGCGCATGCGCGCCCGTCATCCGGTCGCGGATCGTGACGATCAGCGGGCGGATGTCGGCCCGTGCGGCCATGGCGCGGTACCAGGCATCCATGACGACGCCGTGCTGGAACGGCGTCGCTGCTCCGCTCGCCAGCGCCGAGTTCCAATCGGCACGCGCCGACGACCACTCGGTGTCGATTCCGATCGTGAACGACCGCTCCGTCATCGCCGTTCCAGCCATCGCCCGTCGATCGCTCGAAGCGCTCAGTTGCGACACGCCTCAGGCAGCCTTCAGGTCGAGGATCTCGCCGAGATGCTCGCGGTCCAGCCGGAAGCTGATCGGCCGCAAAGCCTTGCGCTCGCGCTTCAGGGCGGCACTGTCGCGCAAAAGGCGCTGGGCGACCCGCTTGCTCCAGAACCCGAGGCCTTCGGTGGACCGGCTCTTCGCCACGCGGCCGAAGCGATGGCGCAGGATGGCATTTGCGACGGTCACGACCTGGGCGCGCTTGAACTCCTCGGTCCAGTACTCCATCGTCATCGAGACGTTGAGGCAGTCGAGGTTCTCGATCCGGTGCGGAGCGTTGAGCGGCCAGTTCAGCATCTCGCCGGCCTTGAACTCGAACACCTGCGCGTGTTCGTCGTACCAGGCTTCGTAGGGCATGTTCACCTCGACGCCGAGGAGGGCGATGTCCTCAAGGTGCTCCGGCGCCAGGAACGGCTTCACGGCCGGATAGAGGTAGACGCGCTTGGCGCCATGGATCTGCCACAGCGACTGCCCGGGCAGATCGGCGTGGTAATAGACCTGCGCGTTGGGAGAAGAAATCAGGATGCCGATGCTCTCGTCCTGCGAGCGGAAGCCGGGAACCCGTTCCCCGAGTTCCCCGAAGATGGCGTTGACGAGGTCGCGGTAGCGGGTGTCGACATGCGCGACGCGGCGTAAGTTCAGCCACATCCGGCCGCGGGAGATCGCCTGGATCACCTCCGCACCCGTGAGGTTTCCGATCTCGCCCTCCCGCCACAGCTTGCGCTGGCCGGGTGCGCCCATCTGCACGAGGCTGTAGTGCTCGCGCGGATAGCGGTCGATGAGCTCGGCGAGCCCTTCCATGCTGAACATCGGCGACCGGTTGAGGCGATGCTCCACACGAACGGGCTGGTTGCCCCAGAGTTGGCTGTGCCGGTCTGTCCAGTTCGTGAAAACGGGCTCGGTCTGCATCGTGGGCTCCAGAGGATCGCAGTGCCGGAATGGCACAGGCCGGGTGTCACGCTGGCGCGGAGTTTCCTGACTCCTCGCCGATAGGAATTTGTCGACCACCGCATTCCCCGACGGGGCTCGGCTGGATGTCGTTCGCTCGATCACGGTCGGTCTCGATGCTGCTTCGCCAGACTCTGAACTACCTGCCGGCTCAACTCGTCGGACCACTGGCACAGTTTATCGCCGTGCTGGCCTGGACCTACTGGATCGCACCATCCGATTACGGTTTCATTTCTCTGATGCTCGCGGTTCAGGAGCTTGCCTTCCTGATCGGCATGTCGTGGTGGACGCATTACACCGTTCGTTACCTGCCTGCGCTCGCGGATCCGTCCGGCTATCGCCGCGCGGAGAGCGGCGTGATGCTTCTCTGTGCCCTCACGCAGGTCCCCGTGATGCTGCTGGCACTTTCGCTCACCGGCCATATCGCGGAACCGGGGCTCGTCGCCGTCACGCTTGCGTTTGCGGTCAGCCGCAGCCTCAACAACCACCTTGGCGAGCGCGCGCGGGCACTCGGAGACGTCACCACCTACACCATCGTGCAGCTGGCCGGGCCCCTGGCCGGCTTCGCCCTCGGCCTCGCCTTCCTCGAGCTGCTGCCCGATGCCACGGCGGTGATCGCCGGATTCGCGGTCGTACAGATCGCCATCCTGCCGGTCCTGACCCGGCGCCAGAACCTGCAGACGCGACTCGACTGGCCGCCGGACCGCGACCTCCTGCGCGGGGCTCTCGCCTATGGCGGACCCTTGCTCGTCGCCGGAGGCCTCGGATGGCTCTCGGTGAACGGCATCCGGCTCGTGGTCGAGCACGGCCAAGGGTTGGTGCAGCTCGGCCTTCTTTCCGTGGGATGGAATCTCGGCCAGCGTCTGATCGCGGTCGTCGCCACCCTCGTCACTGCCGCGGCGTTCCCGCTTGCCGTCCGGCAGGCGGCTCAGGGCGGCACGCAGGCCGGGATCGACCAGATCGGCCGCACCGCGATCCTGCTGTTCGGGTTGCTGGTACCGGCCGCCTTCGGCATCGCCGCCGTGTCCGATCCGCTCATCCGGGCCGTCGTCGGCGCCGAATTCCAGGAGGCGACGCGGATCGTCCTGCCGCTCGCGGCGGCGGCCGCGGCCGTGCGCAATCTGCGCATGCACCTGGCCGACCAGGTCTTCCTGATCGCCGAACGGCCGCGTTCCCTCCTCGCGCTCAACGCGGTCGAGGCCGTCGCGACCATGAGCCTCTGCGCGGTCGGTCTCGCCTGGGCCGGGCTCGCCGGAGCCTGCCTCGGCGTGCTCGCGGCGACGTGCGTGTGTGCGCTCGTCGGGTTCGCCATCGCCATGGCCGGCTACGGCCTCAAGCTGCCGCTGCGCGACATCGCCCTCCTGATCGCCGCGGCTCTGGCGATGTGCGCCGTGGTGCGGCTCGACGTCTATCCGCCCACGAATCTGGGTCTTGCGCTTCGGGTCGCGGCGGGCGCGGCCGTCTACATGGCGCTGGCCGGCCTTGTCCTGAAGCCCATGATCGGGCCGATGCTGGCCGCCCGCCGCAATGCCTGAACCGGTCACGGCCGCCTCTCGTCGGCCGGCCGATCGACACCAGAATGTTCGAAGGCGCGTGTGCCGAGCTCGCGCAGGAGCAGCCCGGCAAACGTCGCGTTGGTCCTGAGATAGCGTCCCGACAGCCGCCGCGGCTCCTGGCTCATGCGGTAGAGCCATTCGAGCCCCAGCCTCTGCATCAGGCGGGGCGCACGTCGGACCTGTCCGGAGATCACGTCGAGCGTTCCCCCGATCCCCATGACGAAGGGAACGCCGAGGCGATGGCGATTGCGCAGCATGAAGCGCTCCTTGCGCGGCGTCGGCATCGCCACGTAGAGCCCGTCAGCCCCGCTCTTCGCGATTTCCTCGCAGAGCCTGTCCTCTTCGTCGGGACCGAAATAACCGTGATGGCAGCCGGCGAATTCCAGGGTCGGATGCCGCTCCTGTAGGGTCCGCATCGCCGCTTCCAGAACTTCGCGCGTGGCGCCGAGGAGGTAGGGCCGGAAGCGCTGCGTCGCGGAGATTGCGATCAGCCCCTCGAACAGGTCGATGCCGGCGACCCGTTCGGGGATCTTCCGGCCGAGCAGGCCGAGCGCCCACGCGATCCCGATGCCGTCGATGCCCACGATGTCGCTCGAGCGGATGTCGCGGTCGAGTTCGGGGTCACGTCGGGCACTGACGAGCTTGGCCACGTTGAGGGCCACGTGCTGACAGGGACGACCCTCGCGCATGGCCTGCGTCGCAATGGCGATCGTGTCGGCCCGGCTGAGGATGTCGACCGGCAGTCCGAGCAAATGCGTGCGCATCTCGTGGCTTTCCTCTCTGGTCGTGGCTTGCGTCAGGCGACGTCGGAGAGGGCCAAGAGGCCGACCGCGTCTATGACGACCTTCTGTCCGAGCACGCCTCTGTTGAGGCTCTTGAAGCGATTGTGAGCCACGAGGACGACCACCACGTCGGCCTGTTCGATCGCCTCGTCGAGGGAGGCGGCCGCGACGTCGGGTTCCGCTGCGAGATCCTTGGGCAGGCCCTCGATATGCGGTTCGACCACGAGGAGACGACCGATCCGGCGCGCTGCGAGATCGCGGGCGATCTTCAGGGCCGGGCTGTCGCGAAGGTCGTCGACGTTCGGCTTGTAGGACAGGCCGAGCAGCGCAACGGTCGGTTCGCGGAAGCGGCCCGCTACCTTGGCGACGCGGTCGGCGATGAATCCCGGTTTGGCGTCGTTGACCTCGCGGGCGGCCCGGATCAGGGGGGTGTGGTCAGGCAACGCCTCGTGGATGAACCACGGATCGACGGGGATGCAGTGCCCCCCCACTCCGGGGCCGGGGCTGAGGACGTTCACGCGCGGGTGCAGGTTGGCGAGCTCGATCACCGACCAGACGTCCAGGCCGAACGCGTCGCAGACAACCGAAAGCTCGTTGGCGAAGGCGATGTTGACGTCCCGGAAGGCGTTCTCGACGAGCTTCGAAAGTTCCGCCGCCGCAGCCGTGGTGATCCGCTGCGGGCCGCGGGCGAAGACCGAGTAGAGGTCGCGCGCCGCGAGGGCGCTGCGCCGGTCGAGGCCGCCGAAGGTCCGTGCGTTGTCGACGAGTTCCCGCAATGTCTGCCCCGGCAGGATGCGCTCCGGGCAATAGGCGAGCAGGATGTCGGCGCTCTCGGGAGCCTGATCGGGGAAGCTGAGGTCACCCCGCGCCTCGCGTAGGATCCGCGCGGCGCGGGCGGTGGTCCCCACCGGACAGGTCGATTCGATGATGATGAGGTCCCCTCGCTTGAGCACGGGCGCGATCGAGCTAAGCGCCGCCTCGACGAACGAGAGATCCGCGCTGTGGTCGTCGCGGATCGGCGTCGGCACTGCGATCAGGTACGCGTCTGCCGTTTCGGGACGCGTCACGGCTCGTAAGGTGTTCGCCGTCACGACCGCACGCAGGACGATATCGAGATCGGGCTCGATGAAGTGCGCCTGCCCCGCATTGATGCGCGCGACCGTCTCTTCGCGAACGTCGACTCCGATCACCCGAAGTCCCCGGGATGCGAAGGTGGCCGCCGTCGGCAGGCCGACGTAGCCGAGCCCGATCACGGAGATGGTTTCGAACGTCCTCGTCATTGAAGGTGCCCCTCCCGGGCGGTGTGACCTGTCTCGATGCGTGGTCTGGCAAATGCGGGATGGAAGCCCGACGACGGCTCGTTGGCCGGCTCGTCGATCTGGCAGAGCAGATCGGCCACGATCCTCGCACTCGCCTGGCCGTCGCCGAACGGGCTCGCGCCATTGGCCATCGCGGCGTAGTGCAGGGGATCGTCGAGCAGGGCCGAGACGCCCGCGACGATGTCGGCGGCCTGGGTCCCGACGAGCCTGGCGACACCGGCCTCAATGGCCTCGGGGCGTTCGCTGGTGTCCCGCATCACCAGTACCGGCTTGCGCAGGGCGGGAGCCTCCTCCTGGATTCCGCCGGAATCCGTAAGGATCAGGTGCGAGCGCGCCATCATGGCGACGAAGCGTGGATAATCGAGAGGTTCGATCAACTTGATGTTTGGCTTGTTCCCGAGCAGCGGAAATACTGCGTCGCGAACATTGGGGTTCAGGTGTACGGGGAAAACGATCTGGACGTCGCGCCTTGTGCTCAACATGCTCAAGGCTCGACAGATGTTCTGGAGCCCGACACCGAAGTTCTCGCGGCGGTGGCCAGTCACGAGGACGAGGCGCTTGTCCGTCGGTATCCACGCGAATTCCGCGTTCAGCTTGCGCTTGAGCGGTCCTTCCCGTTCGACTGCCGCCACGGTCTGCATGAGCGTGTCGATGACGGTGTTTCCGGTGACCTGGATCGTGGGCGCAGCGTACCCTTCCGCCAGCAATGCGGAGCGTGCCCGGTCCGTCGGGGCATAGTGGCGCGTGGCCACGACCGCCGTCAGCCGGCGGTTGCCTTCCTCCGGCCACGGGCTCGCCATGTCGCCGGTGCGGAGACCGGCCTCGATGTGCCCGACGCGAATGTGCCGGTAGAAAGCCGCCATCGCGGCGGCCGTGCTCGACGCCGTGTCGCCCTGCACCAGGACGAAGTCCGGCTTCCAGGCGGCCAGGATCGGATCAAGCCCACAGAGGATGCGGGCGAACACTTCAGACAGCCCCTGGTTCGACTGCATGACATCGAGGTCGTAGTCGGCCTTGATCGAGAGGGCCGACATCACGTCGTCAAGCATGCTTCGGTGCTGGCCGGTGACGCAGACACGGCTGTCGATGGAAGGGGCTTTGGCCAGGGCTTTGACGACCGGCGCCATCTTGATGGCCTCCGGCCTTGTACCGAAGACAGAAAGGATTTTCATGATCTCGAATATCTTTGTGAAACGCTTATGAGAGAAGTTAGCGCCGTTGTCTAAAGACAATATGAAGTCGATCTGCGGATTGTCAAACAATGACAGCCTTCGCAAAAGATTAATACGCCCGGCTTCGTCCATTTTTAGGACATTGACTCAACAATGATGTCTCTTTTCGAAACGTATTATCGTTATTGCATTACTAATACGATTTCAGACCCAGAATCCCGGACAAGGTCGATCGCGAATGCCCCGTCAGGATCGATCGGTGGGCTCCTCTGGTATTGGTCTCGACTTCGGGCGATGTCAGCGCGCGAATTCGGTCATCGGCTGCATGAGGCCCGTGTCAAAAGCCACTGGCGAAGCCGGTACGTGGGCTGGCCGGCAGATGTCTCAGACGGGGACGTTCACGAAGTCGCGAGTTTCCGGGACCGCCTCGCAACGGCGAGCGCCGACATCGCGGCGAGCGAAAAAATTGTCGCGAGCGCCGAGCGCACGGGCCATGGCAATCTGAGTTTCTTCGGGCGCGACTGGCCCATGGTCCCCTGGGCGTCGGCCGGCACGTCTGGGTTCTGGCGCCGCGATCCCATCACCGGACGGGACTGGCCCGGAACCGAGGCCCGGTTCCTTGGCATCGACCTGCGAAGTAGCGGGCACGATCCGGCAGGCCCGCTCCCCGGCGACGTCAAGTTCGTCTGGGAGCCGGCGCGGCTCCAGGTTCTGCATCCGCTGGCCGCCCTTGCGGCCGGGGGAGATCTGGCGGCCGGGCGCCTCGCCTTGACGATCCTGCGCCACTTCTCGGACGCCAACCCGCCTCATCGCGGCGTCCATTGGTGCTCGGGCATCGAACTCGCAATGCGCCTCGTCGCCGTCACGCTGCTCGTGGCGGCCCTCGGTCGGGACGGGCTCGATCGAGAGGACCGGGTCATGATCCGGCGGTTCGTCGCCGCCCATGCCCGGCAGATCGCGGCCTTCCCCTCCCTGCATTCGTCGGCGAACAATCACCGCGTCGCCGAGGGGCTCGGCCTGTTCCTCGCCGGCATCCTCGTTCCCGATCTCGACGAGGCTTGGGAGCCCGCCGGCCGCGCCGTGCTCGAAAGGGAGGCTCTCGCGCAGATCCTGCCCGACGGAGCCGGCGCCGAGCAATCGCCGAGCTATCAGGCCTTCGCCTGCGAGATGATCGCCTTCGCAGGCCTGATCGGCGTGGCAGAGGGACGTCCCTTCGCACCGGCGGTGATCGACCGCCTCGTCGCGGCGGCCGGGTTCCTGCGCACGCTGATGGATCTCGACGGGCACGTCCCCGCGATCGGGGACGACGACGAGAGCCGTGTCGTCGCCCAACCCCCGGACCGAGAACCGCGCTACGTCGCCTCGGTGGTTGCGGCGATCGCCGGCTTGACCGGCCGGGCCGACCTCCTCCCGCCGGCTCGCGATCCGCACCTGCGCGATGCCCTGTTCGCCGTGCCCGCCGGCTTCGGCCACGCATCCGACGGCGTGAGCCTGTTCCGTGATGGGGGCTATACGGTCGTTCACCAGGGAGCCACCGGGCGCCGCTTCGACCTCGTGGTCGATCACGGCCCTCTCGGATATCTGGCCTTGGCCGCGCATGGCCATGCCGACGCGCTCGCAGTGTGGTTCGGGATCGACGGGATCCCAATCCTGATCGATCCCGGAACCGCTCTCTACAATGCGGGCGGGCCGATGCGCCTCGCCCTGCGAGAGAGCCGGAGCCACAACACGCTCTGCATCGCGGGCGCGTCGCAGAGCCGTGCCTCATCGGCCTTCTCGTGGTCGAACCGCGCCCACACCAC
>NZ_CAXUJR010000042.1:8887-16118 GCF_964251405.1 uncultured Methylobacterium sp.
AGGGCGAAGGCCAGGGCTGGTCGGTGACGGCGAGCCACGACGGCTATTGCGGCCGCTTTGGCGCCCGCCATCGCCGCCGCGTCGCTCGCGAGGGCGACGCCATCGTCATCGAAGATTCGCTCCACGGGGCACCGCGACCGTTGCGGGTAGAGATCCGCTTCCTCGTCGGTGGCGAGATCGACCTTGCCGCGGAAGCCGGCACGATCGAGATTGCCCGCGCCGGCGACCTCCTATGCCGGATGGAAGCACCCTCGGGCTTTGCCGTCTCGATCGAGTGCGGCGCGGCGGAGGGGGCGGTCCGCGCGCGCAGGTTCGGCGAACTGGCCCACGCGCAACGCATCGTTTTCTCCGGAACGATGGGCGATGCCGTCGCGACGACCCGAATCGAGATCTGCGAGCCGGGCTCTACACCACATCGCAACAGCATGGCCTGCAAACTGCTCGTTGCCGACCTGCCTTCGACGCCGGCCACCCTCGGCGACGCATAGTGTTTCAATCCGGCACGGAGACGTCTCATGACGGAACGATGCCGACCTGCCAGGGACCGGGACGCACCATGACCGCCATCGATCGCCGCCTCGCGATGGTCCAGATCGACGCCGAGCCGATGCCGGCCGCGATCGTGGACCTGCGCGGCATCGGCAGTGCCTTGTGGCGGCGCCGGCTCTGGATCCTGGTGCCGGCACTTCTGCTCGGCGTGCTTGCCCTCGCCGTCGTGATGTCCCTCAAGCCGCGTTATCAGGCGAGCGCCAAGGTGCTGCTCGATCCCCGCGGTATCCAGGTCTTCCAGAACGACCTTCGTCCCAACAACACAACCGGCGACGAGACCGGCGCCGAGGTCGAGAGCCAGATCCAGGTCATCGCCTCGACCAGCGTGCTCGGCAAGGTCGCCCGCAAACTCGACCTCATCGCCGATCCGGAATTCGCCGCGCCGATGCCCAGCCTGCCCGTTCGAATTCAACAGGCGCTGACATCACTCGTGTCGACCACTCCGGCCGCAGCCCCCGAGGACAGGATGCGGACGGTGCTGCGCACGCTCTCCACTGCCGTCACCGTGGCGCGTTCGGAAAAGACCTTCGTTCTCGACATCGCGGTCGGGACGACGGACCCGGAGAAATCCGCCCGCATCGCCAACGCCATCGGCGATGCCTTCCTGGCCGAGACCAACGATGTCCGCGCTGGCGCCGCCAAGAAATCCGCCGACGCCCTCAATGCGCGCCTGGAAGAGCTGCGCAAGCGCCTGCAGCGGAGTGAGGGCGCCGTCGAGACATACCGCAACCGCAACAACCTCATCGGCGCCAACGGCCGGCTCGTCAGCGAGCAGCAACTCGGCGATCTCAACAACCAGCTCACCCTGGCGCGGACCCGCGCCTCCGAGCAGGAATCACGGGTGATGGAGGTGCGGCGCCTCTTGGCGTCCGGCAAGCCTGCCGAGGCGATGGCGGAAGTCACGGTGTCGCCGACCATCGCGGGCCTGCGCTCGCAATATGCCGACGCCACCCGCGCCGAGGGCGAGGCCCGCCTCGCCTATGGGCCGCGTCACCCGGCCATGGCCGCGGCCACGGAACAGGTCCAGGTCGTGCGCCGCCGGCTGGCCGAGGAACTGAACCGCCTCGCCCGCACGGCCGAGAGCGATTACGAGCGCGCCCGCAGCAGCGAGGCTTCCCTCGCTCGCAAGATCGAGTCGCTCAAATCCGAGTCCGGAACCGCGAACCAGGCCCAGGTCCGCCTGCGCGAACTCGAGCGGCAGGCCGCCTCCGACCGCACTCTCTACGAGAGCTTCCTCAACCGCGCCAAGGACCTGCAGGAGCGCCAGAGTGTCGAGACCGGTGCCGGGCGGATCATCTCGGTGGCGCTCCCACCACTCGGCCGGTCGGGGCCGTCGCGGATCGTCATCGTGCTCGGCGCGCTCATGCTCGGCGGCGTCCTCGGGACGGGCCTCGCGCTCCTGCGCGAGCAGTTCGACAGCACCATCCGCTCGGGCCGCCAAGTCACCGCGGAGACGCGCCTTCCGGTGCTCGCCGTCATGCCCGGCACGAAGCCCGAGGAGAGCGCGGTATGGCGCCTCAGGGACATGCTGGCGCCGCCGGTGCCGTCCGATCGCGCCCGCGTGGTCGTCATTGCGGGCCTCGGGGCGGTCGCCGCCCGCACCACCCTGGTCCAGCGTTTCGCCAAGCTGATCCATGCCGGTGGCGAGCGCGCGCTCCTCGTCGACGGCGATCCGCAGGGACGCGGCTTGACCAGGGCGCTCGGGGCGGAACGCTATCCAGGCCTCACCGATCTCCTCGCGGGCGCGCCTCAGGGCTTTTCCGACGCGCCGCGCTTCTTCGATGGATTGCGGGTCATCACCGCGGGAACGCAGGCCGATGGTGCCGTCAGGGCCACCGCCCAGAACCTGCGCGAGGCACTGGGCCACTTCCTTCGCCAATCGGGAATCGTCGTCATCGACGGCGGTTCGGTGGGGCCGCACCTGCGCGCGCTCGCGGCCATCGCGGACGACATCGTCGTCGTCGTGGAGGGTGGCCGGATCGCGCTCGGCGAATTGCAGGAGGGGCTCGACGCCTTCGGGCCGGACAGCGACCGGGTGCGCGGTGTCGTGCTTGCCGGTAGGATCGAGGCTTGACCGGCTTCCTTGAAGGCCGGCTTACGGCCACCATCGGAGACGGGTTTGGGCAGTCGCTACGGTCTCGAGATCCGCGCCGCAGCGGCGGGCGATGCGCCGGGGCTGGCGGATCTGCTCGCCGCATGCGGCCGCCCGGTTCCCGCCCGCGATCTCGCCGATAGGATCGATGCCCTGCGCCGCGAGGAGGGCGCGGCACTCGTCGCCGTCGAGTGGGGGCCGCCGGGCGGGCTCGTGGTCCTGCACTGGTATCGGACGCTGCAAGATGCCGCCCCCGTCGCGCAGATCACCACCCTCCTCGTCGGACTGGACGACCGCCGCAGGGGTGTCGGCCGCCTGCTGCTGAAAGCCGCCTCGCAAGCGGCCCGGAGCGCCGGCTGCGGTAGCCTGCACCTTCTGGCCGAGTCCGATCGGCCGGAACTGAGCGCCTTCTGTGCCGCGACAGGTTTCACCCAGGCCGGTATCCGGTTCGACCGGCCGCTGCGCAAAGCCGGTTAGGTCCTATTCCGCCGCCTTCACGTAGGTCTCCGGCGGCGGGCACGAGCACATCAGGTTACGGTCGCCGTAGGCGTTGTCGACGCGGTTGATCGGGGGCCAGTACTTGTCGATGCCCCGCGATCCGGCAGGAAAGCACGCGGCCTCGCGCGAATACGGGCGCTCCCAGGAACCGACGAGGTCCTGCACCGTATGGGGGGCATTCTTCAGCGGGTTGTCCCTGGCATCCATGCGCCCGGACTCGATCGCGCGGATCTCCTCCCGGATCGCCAGCATGGCGTCGCAGAAACGGTCGATCTCGCCCTTGGTCTCGGATTCCGTGGGCTCGATCATCAGCGTCCCGGCCACTGGCCAGCTCATGGTCGGGGGGTGGAAGCCGCAATCGATCAGCCGCTTGGCGATGTCGTCGACGCTGATGCCCGCAGTCTTCTGGAAAGGCCGCACGTCGATGATGCATTCGTGCGCGACCCGGCCGTTCTCGCCGGAATACAGCACCGGGAACGCGCCCTTCAGGCGGCTGGCGATGTAGTTGGCGTTGAGGATGGCGATACGGGTCGCCTGCGTGAGGCCGCGCCCGCCCATCATCAGGCAGTAGCTCCACGAGATCGGCAGGATCGAGGCCGAGCCGTAGGGGGCCGCCGAGACCGCCCCCTCGCCGCCCTTCTCCGGGTGGCCGGGCAGGAACGGGATCAGGTGCGCCTTGACGCCGATCGGTCCCATGCCCGGCCCGCCGCCGCCATGCGGGATGCAGAAGGTCTTGTGCAGGTTGAGGTGGCTGACATCGGCGCCGATGTCGCCGGGACGGGCGAGGCCGACGAGCGCGTTGAGGTTGGCGCCGTCGAGATAGACCTGCCCCCCGCGCTCGTGGACGATGTCGCAGATCTCGCGGACCCGCGTCTCGAACACCCCGTGGGTGGAGGGATAGGTGATCATGCAGGCCGAGAGCCGGTCGGCGTACTGCTCGGCCTTGGCGCGGAAGTCGTCGATATCGACGTTGCCCTGGGCATCCGCCCCGACGACCACGACGCTCATGCCGCACATCTGCGCCGAGGCCGGGTTGGTGCCATGGGCCGAGGACGGGATCAGGCAGACGTCGCGGTGGCCCTCGCCCCGCGAGAGGTGCCAGGCGCGGATGGCGAGGAGTCCCGCATATTCGCCCTGAGCGCCCGAGTTCGGCTGCATCGAGATCGCATCGTAGCCGGTGATCTCGCAGAGTTTCTGGCTGAGGTCGGCGATCATCTCGTGATAGCCGGCGGCCTGGTCCTCCGGCACGAAGGGGTGGATCTCCGAGAATTCCGGCCAGGAGATCGGCAGCATCTCGGCGGTGGCGTTGAGCTTCATCGTGCAGGAGCCGAGCGGGATCATCGCGCGGTCGAGCGCGAGGTCGCGGTCGGCGAGGCGGCGCATGTAGCGCGTCATCTCGCTCTCGGCCCGGTTCATGTGGAAGATCGGGTGGGTGAGGTAGGCTGACGTGCGCACGAGGTCCGCCGGCAGGCGTGGCGTCGGCCAGGCCTCGTCGTAGGACAGATGCGCGCCGCCGAACGCGCTCCACACCGCCTGGATGATGTCGGGGCGGGTGCGCTCGTCCACGGTGATGCCGATGCGGTCGATCCCGACCTTGCGCAGGTTGATGCCGTTGGCCACGGCGTTCTTCAGGATCAGACCCTGGAAGGCTCCGACCTCGACGGTGATCGTGTCGAAGAATGTCTCGGGAGCGACGGTGAAGCCGAGGCTCGTCAGTCCCTCGGCGAGGCGTACCGCGTCCCGATGGACCCGGTCGGCGATGGCGCGAAGGCCACGCGGGCCGTGGAACACCGCGTACATCGACGCAACGACGGCAAGCAGGACCTGCGCCGTGCAGATGTTCGAGGTCGCCTTCTCGCGGCGGATATGCTGCTCGCGGGTCTGGAGGGCGAGGCGATAGGCGCGGTTGCCGCGCGCATCCACCGAGACGCCGACGAGCCGGCCGGGCAGCGTGCGCTTGTGCGCGTCCCGCGTCGCCATGTAGGCGGCGTGGGGGCCGCCATAGCCCATGGGGACGCCGTAGCGCTGCATCGAGCCGACCGCGATGTCGGCGCCCATCTCGCCGGGCGGCTTGAGCAGGGTCAGAGCCAGGGGGTCGGCCGCCATCACCGCCACGGCACCCGCTTCGTGAAGCCGCGCGATGATCGGGGAAAAATCGTGGATCGCGCCGCAGACGCCCGGATACTGGAAGATCGCGCCGAATACCGCCCCCGGGCCGAAGTCGGTGGCAGGATCGCCCACCACGATGCGCCAACCGAGCGGTTCGGCGCGGGTGCGCAGGACCGCGATGGTCTGGGGCAGGCAGTCACGGTCGACGAAGAAGGTATCGCTTTCGCTGGTGGCGATGCGTCTTGCCATCCCCATTGCCTCGGCCGCAGCAGTGGCCTCGTCCAGCAATGAGGCGTTGGCGACGTCGAGGCCGGTGAGATCGCAGACGAGGGTCTGGAAGTTGATGAGCGCTTCGAGCCGGCCCTGGCTGATCTCGGGCTGGTAGGGCGAATAGGCCGTGTACCAGGCCGGGTTCTCGAAGATGTTGCGCTGGATCACCGGCGGCATGGTGGTGCCGTGATAGCCCTGGCCGATCAGCGAGACGAGGAGCCGGTTCTTGTTCGCGATCTCGCGCATGCGCTCGATCGCCCGCCGTTCGGTGAGCGAATGCCCAAAATCGATGCGCTCGGCCTGGCGTATGCCCGCCGGGAGGGTCTCGTCGATGAGGGCGTGGAGGGTGGGTGCGCCGACCGTTTCCAGCATCTCGCCGATCTCGGCGGTGGTCGGGCCGATATGGCGGCGGTTCGCGAAATCGTAGGGATCGTAGCGGTCGTCGCTCATGGGGATGCCTCGGGTGGTTGAGGGATTGGCAAGGCGTGGTGTGCGCATGCCCTCCCCCCCTTTGCGGGGGAGGGTTTTCCGAGCCCCTACTTCGGGGAGGCCGCGTAGGCGGCCTCGTCCATGAGTGCGTCCAGCGAGGAAGGGTCGTCGAGGCGCATGCGGTAGAGCCAGCCCGCGCCCTGCGGGTCGCCGCCCACCGTGGTCGGGTCTTCGACCGCCGCCGTGTTGACCTCGGTCACGGTGCCGTCGAGGGGGGCGTAGACGTCGGAGGCCGCCTTGACGGATTCCACCACCGCCGCCGCCTGCCCCTTCCTAAGCTTGGCGCCGACCTTCGGCAGCTCGATGAAGACGAGGTCGCCGAGTTGCTCGGCCGCATGCGCCGTGATGCCGATTGTGGCGATGTCGCCCTCGCCCTTCAGCCACTCGTGCTCATCGGTGAATCTCAGCATCGTTCGCTCCTTGGGAATGAGGGAGGGATCAGCGGCGCTTGAAGCCGGCTGGGACGAAGGGAAGGGTCGAGACGCAGAGCGGCAGGCGCTGGCCGCGGACCTCCGCGAAAAGCTGCGTGCCGGGCTCGGCCAGGGCAGCGGGCAGGTAGCCCATGGCGACGGGCGCCCCGAGGCTCGGGCTGAAGCCACCGGAGGTGACGCTGCCGATGGTGTCCGCGTCGTCGACCCCGGCAAAGAGCTTGGCCCCCGCCCTCACCGGCAGCCGTCCCTCCGGGCACAGGCCGACGCGACGCCGCGACGGGCCGGTCTCGATCGCCGAGAGAATGCGCTCCGCTCCTGGAAACCCGCCTGCCCTCGCCCCACCGCGCCGCCGCACCGGCTGGATCGCCCAGGTGAGGCCGGCCTCGACCGGGTCGGTGTCCGGCCCGATATCGGCGCCGTGCAGGCAGAGCCCGGCTTCCAACCGAAGCGAATCGCGGGCGCCGAGCCCAATCGGCAGCACCCCGGGCTGTGCCAGCAATGCCTCGGCCACCGCCTCGACGCTCTCCGCGGGCAGCGAGATCTCGAACCCGTCCTCGCCGCTGTAGCCCGAGCGGGTGACGATCGCCTCGGTGCCCAGGATCGTGGTGTGCTGGGCATCCATGAAGCGCATGTCCGCGATCTCGGGGGCGAGGGCCGAGAGCGCGGCTTCCGCCTTCGGGCCCTGCAGGGCGATCAGAGCCCGGTCCAGCATCGTGACCTCGCAGGTGCCTGACAGATGGGCCTGAAGATGCGCGAGGTCGGCGCCCTTGCAGGCGGCGTTGACGACGAGGAT
>NZ_CAXUJR010000042.1:16218-27718 GCF_964251405.1 uncultured Methylobacterium sp.
CACCATGCGGGCGCCGAGCCGCAGATGCAGCGCGTGAAGCGGCGTGTGTGAGATCGTGTCCGGTGCGTCAGGGACAGACGGTTGCTGCATCAGGCATCCCCACGACAAAGCGGCCCCAGGATGCTCGGTCGAGCGTCCCGGTTGCCCCCATCTGTCGCGGTTACCTGAGAGCTTCTCTCAAGGGCCGTAGCGCCTCAAGATTTCTCCTTCGGTGGACGCCGTCAGGCGCCTCTCTCCAGATTGTCCAACGATTGCGGTGATTGTGCCTGAGAGTTTCCGGGGGTGGTTGCTCCGTCGGCGCCATGACGAACGGTGGTTCGTCTGGGCTCTCCCGCATCGTCGTATCGGACAAGGGCAGGGTGTCACGTCGATTTGCCGGTTGCAACCCCCGGCTTGCCGGAAGCCTTGCGATTGCGCGGAGCCGCCTGCTTCCTCCAAGGCGGTTCTGAGGTACAGACAGCCGCCGTCGCGACGGCGGAGAGCAACCGTACGAGGGTGGCGTGGTGTCGGGCTGGTCACGACTTCTGCTGGGCTTGGCAGCCGTGGCGACATTGCTGGGCTCGCGCGATGCATCGGCCGTCGATACACGCCTCCTCCCGGCAAAGCCGACCTACACCCGCGACGCCGCCTGCTGGCCGGTGCGAATCGCGATGCCACCGAGCACCCACGCGCTGCCGGGCGGGACCCTCCTCTCTCCGCGACCCGCCGACATCCCGGTCGGTCAGGGCGACAGCGCGATCTGCTACGCCTATGCCACTGCCGACATGATCTCGCAGCGGGTCGGAACCGCGGTCTCGCCCCTCGATGTGGCAACGAAGTTCTACTTTGCCGATCCGTCCCGCCTGTCGGCGATCCCCGATCCGGCGCTGCAGGCTCACCTACGGGCGCATCCCGGCTACCTCTCCGACATCGCCTGGGCCCGCAATGCCGCCGAGGTCTCGAAGGACCGCAACCCGGGTATGGAGCCCTACTTCGACAAGCTCGAAGGCGGCGAGGAGGATGCCTCCGCGCTCCTCTACAATATCGGTGGGCTCTGCGAGGAGCGCGACCTGCCGAGCCACGAGGGCTACGCGCATTTCACCGCGCGCTTCGCGGCCCTTCGCTACGGCAGCGTCGTACGCGCGCCGAATCAGTGCTTCCGCGCAGTCGGCGCGACCGTGCCCAATCTCCGCAGCCGCCGGGCCGATGCCTTCAACGCGGCTTGGCTAGCCCTCGTCGAGGCCCGCTGCCACCGCCGCCCGCTGCCGGTCCCGCTGCTGCCGGTCTCCTACCGGGTCGCCGCCAACCAGCTCGAATTCATGGAGATGGTGGAGGCGGGCCGCCCACCGCGACCGCCTCAGATCGATCGCATGATAGCCATGGTCGACTATGCCCTCGGCAACGGCCGGGCGCCGACCATCGGCTACAGCTGGTACGAACTTCAGGAGCGCGACCCGAAGGACCCGGACCTCGCCGCCGACCATTCGAGCCCCGTCGTCGCGCGGCGTCGCCTAGGCGGCCAATGTCAGTACCTCGTGCAGGACAATACCGGCGAGTACTGCTCGCGGATGCGGCCCGGCATCCGCGAGCGCTGCGACGACGGCCGCGTCTGGCTCACGGAGAGCGAGTTGCGGCGCACGCTCTACAGCGTGATCTACCTGCGCTGAGCCGGTCAGGCCGGCTGATCGAACAGGAAGTCGTCGATCGCCGGGATCGTGACCGAAGCCTCCGAAGCGTAGGAGGCCTTCGAGACCCGCCAGGGACGCTCGGTGGCGGCGCGAATCGCTTCCGAGGGGCGCAGGCGCCGAACCTCGCCGTCCTCGCTCACTTCCTCGACGACGAGGAAGCCGTAGACCTGCAGGCGGGAGGCGATGAGCTTTGTGTCCCTGTCGCCGGCCGCCACGGCGAGCGTGCCGGTGGCGTAGACGGCATCCATCAGGGCGCGCTGGTCGACCCGACGCGCGGCGAGCGCTGAATTCGGTGCCGGCGCGGGAGTGGGCCCCCGGCCGTTCAGCCGGCGAAAAGGGACGACGTTGTCCTCACTCTGCAACGCGACGCTACGCATACGATTCGATCCTCGTGACCCGTTCGATCCGCCCGGTCCGCCATCGCTTGCGCGCTGCAGCCCGGGCGATCCGGAGGTTTCGACGAGTCCGATTAACGCGCGCTTAGCCATGGAGATGCGCGAACGAGGCGGATCGTCCCGAAACGATCCGCCCGAGGTTCGACTAGAGGGCGACGGAGTAGGCAGCCTCGGTCTTCGTGCGGACCTCGTCCTCGGTGACTCCGTCGGCGAGTTCCACCAGGGTCATACCGCCCGCACCCTTCTTGTCGATGGTGAAGACGCCCAGATCGGTGATCACCATGTCCACGACGCCGGTGCCGGTGAGCGGCAGATCGCAGGCCTTGAGAAGCTTCGCGCTCTCGGACCCGTCCTTGTTTCGGGCCACGTGCTCCATCACCACCACGACCTTCTTGACGCCGGCGACGAGGTCCATGGCGCCGCCCATGCCCTTCACCATCTTGCCGGGGATCATCCAGTTGGCGAGGTCGCCGTTCTGCGCCACCTGCATGGCGCCGAGGATCGACAGGTTGATGTGCCCGCCCCGGACCATCCCGAACGAATCGGAGGACGAGAAGTAACTCGTGGTCGGGAGCGCGGTGATCGTCTGCTTGCCGGCATTGATGAGGTCGGGGTCCTCCTCGCCCTCGTACGGGAACGGCCCCATACCGAGCATGCCGTTCTCCGATTGCAGCTGCACCGACATCCCGTCCGGGATGTAGTTCGAGACGAGGGTGGGGATGCCGATGCCGAGGTTCACGTAGTAGCCGTCCTGCAGCTCCTTCGCGGCGCGCTCGGCCATCTGTTCGCGGGTCCAGGCCATGGTTCGTGTCTCCCTCTCAGACGACGCCGGCAGCGGCAGCGGGGTTGGCGGGTTCGCCGCGCTTGCGCGTGGTGCGCTGCTCGATCCGCTTGTCGCGGGTCGGGACATGGACGATGCGCTTGACGAAGATGCCGGGCGTGATGATCGCGTCCGGGTCGAGCTCGCCGGGCTGAACCAGGTGCTCCACCTGCGCCACCGTCACGGTGGCGGCCGTCGCCATCATCGGGTTGAAGTTGCGCGCGGTCATCCGGTAGACGAGGTTGCCCTCGGTGTCGCCCTTCCAGGCGTGCACGATCGAGAGGTCGGCGAACAGGCCGCGCTCCATCACGTAATCCTCGCCATCGAAGTTCCGGACGTCCTTGCCCTCGGCGATCAGGGTGCCGACGCCGGTCTTGGTGTAGAAGGCCGGGATGCCGGCGCCCCCGGCGCGGATGCGCTCGGCAAGCGTGCCCTGCGGGTTGAACTCGATCGCGAGCTCGCCGCCGAGATATTGCCGGGCGAATTCCTTGTTCTCGCCGACATAGGACGAGATCATCTTGGCGACTTGGCGGGTCTGAAGGAGCTTACCGAGCCCGACATTGTCGATGCCGGCATTGTTCGAGACGACCGTCAGATCCTTGACGCCCGAGGCCTGGATCGCATCGATCAGCTCGTCGGGGATCCCGCACAGGCCGAAGCCGCCGGCCATGATCGTCATGCCGTCCTTGAGCAGACCGGCGAGAGCCGCCGTCGCATCCGGATAAACCTTCTTCATCGAAGCCGTCCCTCCCACACCCTCTGTCGCCGCCGCGGCGCCTGCGACGGGCCTGCCTCGTCACCGGTTGCCTAGGACCAAGCTCGGCGCAGGCCCCACGTCCGCCCCGGGCGTCCCGCGCATGACCCGCTCGTGTTTGATCCAGGCGTCCGCCAAGGACAAGCCTTCCCGGGACGCGAACTCCAGCTTGATGGATCGCGCCCAGTGGACGAGCGACCGACGCCTGAAGACAAGGACGGCTTAAGCCTTTATTGGGAATGTTGAAGACAGCGACGGTTTCCGCTGCCGGGACGGCCTCAAGGAACGTCCTTCCACCCGGAGTGAAATGTCCTCTCGCCCCGCCGAGCAGCCAGTACCGTCCCCTGAGACGCCCCGATATGGGCTGCGCAGCCTCGTCGTCGGCGTTCTGGGAGCCGGACTCGTGGCGGCTTGCATACCTTGGCCGGTATCATCGCCGCGGCTCGTCGCGATGGTCGCCGACGAACTAGCGACGTCCTACGGCATTGCCCTGACCGTCGAGGGGGCGGCCGAGATCGCCCTGCTGCCTTTCCCGCGCCTTCGCTTTGCACAATCGAGGCTCGCCTCAGGCGCGCCCGACGGCCCCGTCCTGGCCGAAGGCGGCGGTCTGTCGCTCCATCTCGACCTCCTCGCGCTGATCACCGGCCGGGTCGGGCTCGACGCGTTGTCCCTGGACGGCGCTGCAATCACTTTGCCGATGAGCATCACGGACCGACGCTGGACCGGCGCGGCAGAGAGACTGTCGAGGCGGGTCGGCGGCGACCGGCAGGGAGAGTTGCCGCGTCTGAACCTCACCCGTGCCACCGTCACGGGATGGAATCCGAGAAACGCGGCGATCCAGACCCTTCACGACGTCGATCTGAGCCTGTCGGCCCCGCTCTTGGGCAAAAGTGCTGAGATCGTCGCCCGGGGAACGTGGAAGCAGCAGGAGGCCACCCTGCGTGTCACCGGACTCGACCTTGCCGCCCTCTTCGGAAATGTCGCCAGTCCCTTCAGCGCCACCCTCGCCTGGCCCGCCGGTACGCTCGACTTGAAGGGCTCAGCCCGGCTCGGGGAAACCCACGATGTCTCGGGGCGCGTGCGGCTCACGACGCGATCGCTTCCTGAGACGCTCGGCTGGACGGGGGGCGACGTCGCGCTGGCTCCTCTCATGCAGGATGTCGCCGTCGAGGCCGATTTCAGGACGCAGGGCAAGGACCTTCTCCTGCCGCAGATGCGGGTCGCGCTGGGCAGCAACAAGCTCGAGGGCGCCGGATCCGTCTCCTTCGCCGACGAACGCCCGGCGATCCAGGCGACACTCGCGGCCGAATCCGTCAACATCGCCCCTCTGGTCAGCGAACTGATCGGTGCGCTGGGGCTCGATCCCGATGCGTCGCAGGCGCCGGTCTGGAAGCAGCGAACCCTCGCTCTGGCCCCCTTCACGGGCGGCGATCTCGACCTTCGGCTCTCGGCTGCGAGCGCTCGGATCGGACCCGTCCTGGTGGAGGACATCGCGTCGAGCCTGATCGTGCGCAATGGCAGCATCGAAGCGTCGCTGGGCCGTGCGGGCCTCCAGGGCGGCACGGTCAAAGGTCGGGTCATCCTCGCCGCGATGCCGGATCGCGGTGGCATCGAGGTCAAGGCACAGGGGGCGTTCGATGGGCTCGACCTCGGCGCGCTCCTCATCGACATGGGCGAATATCGATGGCTCGTCGGTGCCGTCAACGGCACCTTCGCGTTGGACAGCCGGGCCTCGACCATGGGCGAGCTCGTCGGGAGCATCGGTGGACGCGCCGCCGTGGCGGTGGAGGGTGGTACGATCACCGGGCTCGACCTCGCCGAGGTCATGCAGCGCGATGGTGTCGTTGGCCCACCCGTTCAGCGGATCGGACGGACCGATTTCGCAAGAGCGGGATTCGCCCTGCGCTTCAAGGACGGTCTCGGTTCGATCACCGAGGGAACGCTTGCCGCCCCTGCCCTCACGGCTTCGCTGATCGGCATGGTCTCGCTCTTAGAACGGCGCTTCGATGCACGGGCCGAACTGACGCCGAGCGGTGGCGGTCGTCCGGCCCGGCTGTTCGAGATTGTCGGCCCCTGGAACGCGATCGCGGTTCGGGCCATGGCTGACCGCGGTGCGGTGTCCGATCCGAGCGGCCTGGCGGTCATGAGGCCGGACATGCTGACGGCACCGAACAATGTCGGCGTCCCAGCCGCAGCGCGGGCCTACGTGCCCTGAGGCGCCGCCACAGGGCGAACAGGCCCGGCTATGTCCGCGCCCGCCGTCCGGTCAACCACGACGCCGTCAGGGCCGCGACCGTCACGATGGCCACCAGCAGCGTCGAAGCGGCGTTGATCTCAGGATTCACCCCGAGCCGGACCTGGCTGTAGAGCCGCATCGGCAGCGTCGTCGCCCCCGGCCCCGAGACGAAGCTCGCGATGACGAGATCGTCGAGGGACAGCGTGAAGGCGAGGAGGAATCCTGCCACCACCGACGGCAGGACGAGAGGCAACGTCACGGTGGCGAACACCCTGGCCGGGCCTGCGCCCAGATCGGCTGCCGCTTCCTCAAGGGACCGGTTGAGTCCCTTCAGGCGAGCGCCGACGATGATGGCGACGAAACCGGTGGCGAGCGTCGCATGGGCGATGACGATGGTGGCGACCCCCCGATCGAGGCCGAGACCGACGAAGAGCAGCAGCAGGGACAGGCCGGTGATCACGTCCGGCATCACCATCGGCGCGTAGACGAGGCTGGTGAAGACGGGGCGTCCGGTGAAGCGCCCGCCGCGGTCGAGGGCGAGTGCGGCCAGGGTGCCGATGATCGTGGCGATGAGCGCCGAGGCCAGGGCAATGCGCAGCGACACCCATGCGGATGCGATGAGCGCTGCATCGGCGAAGAGGATGCCGTACCAGCGCGTCGAGAATCCGCCCCAGACCGTCACGAGCGCCGAGGCGTTGAAGGAATAGACCACCAGCACGAGGATCGGCGCGTAGAGGAAGCCGAATCCGAGGAGTAGCGCCGTGCGGGAGAAGGCGCTCACCGGACCGCCTCCTGCCGCTTGGCCTGGGCCTCGCGGAACATCACCATCGGCCCGACCACGATGACGAGGATCAGGATCGCCACGGCCGAGGCGAGCGGCCAGTCGCGGTTGGAGAAGAACTCGCTCCACAGCACCCGCCCGAGCATGAGCGTGTCCGAGCCTCCGAGCAGGTCCGGGATGATGAATTCGCCGACCATCGGGATGAAGCACAGGAGCGCCCCGGCGACGAGCCCAGGGCGGGCGAGCGGCAGCGTCACCGTCCAGAACACCCGAGTCGGCGAAGCGCCGAGATCCGCCGCGGCCTCGCGCAGGCTGGGATCCACCCGGGTCATCACCGCGTAGAGCGGCAGGACCAGGAACGGCAGGTAGGCATAGGTGAGGCCGATAAGGACTGCGCCCTGGTTGTTGAGGATCTCGAGGGGCTGCGCGATGACTCCGAGGTGCATCAGGCCTGCGCTGAGGAGGCCTTCGGGCTTCAGGATCGCGATCCAGGCGTAGATGCGGATGAGGAAGCTCGTCCAGAACGGCACGATGACGAGGGCGACGAGCAGAGGCTGCATCCGCGGCGACGCTCGCGCCATGGCGTGCGCGATCGGCGTGCCGACGACGACGAGGATCAGCGTGGCCAGAGCGGCGAGCCCGAGGGAGGACAGGGCGGCGTCACGGTAGAGGGAGTCGCCCGACAGGGTCTCGTAATTGGCAAAATCCAGGGCCTCCAGGAAATAGGCCCAGCCCTGGGGACCGGAACTCCAGTCGAGGACCGGCAGGTAGGGCGGCTGCGCTGTTGCCGGCGCCGAGAGGCTGATCTTCAGGGTGATGAGGAAGGGCAGCAGGAAGAAGGCGCCGAGCCACAGGAAGGGCAGAGCCGGGAGAAGGCGGACGAGGCTGACCCGGCGCCTCATGCCGACAGGATCACGCCGGCTTCCGGTGCGAACGCCAGAGTCACGGCATCGCCCGGCACGACCGAGCCTGCCGCCGCGATGCCGATGCTGGTCCGGATCAGCGTGCCGTCGGTCATGCGGACCTGATGGCGGATGCGGTCGCCGAGGTAGGTGCGCTCCGCGACGATGCCGCGAAGCCCGGCCGGTTCGCTGCCGGAAACGATCTTGATCCGTTCAGGACGCATGGCCAGGGTCACCGCAGCCCCTTCGCAAATCGCGCTTTCCTCGATGGCGACGAGCAATGGGCCGAAGCCCGTCTCGACGGAACGAAGCCCATCCTGCATCGATCCGGCGATCCGGCCCTCGATCAGGTTCACGTCGCCGAGCAGGCCGGCGACGTAGCGGTTGGCCGGGCGCTCGTAGAGGATGGCCGGGTCGCCGATCTGCACGAGGCGGCCGCGATCCATCACCCCGATCCGGTCGGCCATGGTCATGGCCTCGCCGGCATCGTGGGTGACCATGACGAAGGTCGTGCGCAGCCGCCGCTGCAGCGCGCGCAGCTCCCCTTGCGTCTCCTCGCGCAAGCTCCGGTCGAGGGCGCCGAGCGGCTCGTCGAGGAGCAGCACCTTGGGCTCGCGTGCCAGCGCGCGGGCGAGGGCCACGCGCTGGCGCTGGCCGCCCGACAGGGTGTCGGGTGCGCGCGCCTCGAAGCCGTCGAGGCGCACGAGCCGCAGGAGCTCCGCGACGCGCTCGCCCTTCGCCCGTCGGCCGAGCCCGAGGCCTTCCAGGCCGTAGGCGACGTTGCGGCCGACGCTCATGTGCGGGAACAGGGCGTAGGACTGGAACATCATGTTCACCGGCCGCCGGTGCGCCGGGAGTGCTGCGAGGTCCTGGTCGCCCAGGACGATCGTTCCCGAGGTCGGGGCCTCGAACCCCGCCAGCAGCCGCAGCAAAGTGCTCTTTCCACAGCCCGAGGGGCCGAGCAGGCAGACGAACTCGCCCGGTGCGAGATCGAGGGATACGTTGCCGAGAGCTTCGAAAGCCCCGAAGCGCTTGGTCAGGTTCGAGACGCGCAGAAGCGGCGATCCGGGCGTCATCGTTCTACCCGTCGGTCGAGGCGGCTCAGGAATCCTCGCGGAGCGCTTCGGCCACGCGTGCCTCCAGGAGGTCGGGCCTGCGGATGATCAGGGCGCCGCGGGTGCGGTCGATGAGGCCGTCCGAGGCCATGACGGTGAACTCGCGCGTGACCTGCTCGCGCCGGCAGCCGATCCGGGCGGCCAGCACGTGATGATAGGGCGGCGGCGTGACCACCCGCGCGCCATCGCTCCCCGACCGCGGCACCGACAGGCGCAGCAGTTCGGCATAGAGGCGGTGGCGCAGGTCGAGGAGCGCGTGTTCCATCAAGCGGGTGTTCAGCTCGCGAACCCGCTTTGCCAGGAGCCGGAACAGCCGGTCGGCGATCGGCTCCGAGGCGAACACCATCTGGCGGAAGATCGCGGCCGGGACGACGCAGACCTCGCCCCGGGTCAGTGCCGTCACATTGGCGGACCGGCCGATACCGTCGAGCGCCGCGAGTTCCCCGAAGAACGCGCCGCCGCGCATCTCGCCGAGAATGACCTCCTTGCCGGATTGCGAGCGGTTGAGGATGCGGACCTCACCGGCGATGATGAAGTAGACGTCCGTCGAGACATCGTCGTAGTCGACAAGGACCTCGTTCTCGTCGAACTTCCGCCAGTGGCAGCGTATTTCGTAGGTCGACAGCTCGATTCCCGGCTCCTTGAAGAACGGGATTCCTGCCAACCGACCTGCGCTCACGTACCATACTCCCTAGGCGGGCCAGATGGTTACGCTCAGGACGGGATGGGTCAAGTCGCGGCTCGGGCCCGGGCGTGATTAGGCGTGGATGCTGCTCTGGACCCGGATCCTGTGGCTTGATCGTCACGATCCAACCCTCGCTCCCATCCCGTAGCAGGCGGCGGTTCCGGTCAACTTATCGTCACGACCACGGGATGAACATTCCGCTGCAATGCACGTTTGGCTGGTTCCTCCACATCGGATGCGCCTGTCTCGACGACGGCATGCACAGGAATTGGAACGCTCAATGCTGAAGGTCATCATGCCGGCCCTGTTCGGCGGGCTCATCGGATCGGCCACGCTCGTGGCCGATCCGGCCGCTGCCGCAGAGGCGACGGCGCAATCGCGCTTCGCCGATCTGCAGGCGAGCGGCGCGGCGATCGAATACGCGCAGTTTCGTGGCGGGCGCGGGGGCATGCGGGGTGGCTTCGGCGGCGGGCGTCGGTTCGGAGGCGGCGGCATTCGCAGAGGCGGCTTCAATCGCGGCGGCTTCGCCGGCGGACGCGGTTTCCGCGGCGGCGGCTTCAATCGGGGCGGCTATGCCGGCCGAGGCTACGGCTATCGCCGTGGCGGGATCGGCGGCGGTGCCGTCCTCGGTGGCCTCGCGGCGGGAGCGCTGATCGGCGGCGCCATCGCGTCCCAGGCGAGGCCGGCACCGGCCTACGGAGTCGCAGGGGGAAATGCAGTCGCCTACTGCTCGCAGCGCTTCAAATCTTACGATGCCTCCTCCGGCACCTATCTCGGTTACGACGGCAAGCGTCACGCCTGCCCGTAGCCCTCAGTCGTATCCCTGACGCCTGCGGCCTCGTGATGTTCGCGAAGCCGCAGGTGGCTCGTCTGGTTGCGCCGTCCGGGACTTGCCTCCCTCGATCCGTCACCGCACAAGCGCGCCATGCTGCGCGTCAACGACCTCACCTACCGCATCGGCGAGCGCCTCATCCTCGACGGCGCGACGTTCTCGATCCCTGACCGCGCCCGGGTCGGCCTCGTCGGCCGCAACGGCGCGGGCAAGACCACCCTGTTCAACGCGATCCTCGGCGAGCTCCCTACGGAGGGCGGCACCGTCTCGATGCCCAAGGGCATGCGCATCGGCGCGGTCGCCCAGGAGGCCCCCGCAGGCCCCGAGACGCTGCATGCCGTGGTGCTCGCGGCCGACACCGAGCGGTCTCGCCTGATGGAGGAAGCCGAGACGGCCGACGGGCTGCGCCGTGCCGAGATCGAGACCCGGCTCGTGGACATCGAGGCGCATTCGGCGCCCGCCCGCGCCGCCGCCATCCTGCACGGTCTCGGCTTCGATGCGGCGGCACAAGGACGGCCGTGTGCGGACTTCTCGGGCGGCTGGCGCATGCGTGTGGCGCTCGCCGCCGTGCTGTTCTCCGAACCGGATCTGCTGCTCCTCGACGAGCCCACCAACTACCTCGACATCGAGGGCACGATCTGGCTGTACGATTACCTCGAGCGCTATCCGCGCACCGCGATCATCATCTCCCACGACCGCGACCTGCTCGACGAGTGCGTCGACCACATCCTGCACCTCGACCGAGGCCGCCTGACGATCTACCGCGGCGGCTACACCTCCTTCGCCCGCCAAGTCGCCGAGAAGCGCGTGCTTCAGGCCAAGGCGAAGGTGAAGCAGGATGCAGAGCGCGCGCACCTCCAGAGCTTCGTCGATCGCTTCAAGGCCAAGGCCACCAAGGCACGCCAGGCCCAATCGCGGGTCAAGCGGCTCGCTAAGATGGAGATCATCGCCTCGGTGATCGAGGACGACGTGCCGGCGTTCCGCCTGCCGAGCCCCGAGCGCCCGCTCTCTCCGCCCATCGTCGCGATGGAGCGAGTCCAGGCCGGCTATGCCGACCGGATCGTGCTGTCGGGGCTTAACCTCAGCCTCGCCCCCGACGACCGGGTGGCGCTGCTCGGCGCCAACGGCAACGGCAAGTCCACCTTCTGCAAGCTCATCGGCGGACGCATGGCCCCCTTGAGCGGCGAGATGAAGCGGTCCTCCAAGATGGAGGTCGCCTACTTCGCCCAGCATCAGCTCGACGAGCTGCGCCCGGCCGAGAGCGCCTACGCTCATGTCCGCGACCTGATGCCGGACGTGCCGGAATCGAAGGC
>NZ_CAXUJR010000043.1:0-15789 GCF_964251405.1 uncultured Methylobacterium sp.
GCACCCGACCGAAACGCCAATCCATCACAGATCCCCTTGCAACGCGGGAGCCATCTACACAAGACGTTTTCCAGTTCCGCAAAGGGTCGATTTCGTTGAAAAACGCGCTGTCGGCTGCGATCAGCGACAAGTTTGAGGGGCGATCATTGTGAAGCGGGGGTGTCCCGGCCGATCAAGCAGGGCTCGGCTGCGGGACCTGGATGAGCTTGGCGAGCTTCCTGAGGTTCTGGGCGGCGGCTGCGAGGTGGAACTCGTCGCGGGCTCCGTTCGGTCCCCGCAATCGAAGCCGATCCAGCTTCATGATGCGCTTGAGGTGGGCAAACAGCATCTCGACCTTCTTGCGCTCGCGCCGTGAGGTCTTGCCGTCCTCGGATCGGGCGATGTCGCGGGCCACGTCCCGCACACCTTCGTAGATCGAGCGTGGGATCTTGCGCACTGGCTCGTTTGGGCAGCACCGCGCCTTCAGCGGACACGGCGCGCAGTCGAACTTGCTGGCGCGATACATCAGCGTCACCCCGTCGTTGACCAGGGTGCCCGTCGTGGTCAGCACCTTGGCCGCCGGACAGCAATAAACGTCGCCGGGCTGGTCGTAGGTGAAGTCAGAGCGTGAGTAGGTCCCATCGGTACGCGCCGATTTGTTGAACACGCTGATATGCGGCTCGATGCCCTGCTCGTAGACGAGCCAGCCCAGCATCTCGGCCGAGCCATAACCGCTGTCGCCGGCGAGCTTGGCCAGATACAGACCGAAGCGCTCGCGCGAACGCTCGATCATGCGCTTGGCGGCCGTGACCTCGGCCTGCCGGATGGCGGTGGTTGCCTCGACATCGACGATGATCGCGTGGTCGATGTCGATCAGATAATTGACCGTGTAGGCGAAGAAGGCCTGCCCGCCGTGAGCACCAGTCCAGCGAGCGGCTGGATCGGCGGGCGAGATGAACCTGGGCGGCACCGATTGTGGCGGCTCCGAAGGCGGCCTCGTCGAGCACCGCCAGATACTCCTGGGCAGCCCGGCTCACGGCTTCGGGTGGGAGACCGGCAGATCCCTCGACACCCTTCTGCCGGTTGGCATCGGCCTTGATCAGGCTGCCGTCGACGGCAAAGCCTTCGCCGCCGACGAGCCCTTCAGCGATGCAGCGGGCGAGCACACGCTCGAACAGGCGGCGCAGCAGGTCGCTGTCGCGAAAGCGGCCGTGGCGGTTCTTGGAGAAGGTGAAATGATCCGGCACCTGGCCGTCCAAGCCGAGCCGGCAGAACCAGCGATAAGCGAGATTAAGGTGGACCTCGTCGCAGAGACGGCGCTCGGAGCGGATACCGAGGCAGTAGCCGACGATCAGCATCCGGATCATCAACTCGGGGTCGACCGAGGGCCGGCTGGTGGAGGCGTAGAAGGGTGCAAGCTCCTGGCGCAGACCGGTCAGGTCGACGAAGCGGTCGATGGAACGCAGAAGATGGTCGGCAGGAACGTGGGTCTCGAGCGAGAACTCATAGAACAAGGCGCCTTGCTCGACTTGCCGAGGTCCCATCATCTGCTTCAACTCCCGCCTATCGACAGAAGTGAATCACCCCAAACCTGCCTGCGCAACAGCCGAGTTTTTCAACAAAATCGGTCAAAATCGGTCGTTGCAAGTTTCCTCAGGGCCAATACTCACCTTCGCCCCAACAACCGATCACTCACAATCCGCCGCTGAATCTCACTCGTCCCCTCAAAGATCGTCGTCAGCCGGGCATCGCGCCAATACCGCTCCACCCGCCGCTCGGTGGTGTAGCCGTTGCCGCCGTGGAGCTGCATCGCCTGGTTGGTGACGCGCACGGCCATCTCGGTGGCGAGCAGCTTGACCTGGGCCGATTCGCTCTCGGCCGCCTCGCCCGCGTCGAGGAGGTGGGCGACCTGTTGCCAGTAGGCGCGGGCTTGCGAGACCTCGGCGGCCATGTCGGCGAGCGCGAAGCGCAGGGCCTGGAAGTCGCCGATCGGGTGGCCGAACTGCTCGCGCTCCTGCAGGTAGGCCTGGGTGTCCTCCAGGGCCGCCCGGGCAACGCCGACGGCGCGGGCCGCGGTGTGGACGCGGGCGATGTTGAGGCCGCGCTGGACCGAGGCGAAGCCGCCGGAATCCGCGTCCGCCCCGCCGTCGCCGTAGAGGCCGGTGAGGCGGTCGCCCTCGGGCACGCGCACGCCGTCGAGCTCGAGCTGCCAGGTGAGGAAGCCGTGATAGCCGATCTTGTCGATGACGTGGCCGGTCATGCCCTCGGGGAAGGTGCCGGGCGACTTGACGACGAGGAACGGTTCGAGGCCCGCCGAGCGCGGCTCGCCTGGCCCAGGGTCGCGGGTGCGGGCCAGGACCTCGATGAAGTCGGCTGCCAGCGCGAAGCCGGCCCAGCGCTTGGTGCCGGTGAGCACCCACGCGTCGCCCTCGCGCACCGCGCGGGTCTGGACGCCGGCGAGATCCGAGCCGGCGGTGGGCTCGGAGAGCGCGATGGCGCCGATCCACTCACCCTTGGCGGATTTGCGCAGGAGGTCGAGGCGGCGGTCGTCGTCGAGGGTCTGGGTGCCGAGCCCCTGGCCGCGGGCCAGGATGCTGCCGACCGAGAGCCAGGCGCGGGCGAGCTCCTCCGAGACGAGGCAGTACTCGAACACGCCGAGCCCCATGCCGCCCTGCTCGGCCGGGATCGTGATGCCGAACCAGCCCTTTTGCGCCATCGCGTCGATGAGGGAGCGCGGCATCTCGGCCTTCTGCGGGTCGAGCGCGTCGGCGATCGGCATCACCACGTCGCGGGCGAAGGCGCGGGCCTCCGCCTGCAGCGCGACACGGGCCTCGCTGCGCCAGGGCGAGAGCAGGTCCGGCGGGCGTGGCTCCCGGCGCTCGGGCTTCGACATGGGGTCTCCGGTTCTGGTGTCGCGTGCCGGGCTCAAGCCGTGTGGTCGGCTGGGGGTTCCCGCTGTGCTTGTTTCGGTGGCGATACACACACCCTTCGTCATTCCGGGGCTGTGAAGCAGAGTCCGGAACGACTGAGGCGGGGTGGACCGGACCCCTCACCCCGCCATCGCCTCCTTCAGCACCGTGAAGATCCGCGGGTCGGCGCAGTGCGAGACGTTGAAGCGCAGGAAACGCGACCCGGCCGGCGACAGGCTGAAGGCGGCGCCCGGCGCCAGCACGACGCCGCGGGCGAGCGCCCGGCGGGCGATGTCCCCGGAATCGAGCCCGTCGGGCAGGCGCGTCCACAGGAAGAGGCCGCCGCGGGGCTCCGTCCACAGGCTCAGGCCGCAGGCCTCCAGGCGGCGGGCGGTGCGGCCCCTGTCGCGGGCGAGCTTGTCCCGGACCTCGGCGACGTGGTGGCGATAAGTTCCGTCGGTAATGAGGCGGTGCATCAGCGTGGCCGAGAGATGGCCGTTGCCGAGACTCATCGCGAGCTTGAGGTCGATCAGCGGCTCGATCCAGTCCGGCCGCAGGGCGATGTAGCCGCAGCGGATCGCGGCCGACAGGGTCTTGGAGAAGCTCCCGACCTGGATCACTCGGTCGAGCCCGTCGAAGCCGGCGAGACGCGGGGAGGGCTCCGTCTCGAGGTCGCCGAAGATGTCGTCCTCGATGATGAGGGTGTCGTGGGCTTCCGCCAGCCGCAGGACGCGGTGCGCCACGACCGGGCTCAGGGTCGCCCCGGTGGGGTTCTGGAGGGCGGAGTTGGTGAGGTAGAAGCGCGGGCGGTGCGCGACGAAGAGCCGTTCGAGCTCCGCCACGTCCGGCCCCGCCGGGGTGACGGGCACGCCCACCACCGTGACCCGGTGCGCGCGCAGGAGCGCGTGGAAGTTGAAGTAGCAGGGGTCGTCCACCACCACGGTGTCGCCGGGCTCGATCAGGAACCGGCAGAGCAGGTCCACGGCCTGCGTCGAGGACTCGACGAGCAGGATCTGATCGGCCTCCGCCTCGACCCCGCGCTCGGCCAGGCGCCGGGCGATCTGCGCCCGAAGGGCGGGCAACCCCAGCGGCTGGTCGTAGCAGACGAGGGTGCGGTCGGGCTCGCGGGCAAGGCCGCGCAGGCCCCGGCGGATCGCGTCCACGGGCATCCAGGACGAGGGCAGCCAGCCCGAGCCGGGCTTGAGGAGGTCCGGTCCCGTCTGCATCGATTGCCGGGTGATCCAGAGGGGGTCGACCTCGCGGTCGAGCTGCGGTCCCACCGTCTTGAGGCAGAGCGGCCGGGTCTTGCCCGCGACGTAGAAGCCGGAGCCTCGGCGGGCCACGATCACGCCCTCGGCGCCGAGCCGGTCATAGGCCTCCACCACGGTCGACTTCGACACGCCCATCGTCTCGGCGAAGGCCCGCACCGACGGCAGCCGGGTCCCCGGCGCGAGGTGGCGGCCGGCGATCCGTTCGGTGATCGCGGTGGTGACGAGCCCGACGCGGCTCGGCTCGGCTCGGGCGGTCGCTTTCATCTGTACTGCCGTTTCGTCCGGACAATTCGTCTCGACCGTACTGAACTGTGTCTGTCGCCGCCAGCCCCAGACGCGCATCCCCGTGGTCGATCGGACGGCAGTTGCGTCCGATCGACCACAGGTTCGTCCGATGAACGACGAGACGGAGACCGCCATGCCCACGACGACGCTTCACACCCGGGAACGCAGGCCCTTCCTCCAGGTCGTGGCGCATCTCGCCTCGGGCATCCTGGCGAGGATCGCGGCCGGCCTCTCGCGCCAGGCGATCAACCGGCGCGTCCTGCGCCAGCTCTCCGCGATGTCCGAGCGCGAGCTGAAGGATATTGGCCTCGTCCGGCAGGACGTCGCCGACGCCTTCGTCCTGTCCGGGACCGGCGACGCCTCGCTGTTCCTCGTCGCCCGCCGCGACGAGCGTCGCGCCGGGCGACGTGCGCGGTGACACGCGAGGGTCGTCGCCGGGGCGGATCGTGAGGCGGGCGGGCGTGGCGGGCCAAGCGAGGCTGAGTTAAGAGGGGTCGCGCCGGCCCAGGATCCGCCCTGCGGCCAGCCCCTCCTCCAATCCGGACACCCGATGGCGAGTGCCGCCGACCATGCGAGCTTCCTGCCGCCGGTCCTGACCTTCCTGTCGGCGGCGGTGATCGGAGTCCCGATCTTCCGGGCGCTGGGGCAGAGCGCGGTGCTCGGGTACCTCGTGGCCGGCGTCGTCATCGGCCCGGCCGGGCTCTCGCTCATCGCGGAGCCCGAGACGGCGGCCAGCGTCGCCGAGATCGGCGTCGTGCTGCTGCTCTTCATCGTCGGGCTCGAACTCGAGATCTCGCGACTCGTCTCGATGCGGCGCGACATCTTCGGCCTCGGCACCGCGCAGCTGCTGCTCTGCGCCGTCGTGCTCGGGCTCGTCGGCGCGGTGATGGGCCTGCCCGGCCCGGCCGCCCTGGTGGTCGGGGTCGCGCTCGCCCTGTCGGCGACGGCGGTCGCCCTGCAGCTCCTCGAGGAGCGCGGCGACCTCGGCACGCCCTATGGCGGGCGGGCCTTCGCGGTGCTGCTGTTCCAGGACATCTCCGTGGTGGCGATCCTCGCCCTGATGCCGCTCCTGGCCTCCACCGGCGGGGGCGCGGATCCGGGCCGGCTCGGCGAGGCGCTGGTCTCGACCGCCAAGGTCGGCGGGGCGATCGGCGCCGTGGTGCTGGTCGGGCGCTACGGCCTCAACCCGTTCTTCGGCCTGCTCGCGGCCAGCGGCGCCCGCGAGGTCATGACCGCCTCCGCCCTCCTCGTGGTGCTGGGGACCGCGCTCCTCATGGAGAAGGTCGGCCTGTCGATGGCCATGGGGGCGTTCCTCGCCGGCGTGCTGCTCGCCGAATCGAACTTCCGCCACCAGCTGGAAGCCGATATCGAGCCGTTCCGCGGCATGCTGCTCGGCCTGTTCTTCATGAGCGTCGGCATGTCGATCGACGGCGGTCTCCTCAAGACCGCCTGGCCGGCCCTGCTCGGTGCCACAATCCTTGCCATCCTCGTCAAGATCGCCTTCGTGGCAGGGCTGTTCCGGCTGTTCGGCTCGCCTTGGCTCGATGCCGTGCGCGGGGCCGCGATCCTGGCCCCGGCCGGCGAGTTCGCCTTCGTGATCCTGCCGATGGGCGGGAGCCTCGGCCTCATCGACGGGGCCGGCACGCGCTTTGCCGTGGCGCTGGCGGCGCTGACCATGCTGGTGGGTCCCATCGCGGCCAAAGGACTCGACAGCCTGCTCGCGCGGCGCCCCAGCGAGCCGGAACCGGCGGCCGACGCGGTGGAATCCGCCGAGGCGCGAGTCCTCGTCATCGGATTCGGCCGTTTTGGGCAGATCCTGACCCAGGTGCTGCTTGCCGAGGGCATCAGCGTCACCGTCATCGACAAGGACGTCGACCAGATCCGCAGCGCCTCCCGCTTCGGCTTCCGGATCTATTACGGCGACGGCACCCGCCTCGACGTGCTGCGCGCGGCCGGCATCGGCAAGGCCGAGCTCCTGTGCATCTGCGTCGACGATCCGGAGGCGACCCTGAAGATCATCGACATCGTGCATGAGGAATTCGCATCGGTGCGGACCTATGTGAGGGCCTATGACCGAACCCAATCGATCGAGCTCATGAACCGGGACGTGGACTTCCACATCCGCGAGACGGTGGAATCCGCCCTCGCGTTCGGCCGCGCCACCCTGGAAGGGCTCGGGCTCTCGGCCGAGGCCGCGGCGGCGGTCGCCACCGACGTGCGGAAGCGGGACATCGCACGGCTGGTGCTGCAGCAGGCCGGCGCCCTGCCGGACGGGACCTGGATGCGCGGCATCAGCGAGGTCAAGCCCGAGCCGCTGACCGCGCCGCAGCGGCCCTCCCGCGCCCTCAACGCCGAGACCCGCGGCATCATCGCCTCCGAGCGCCGCGAGGCGGCCTCGCTCACCCTCGACCAGGTTGCCCCGTCGCGCGCCGCCTCCGGCGAGCCGGATGCCTGAGCCCGCCGCGATTCCTCCCGTCGCAGCCCCCGACCGGGGACGGTTCCTCACCGGCTCGATCCTCGGGCACGTCGTGGTGATGAGCGCCACCGGCTCGGTCGGCCTCATGGCGATCTTCTTCGTCGACCTGTTATCGCTGCTCTACGTCTCGAAGCTCGGCGACCCGACGCTCACCGCGGCGGTCGGCTTTGCCACGATCCTCCAGTTCTTCGGGATCGCCATCAATATCGGCCTGATGATCGCCGCCGGCGCCCTGGTCTCTCGGGCCATTGGCTCCGGGGATCGCCTGGGCGCGCGACGCCTCGCTTCCTCGGCCACGGTCCACGGCCTCGCCGCCGCGGCCGTCTTCGTCGTCGTGATGCTGCCGCTCATGCGGCCTGCCCTGATCTGGATCGGCGCCGACGCCCAGACCCTGCCCGTCGCCGAGCGCTTCCTCTGGATCGTCCTGCCCTCCACCCTCCTGATGGCGCCGGGCATGATGTTCTCAGGGCTGCTGCGCGCTGTGGGCGCCGCGCGCCAGGCCATGTACGTGACGCTGGGCGGCGCGATCGTCACCGCGGTCGTCGACCCGATCCTGATCTTCGGGCTCGGTCTCGGGGTCGACGGGGCGGCCATCGCGACCTGCGTCGCGCGAGCGACCTTCGCGCTGATCGGCTACTGGGGCGTGCGCCAGCACGACCTCGTCGGCCGCCCGCGCCTCGCCGACGTCGTGGCCGACGCGCCGGCGATGATCCGCATCGGCGTGCCGGCCGTGCTCACCAACCTCGCGCCCTCGGTGGCGAGCGCCTTCGTCGCCCATGCGGTGGCGCAGTTCGGCGCCGTGGCGGTGGCCGGCAACGTCGTCATCGACCGCCTGACACCCGTCGCCTTCGGCGGCCTTTTCGCGTTGTCGGGCTCGGTCGGCCCGATCCTCGGCCAGAACTGGGGTGCAGGCCGGTTCGACCGGATGCGCGAGGTGTTGCGCAGCGGCACCCTCGTCACCGCGATCTATGTCGGGATCGTCTGGCTGCTCCTTATCGTCTTCCGCGAGCCGCTGCGGGGCTTGTTCGGGCTCGAGGGCGTCGCCGCCGACCTGTTCGGATTCTTCTGCCTCGTGAGTGGGGCCGTGTGGTTCTTCGTCGGGCTGCTGTTCCTGTCGAACGCCGCCTTCAACAACCTCGGCTTCCCGTTCCTCTCCACCGCCCTGAACTGGGGCCGCTCGACGCTGGGTACGATGCCGCCGGCGCTAATCGGCGCCGCGTTCTACGGTCCCCGGGGCGTCATCGCCGGGATCGGGATCGGCTCGGTGGCGTTCGGGCTCGCCGGCATCGTGCTGGCCCTGCGCACGGTCACGACCCTCGAGCGCCGTGGCGGGACTGGCAGGACGCCTCCCGCCGCTCCGGCCGTCAGCGACACGCCGCGCCAGCGCTCCGACGCCCTGGTCTGAGCATTCGTCACGACCGATCGTTCACTTGCGGCGATCGCTCTCCGTCGATACGCCCGAACACTTCGGTCGATGGCTGGGTCGATGGCTGGTAAGTCCCGGCGCAATACGACAGACTTGCCCCAGCGCGTCAGGAGCCAGCCCCGTCCGTCGCCGAGTGAGCGCAAAGGCCGTCGCCATGTTCAACCTGTTCGATATCCTCCAGGCACAGGGCGGCGCCGGACTGCAGGGGGTCGGCCAGCAATACGGGTTGTCTCCCGAGCAGACCCGCAAGGCGATGGAAGCCCTGCTGCCGGCCTTCAGCCTCGGTCTCCAACGTAATGCCCTCGCCGATCCCACGGGGTTCGGCCAGCTCTTCGGCCTTGTCGGCACGAACGGGGCCGGCCGCCCGGCGCCGCCCTCTCAACCGGAGCTTCTCGTCCAGCAGATCTTCGGCTCGCCGCATCTCAGCCAGGCAGTGATCCAGCAAGCGTCCGCGGCCAGCGGCATCGCCACGCCCATCATGCGCCAGATGATGCCAATGGTCGCCGGCATGGTGGTGGCCGGCATCGTCCACCTGATGCTCAACCAGAACCAGGCTGCGCCCGCGCCCCCGCCGCAGGCTCCCGCCGCAGGCCCCTTCGGCTTCGCGCCCACCGCCGCCTATTGGGCGGACATGATGAAGAATTGGGCCGCAGCCAGCGTCCCAACCGCGCCGCCGGATCGTGCCGCACCGCGCCGCGCCGCGGCGTCCCTGGCGTCCCAGCCTTCGAAGGGACCCGGACCTGCGATGTCGGCGACCGCGCCCTACGAGATGGTCCAGCAGATGTTCCAGGCCGGCGTCGATGCGCAGCAGGAGAACGTCAAGGCGATGCAGACCTTGTTCGATGCGTTCTGGACCCGGCCGTCGTCCACATCCTGATCCGCCCCTGCCGTCAGGCTGTCCGGCGAGCCTGGGACGCATCCAAGCTCATTTGCACGCTCACTTGTGCGAGACAGTGTGGGCGATCGAGCAACCCGCAACGCCGAGATCGGATCGAAGCCACGCCGCACTCCGTCCCTATTTCGACGATGTGACCGCCGCTTCGATCACCGTATAGACGGCACGCATGTTCGTCGTATAGGACTGAACACCTAGAACCAGCGCGAGGAAGACGAGACCCGCGATCAATGCGTATTCGATTGCTGTCGCACCGCGCTCGTCGCGCCCGAAGCGGGTCGCTGCCCCGATCATGCCGGCAGCTTCCAGCTTCGAGATCCCTGGCTTGCCTGCCGATTTTTCCGACCGGGTCATCACGACAGGGGGCAGCATCTCATCCAAGTCCTGCGGCGGGCTCGCCTCGACGCGTTTCTAGCGTTTGAAGTCTTGCGCTTCACTTAAGCGAGCTGCGGAAAAACGCCCTCCTCATGCCATCTCAGCCGCGGCCGGCGTCCTTGCGCAAGGCGTCGATGCGCTTGGAGGCCTCGGCCTTGTCGAGATTGGGCTCGAACGCCTCGGGCTCATGCGTCTCCTCCGACAGGGTCTTGAGGTAGGAGGCCTGGGCGCCGGTCATCGGCTCGGACCCTGTGGTCCACTGGTCCGGATCCTTGATCCGGTTGGAGGCGTCGCCGCCATCCGTCTTCGGGTTCTCCACTGCGGGCGCCTTGCTGTCGGTCCGGGTCTTCGTCTGGGCGCTGGCCTTGGTCATCGTCGTCACCTTCGTTCATGAAATGTTCTGTTTAAACGCAAGGGCGTCGCGGTGGTTCCGGCAAACCCACCGACCGGATCCCGGATCCGGTCGGTGTCCGACTCAGGCGGCCTCGGCCTTGGGTTGAACCTCGGCGGTGTAGTCGTCCATGAGGGTCTTCGTCAGCGCGGCGGGGGTGAAGCGGTAGGGGCCGACCTCCGAGACCGGTGTCACCTCGGCGGCCGAGCCCGTGATGAAGCACTCGGAGAAATCGCTCATCTCGTCGGGTCGCATACGGCGCTCGATCACCTCGACCCCGCGCCGATGCGCCAGGTCGATCACGGTCTGGCGCGTGATCCCGTTGAGGAAGCGGTCGGCGAGGGGGGTATGGATCACGCCGTCGGCCACGAAGAACACGTTGGCGCCGGTGCATTCCGCGACGTTGTCCTCCCAGTCGAGCATCAGGGCGTCGGCATAGCCCTTGTTCTCGGCCCGGTGCTTGGAGATCGTGCAGATCATGTACAGACCCGCCGCCTTCGAGGCAGAGGGGGCGGTGCGCGGGTCGGGCCGGCGATAGTCGGCGATGTCGAGGCGGATGCCCTTCATCTTGGTCTCGGGATCGAAGTAGCTCGGCCAGTCCCAGGCGGCGATGGCGAGGTGGATGGTGTTGTTCTGGGCGGCCACGCCCATCATCTCCGAGCCGCGCCAGGCCACCGGCCGCAGGTAGGCGTCCTGGAGGCCGCTGGTCCTGAGCACCAGCTCCTTGGCGGCCTCGATCTCGGCCACGCTGTAGGGGATGGTGAAGTCGAGGAGCTCGGCCGAGCGGCGCAGGCGCTGCGCGTGCTCGGCGCTCTTGAAGATGCGCCCGCCATAGGCGCGCTCGCCCTCGAACACCGACGAGCCGTAATGGAGGCCGTGGCTGAGCACGTGGATCTTGGCGTCCCGCCACGGCACCATCACGCCGTCGAACCAGATGGTACCCTCGCGCTCGTCAAAGGGGATCATGGACATGGGGGCTTCCTCGGCACGGGCTCGGCGGAACGGCGGCGCTCGGCGGATGCCGGACCGTCCCGGAGATCGGCAATGGCGCTGGCCGCTGGAGCCGCCTTCGAAGCCGGCTGACCCCAGCGATGGATGAAGATCGGCTCGCCGGAACCGTCGCCGATCGGGGGCAGGCCTGCACCCGAAGCGAAAACGGCCCTGGGACCGGACGGCTTGACGGGTAGCAACGAGGCTGAGATATGTCAATAAGACTGACGTAACTGACCAGGCCGACCGAGATGGAGGGTGCCCCGATCGTGGAACGGCACGCGACGCGAGAGGCCGGCGAGGCGCTGGGAACGGACGCGGGAGAGCCCTCCGGTCCGCCGCGGCCGCAGGGTAGCGACGACCTCATCGAGCTGCTGTTCTTCGCCTACCGCGATTTCGTCGGTGACCCGGACCGCATCCTGGCCCAGTATGGCTTCGGCCGGGCGCATCACCGCGTCCTGCATTTCGTCGATCGCTATCCGGGCCTCACCATCGCCGAACTTCTCGATATCCTGCGCATCACCAAGCAGAGCCTCAACCGGGTGCTGAAGGATTTGATCGAGCAGGACTACATCGCCCAGAAGACGGGCGCCCACGACAGGCGTCAGCGGCTGCTGTACTGCACCCCCGCCGGGACGGCCCTGGCCGGCGACCTCACCCGCGTCCAGGCCCGGCGCCTCGCACGGGCGCTGGTGGACCCGGTCGCCGGTGAGGCGGAGCCGGGCGGGGCCTACCATGCCGCGGAAGGGTTTCTGCTCGCGATGATCGATCCCGACGAGCGCGCCGCGGTTCGCCGCCTCATGGCCCGACGGGTCGGGGCCTTCGCCTGATGGCCGCGCCAGGCCTCAAGATCCGGCCCGAGCTCGCCGACCATGCCGCGCACATCCTCGTGGTCGACGACGACCGCCGCGTGCGCGAGCTGCTGTCGCGTTTCCTGCTCGAGCAGGGGTTTCGCGTGACCTCCGCCGAGAACGTCGCGGACGCCCGCGCCAAGTCGCAGAGCCTCGTCTTCGATGCGCTGGTCCTCGACGTGATGATGCCCGGCGAGAACGGCTTCGACTATGCGCGGCAGGTGCGCGAGACCTCGCAGGTGCCGATCCTGATGCTCACCGCCCGCTCGAACCCTAACGACCGGGTGATGGGGCTCGAGATCGGCGCCGACGACTACCTGCCCAAGCCCTTCGAGCCGCGCGAGCTGATCCTGCGCCTCAACAACATCCTCCGGCGCGGGACCAAGGCGCCGCCGCTGCGGGAGGGAGCCGAATCCGTCACCTTCGGGCCGTTCTCCTACCGGATCGACCGGGGCGAGCTGCGCCGGGAGGAGGAGGCCGTGCGCATCACCGAGCGCGAGCGCGAGATCCTGACGATCCTGGCGCTCGCCGCCGGCGCCAACGTGGAGCGCGAGGCGCTGTGCGGCAGCGGCGGGTTCGCGGCCGAGCGCAGCATCGACGTCCAGATCAACCGCCTGCGCCGCAAGACCGAGGTCGACCCGGCCAATCCCCTCTTCCTGCAGACGGTGCGCGGCGTCGGCTACCGCCTCGCCGTGGATTAGCGATGGCGGGGAGCCTCGCGGACCTGCGACGGGGCGTCGGCCAGGCCTGGGCCGCCTTGCCCCGGCCGGGGCGGGTCTGGCGCCTGGTCTCGCGGGCCATGGGCGATGCCCTGCCCAAGGGTCTCTACGCGCGATCCCTCATCATCATCATCGCCCCCGTGGTCCTGCTGCAATCGGTGATCGCCTACACCTTCATGGAGCGGCACTGGCAGCTCGTGACCCGCCGCCTCTCGGCGGCGGTGACGGCGGACGTCGCGGCGCTGATCGACATCTACGAGAGCTATCCCCAGGACAAGGACGCCGAGACCCTCTCGCGCATCGCCGCGAGCCGCCTGACCCTCGACCTCGACATCCTGCAAGGGGCCAAGCTGCCCGCTCCCGGCCCGCGGCCGTTCTTCTCGATCCTCGACGAGGCCCTCTCGGAGGAGATCGCCCGCCAGATCCGGCGGCCGTTCTGGATCGACACGGTCGGCCGCTCCAGCCTTATCGAGATCCGGGTCGCCATCCCCGAGGGGGTGATGCGCGTCACGGCGCGGCGCAGCATGGCCTATGCGTCGAACTCGCACATCTTCCTGCTCTGGATGACCGGCTCGTCGATGGTGCTGCTCGGCGTCGCGATCCTGTTCCTGCGCAACCAGATCAAGCCGATCCTGCGGCTCGCCGCGGTGGCCGAGAGCTTCGGCAAGGGCCGCGAGATCGAGTTCCGGCCGCGCGGCGCCCGCGAGGTGCGCCAGGCCGGCCACGCCTTCATCGAGATGAAGCGGCGCATCGAGCGGGCCATGGACCAGCGCACGACGATGCTCAACGGCGTCAGCCACGACCTGCGCACCATCATCACCCGCTTCAAGCTCTCGCTGGCCCTCGTCGAGCAGAACGCCGACGTCGAGGACCTGCAGCGCGACGTCGACGAGATGAGCCGCATGCTCGAGGCCTACCTCGCCTTCGCCCGCGGCGATTCCGGCGAGACCGCCGTGCCCACCGACATGCGGATCCTGCTCGAGGATCTGCGCAGCGACATCGAGCGCCTCGGCGCCCATGTCGAGGCGGTGGACATCGACGGGCCGATGAGCGTGACCCTGCGGCCCGACGCGATCCGGCGCTGCCTGTTCAACCTCGCGGCCAACGCGGCGCGCTACGGCGACACCGTCGCCATCACGGCGCGGCGCGACCAGCGCAATATCCTGATCTCCATCGACGACGACGGCCCCGGCATCCCGCACGACCAGCGTGAGGAGGTGTTCAAGCCCTTCGTGCGCCTCGACGACGCCCGCCAGGATGCGGGCGGCTCCGGTCTCGGCCTGTCGATCGCCCGCGATATCGCCCGCGCGCATGGCGGCGACGTCGCCCTGCACGACGGCCCGCTCGGCGGCCTGCGCGCCACGGTCCGGCTGCCGGCCTGAGGATCGCGGATCGATCGCCGCAGCGTCGCAGAAAGTTGGCCCGGGGGTGTCCCCAGGCGGCGATGGCGATGCTATGAGCGGGCGTGAAAGGGTCCGCGCCGGTCTGCGGGTCCGTCAGACGCGAGTGCTCGAGACATGAACCCGCTGGTGCCCCTCTCCATCCTGATCTCGCTGCCGCTCGCCGCCATCGGCCTCATCCTCTACACCGATGCGGGCATCGAGCCGGCCCTGTTCTATGCCAGCGTGAAGACCTTCGTGATCCTCTTCGCCATCGGCGGCCTGCTCGCCTACGGAGCCAGCCGTCTCTCCCGCGGTTCCGAGGGCTGAAGGCCCCGTCGGCCTTCATCCGGCTCAGTCTCGCTCCGCCTCAACGGGCCGCGCGGCCCCGCAGGGAGGCCGGCTGCCCCGGCAGCGCGAGCTTGCTGGTCTCGACGATCGCATCGCCCTCCACGCGGTAGATCCCGAGCGTCCGGTCGACGTAGTTGCCGACATAGACGAACCGGCCCGACGGCGAGAACGCGATGCCTTGGGTGACGGCCCCGGCGGGAGCCTCCCCGGTACGCCGCACCGTGCCGTCCTGGCCGATGGTGAGCAGCGCCACGAGCCCGGTCGGGGTATAGGCCAGGCTCGCATGCGCCGCCGCCGCTCCGCGCACCACCGCCACGGCCGCGTGCTGCCCGTCAGGCGCGATCGCCAGCGCCTCCGGCGTGTCGCCGATGCCGATATGGTCGCTCACCACGGGCCGGCCTGAATTGGCCCGGATCACGCTCACCGTGTCGGCATGGCCGTCGCTCGGCGCGGGTCCGGTATTGCCGGTGAGCACCAGGGCGCCGTCGGGGGTGACGTCGAGCCCGTAGGTGCCGGGGCCGACCGGCATGTCGAGGGCCGGATCGTAGCTCACACGCCCGCGATCGATGGAGAGCACGCCGACCTTGGCGGCCTTGTTCTTGGCGACGTAGGCGCGCCTGCCGTCCGGCGCGATCGCCACCGCCGCCGCCTCGTCCCCGACATCCACGGTCGCGGCGACGCGCACCTCGGTGCCGCGGATCGCCAGCACCGTGACGCTGCGGCCCTCGCGGTTGGCGACGAGGGCGAGGGTGCCGGTGCGATCGATGGCCAGACCCGAGGGCTGGCGCCCCACCGTGACCGTCTCTACGAGGCGTGGCGGCGTGGCGAGGAGGTCGACCACGTGGACCCGGTCGTCGGCCTGGGCATACCAGGCCTCGCCCTCCTGGCTCATGAGGACGGAGCTCGCCACCAGGCCGAGGCGCCCGTCCGGCGTGATCTGCAGGTTGGTGGGCGGGCCGTAAGCCGAGTTGTCGAGGGGCAGCGTTTGGACGAGCCGTGGATGGGCCTCGTCCGAAACGTCGACGAGGGCGAGGGCATCCTGGCCGTTGGGGCCGTTGCGGCCGCCTTCCGGCGTGAAGAAGGTCTTTCCGTCGAGGCCGACGAGGAGGAGCTGCGGCGCCTCGGCGGCAGATGCGGGAGACAGCCACAGCCACCCGCAGACAAGGCATCCCAGCGCGCGCATCGTTATCCTTCGGGTTCGTGCCTCGGGCGCTTGCCTCGGGTTCGTACCTCGCGCTCTTGGCCGCCAGAGGGGCAGGTAGGCCGGCGGAGCCCGAGGACAATCGCGGTCCTCAACCGCCGGGCGCTGGGGTCCTGCGCCGCACCGTCGGGAACGCGGCCAAGATGGCGGCTCCGACGATGCCGGAGACGAGCGATCCGGCGAGTACGCCGAGCTTGGTCTCCGTCTCGTAGAGCGGAGCGGCGAAGGCAAGGCCACCGATGAACAGGCTCATGGTGAAGCCGATGCCGCAGAGCACGGCGACGCCGTAGA
>NZ_CAXUJR010000043.1:15889-27420 GCF_964251405.1 uncultured Methylobacterium sp.
CCGATGAACAGGCTCATGGTGAAGCCGATGCCGCAGAGCACGGCGACGCCGTAGACCTGCGCCCAGCTCGCCCCCGACGGCCGCTGGGCGACGCCCGTGGCGGCCGCGAGGACGACGGCGGCGAAGATCCCGATTTGCTTGCCGAGGAACAGGCCGAACGCCACCCCCAGGGTGACCGGGGCCAGGGCGGCCTCCCGCGGCAGGCCGATGAGGGTGACGCCGGCATTGGCGAAGCCGAAGACCGGCACGATCGCGTAGGCGACGAGCGGCCCGAGACCGTGTTCGAGCCTGTGTAGCGGCGAGGTCGCGTCCTCGGGCCTGCCCGGGCTCGGCCGGATCGGAATGGTCAGAGCCAGAAGCACACCCGCGACGGTGGCGTGGATGCCTGAGCGCAGCACGAGGACCCACAGCACGAGCCCGAGGAGGAGATAAGGCGTCAGCCTCGTCACCCCGGCCCGGTTCAGGCCGACGAGCGCGGCGAGGATCAGAGCGGCGCCCGTCAGCATCACTGGATCGAGCCCGCTCGTGTAGAACAGCGCGATGATCACTACGGCCCCGAGGTCGTCTACGATCGCCACGGCGCTGAGGAAGATCTTGAGCGAGACGGGGACGCGCCGCCCGAGCAGGGCGAGGACGCCGAGCGCGAAGGCGATGTCGGTGGCGGCCGGGATCGCCCAGCCGCGCAGGGTGTCGCCGCCGGCATTGAACGCGACGTAGACCAGCGCCGGCACCACCATGCCGCCGAGCGCCGCAAGGCCGGGCAGGATCCGGTCCGGCCAGGTGCGCAGGCGCCCGTCCAGCGCCTCGCGCTTGATCTCGAGGCCGACGAGCAGGAAGAACACCGCCATCAGGCCGTCGTTGATCCAGTGCAGGACACTCAAGGGCCCAAGATAGGCGTGGAGCGCCTTCGTGTAGGCGCCGGACAAGGGCGAGTTCGCCACGATCAGCGCGGCCGCCGCGGCGGCCATCAGGATGAGCCCGCCGGCGGCTTCGCTGGTGAGGAGCGAGCGCAGGGCGGAGAGCGGGCGTAGCGCCCTCATGACCGCCCGAGAGCCGCGCCGATCAAGCGCTTGGCATCCTCGCTGCCCCAGTCGGCCGGACCCTTCATCACGCCGAGCATGCAGCCTTTGCCGTCGACGAGGAAGGTGGTGGGCAGGCCGAGCGAGCCGGTCTCCTTCTGCAGCACCGGCAGCACGCGGCCGGTGGAGTCTGCGTAGTAGGCCAGCGTGTCGATGGCGTTCTCCTTGAGCCAGAGCGGCGGCCGGTCGAGGTTGCGCGTGTCGAGGTTGATGGCGACCACGTGAAATTCCTTGGGGTCGAAGGCGGCCTGGAGCCGGTCGAGGGCCGGCATCTCCGCCTTGCACGGGGCGCACCAGGTCGCCCACAGGTTCACCAGGAGGAGACGGCCGGTCATTCCGGCCAGGCTGGTCTCGGCGCCGTCCGGCCCCTTGAAGGCGAAGGCCGGCGCCGGGCGCGGTGTCTCGCCGACCTGGAGCGCTGCGACCTCGCCGCGGGCCAGCGGCGCCAGCCGACCGATGGTGGGTCCCGCCGAGGCGCAGGGGCCGCTGTTGCCGCCCGTCGTCCCGCTCCCGTATAGGGCGAGACCCGCGGCAAGCGCCGCTACGAGACCGATGCCGGCGGCGAGCGTCGCCTTGCGCAGGGGCATCATCGTTGCGTGCCAGGGCTGAGAGCGGATGGAAGGATCTGTGAGAGCATGAGCAACCGGATGTGGGGCGGGCGCTTCGCGAGCGGCCCCGCCGAGATCATGGAGGAGATCAACGCCTCCATCGGGTTCGACAAGCGCCTGGCGCCCCAGGACATCCGCGGCTCGCTGGCGCATGTGGCGATGCTGGGACGGGCCGGGATCCTGCCCGGGACCGATGTGGCCGCGATCGAGGCCGGGCTCAAGGCCATCGCCGACGAAATCGAGGGCGGCACATTCGTCTTCCGCCGCGAACTCGAGGACATCCACATGTCGGTGGAGAGCCGGCTGACCGAGATCGTCGGCCCGGCGGCGGGTCGCCTCCACACGGCGCGCTCGCGCAACGACCAGGTCGCCACCGACATGAAGCTGTGGGTGCGCGACACCCTCGACGGCCTCGACGCCCAGGCCGCCGGCCTGCAGCGGGCGCTCGCGGAAAAAGCGCTCGCCCATGCCGGCACCGTGATGCCGGGCTTCACTCACCTGCAATCGGCCCAGCCCGTCACCTTCGGCCACCATTGCCTCGCCTATGTCGAGATGCTGGCGCGCGACCGCGGCCGGTTCGGGGATGCGAGGCGCCGGCTCAACGAGTGCCCGCTCGGGGCCGCGGCTCTGGCCGGCACCTCCTTCTCGATTGACCGGCACGCGACGGCGCAGGCGCTGGGCTTCGACCGTCCGACCGCCAACTCCCTCGATTCCGTCGCCGACCGCGATTTCGCCCTCGAATCCCTCGCCGCCGCCTCGATCTGCGCCGTCCACCTCTCGCGCTTCGCCGAGGAGTTGGTGGTCTGGACCTCGGCGCAGTTCGATTTCGTCAGGCTGTCGGACGGCTACACCACCGGCTCGTCGATCATGCCGCAGAAGCGCAATCCCGATGCGGCCGAGCTGGTGCGCGCCAAATCCGGCCGGGTGATCGGTGCGCTCACCGGCCTCCTCATCGTGATGAAGGGGCTGCCGCTCGCCTATTCGAAGGACATGCAGGAGGACAAGGAGGGCACCTTCGATGCGCTCCAGGCGCTGTCCCTGTGTCTCGCCGCCATGACCGGCATGGTGCGCGACCTCGAACCCAACGCCGAGGTCCTCGCCCGCGCGGCGGGCTCGGGCTACGCCACGGCCACCGATCTCGCCGACTGGCTGGTGCGCGAGCTCGGCCTGCCGTTCCGCGAGGCGCACCACGTCACCGGCCGGCTGGTGGGTGCGGCCTCCGCCAAGGGAGTCGGGCTGGAGGCGCTGTCGCTCGCCGAGATGCAGGAGGCCGAGCCGCGCATCTCTCAGGCGGTCTATGCGGTGCTCGGCGTCGAGAACTCGGTGTCGAGCCGCACCAGCTACGGCGGCACCGCCCCCGACAACGTGCGCGCGCAGGCGACGCAGTGGCTCGCGGCGCTCGATGCGCAAACGGCGTGAAACTTGTCTGTCATCTCGGCCGTTGATCGACGCCAGCGTTCACGGCCTAGCTAGGTTTCGCCCGTTAGATGAGAGCCCAGCACCTCGGAGACCGCGACATGCCCGTCGAGAGTTGGACACGGCCGGAAGACGTCCCCACCCTGGCTGCCGAAGCCATCGTTCAGATCGACGCCGTCCTCACACGGCTCGATGCGGCCGCGCGCGACGCGTTCTGGGCGTCGATCGCGAAATGCTACAACACCCCCTACAACGACCCGGTGCCGCGCCGCCTCCTGCGCGTCGACGCGCTCGCGGGGACCGACGGCCTGCCGGCGGAGGACGAACCGCCCGTCGCCGATTTCCCGTCTCTGGCCGCGATTCCCCATCCGCCGGCCTTCGCGTCCGAGCAGCACGCCGGCTGACGGGGGCGTTCGCGCGGGCCTCGCCACGAGATGTCCGGCGAAGGCGTGATCGCGCAAAGCTTGCCGAAAAGGGACCGACGGGTAAAACGTCTGCCGCGACCGGCCCGCATCAGGGACGGTCGCGGCAGACGTTTCGTCCTCATGACCCCGGCGGTCCGGCATCGTGCCGAGCGGACAGACGCCCCGCAAAGGCCCGACGACGCCCATAGGACCCCAACGATGTCGCCTGTCTCCCGTCGCTGCCTCCTCGGAGTCTCGACCCTGATCCTGTCGGGCTTTGTGCCCCACGGCCTCCCGGGGCTCGTGATGCCGGTCGCCCAGGCCCAGACGGCGCCGAACGCGGCCGAGGCCACCGACGCCGAGCAGCCGAAGAGGCGCGGGCGTCGCGACCGGAACGCGGCCAAGGATTCCACGAAGGTCCCCAAGCCCGCACCCGGCATGCAGCAGGCCACGCCGGTCGCCATCTTCGGCGACTGGAACGTCTTCGCCTCGGGACAGGGCAAGACCCGCGTCTGCTACGCCATCGCCCAGCCACAGCTCCGCACGCCCAAGACCCTCAAGCGCGACACGGCCTACCTCTTCGTCACCGTCCGCAAGGGCGAGAACGTCCAGAACGAGGTCGCGGTCATGCTGGGCTTCCCGGTCAAGCCCGCCGACAGCCAGACGAAGCCTCCCGGGCAAGCGGCTTCGACTCCGGCACCCGCCGACCCGACCCTGAATCTCGGCGCTGTCCGCTACGGCCTCGTGGTGAAGGACGGGAACGCCTGGCTGCAGAATCCCGGCGAAGAATCCCGTGTCGTTGCCGAGATGAACCGCACGCCCAAGCTCATCGTCAAGGCCACGTCGATGCGGGGAAGCGCCACCAGCGACGAGTATGGGCTGGCCGGCTTCAGTGATGCGATGAAGCGGGCCCGGGAGGAGTGCCGCTAGCGGCTCGGCCATCGCAGCAGCCGTTTCCAGTTCGCAGGCCCCCGGCGGGGATCACGGTTTCGAGAGGCCTCATCGTCCTGAGATCCGGAACATCCGGCCTCCGTCGGGCACGCCGTGGAGGGCTGTGCCGTTACGGACCCGCGCGAGCCTGATCCAGCGAGATGTGAAGCACGGACTGCGTGCAATCCGGCGACAGATTCGCGAAAACTGTCTTGCCCACAATTTGTTATTTAATGGCGATCAATGTCAGCATCATGACAACGGCGCTCCGACGCCGGGCGTGACGGCCTTCGACCAGTCGTCATCGTCAAGCGCCGGGCCGATCGGCGCCGAGATCACCCGAGACCGAGACCTGTCATGCTGGATTTTCTCGGGAGCTTCCTCGACCGGAGCAGCCTCGCGCCCCACGGGATCTGTCTGCTCTGGCGGCCCGAGTTGATCTGGACCCACGTGGTCTCCGATCTCGTGATCGGGCTCGCTTATTTCTCGATTCCCGTGGCGCTCGGCGTGTTCGTAACGCGCCGTCGCGACATCGTCTTCGGCTGGATGTTCTGGGCCTTCGCGGCGTTCATCCTCGCCTGCGGGACGACGCATTTCTTCTCGATCTGGACGTTGTGGATCCCCGATTACGCGGCCGAGGCCCTCGTGAAGGCCTTCACGGCCGTGATCTCCTTGGCGACGGCCGTGGCGTTGTGGCCGCTCCTGCCCAAGGCCCTCGCCATGCCGTCACCGGAGACGCTGCGGCATGCCAATGTCGAGCTGCGGGCTCGCATCGCCGAACGCGACGCCGCGCTGGAGGCCTTGCGCCAGGCCAATGCCGAACGCGACCGGGCCGAGGAGATGCTGCGCCAGACCCAGAAGATGGAGGCGATCGGCGCCCTGACCGGCGGCGTCGCCCACGATTTCAACAACCTGCTCGGCGTCGTGATCGCCAACCTCGACCGGATCGCACGCAACCTTCCCGAGGATGCCAAAGCCACCCGGTACATCGAGAATGCCATGACGGGCGCCGAGCGGGCCGCCGGCCTCGTTCAGAAGATGCTGGCCTTCGCCCGCCGCCAGCCGCTCCAGCCGACCCGGATCGACCCGAACCATCTGATCGGCGACCTTTCGGAACTGCTGCGCGGCGCGCTGAGCCCGATCACCCAGCCGACCCTGGACCTGGCGCCCGATCTCTGGACCGTGAATGCCGATTCCAATCAGCTCGAAGCCGTCCTGCTCAATCTCGCGGTCAACGCCCGGGACGCGATGAGTTCGGGCGGCGTTCTGACGATCCGCACCCGCAACGTCCCTGCCGCCAAGGCCAGCGGCCTGCCGGGCCTTCGCCCGGCGGACTACATCGCCATCGAGGTCGTCGATACCGGGTGCGGCATGCCGGACGTTGTGGCGCAGCGCGCCTTCGAGCCCTTCTTCACCACCAAGGCGGTGGGGGAGGGCACCGGCCTCGGCCTCAGCCAGGTCTTCGGCTTCGCCAAGCAATCCGACGGGCATGCCGAGATCGACAGCCGCGTCGGCCATGGCACCACCGTCCGCCTCTACCTGCCGCGCCAGGACGCGGTATCCGCGCCCGAACCGCGCGCGACTCCCGCAATGCCGGAGCGGCCCATGCCGCAACCCTTCCCGATGCCGCGATATGCCTGAGGTGACATCCATGAGCGACGCCGCCGCACCACGGGTGCTGATGGTCGAGGACGAGTCACTGCTGCTCGAGGTGATCACGGCAGATCTCGAGGATGCGGGTTTCGAGGTCACGCCGGCGGCCAGTGCCGAGATCGCGATGGATCTCCTCAAGGAAGGATTGGGCGTCGACCTGCTGTTCACCGATATACGGCTGCCCGGCGCGATGGACGGCTGGCAATTGGCGGAAGCCGCCCGGGCGCTGCGGCCGGGCCTGCCGGTCATCTACGCGACCGGGTTCACGACGACGCCGCCGCGCCTCATCGAGGGCAGCCTGTTCTTCACCAAGCCCTACCGGGCGTCGGCCGTCATCCGGGCGATCCGCACCCTCGCACCGGGTGCCGCCGCCTGAACCAGCGCTTCAGGCTTCGGCGGGATAGCGGAAGGCGTCGGGGACCCGCGGCATGCCGATGCGCTCGTAGAAGGAGATCGCCCCCGGCGCCGCGGTGAGCAGCACCGAGACCTGCGGCCCCACCGCGGCCCGCGTCGCCGCCAGCAGGCCCTGGCCGATCCCGAGGCCCTGTGCGTCCCGGCTCACCGCGAGGTCCGAGACGTAGGCGCAATAGGTGAAGTCGGTGAGCGTGCGCGCCACCCCGACGAGGTCTCCGCCCCGGCGCGCGGTGACGACGAGATCGGCCCCCGCCAGCATCCGCGCGAGCCGGTCGAGGTCGTCGGCGGGCCGGCGCTCGGCGAGGCGCGAGTCCACCAGCACGCGGCGGAACTCCTCGACGGAGAGACCCGGCTCGACGCCGTAGGCGATGTCCGCCACCCGCGTCAGGCCGAGAAGCGGCCGTGGCAGTGCTTGTACTTCTTGCCCGATCCGCATGGGCAGGGCTCGTTGCGCCCGACCCGGCCCCAGGTCTCGGAATCGTCGGGGTCGCGCTCGAGCAAGGCGGTGTCGCCCGACGCGATCCGAGCCGGTGCGGCGCCGAACTCGGAGCGCGCGTAATCCATCTCGTTCTCGCCGGTGACGGGATCGAGATGCTGGGCGAACATCGGCGGCAGGGCAGGAGAGGCGAAGGGGTTGTCGGCCGGCTCCTCCTGCTGGTCGTACATGATTTCGATGCGCGAGAGCTGCTGGGTCACCTGCTCGCGCAACGATGCGACGAGGCCGTTAAAGAGTTCGAACGCCTCCGACTTGTACTCGTTGAGGGGGTCGCGCTGGGCGAAGCTGCGCCAGCCGATCACCTGGCGCAGGTGGTCGAGGGTGACGAGGTGCTCGCGCCAGAGATGGTCGAGGGTCTGGAGCAGGACCTGCTTCTCGACGTAGTTCATGACTTCGGGCGTGTTCTTCTCGACGCGCGCCGCGTAGGCCTCGTCGGAGGCCTTGCGCAGGCGCTCGCGCATCTCCTCGTCGGCGATGCCCTCTTCCTTGGCCCACTCCTCCACCGGCGCGTCGAGGTTGAGGATGCTGGTGACCCGCTCGCGCAAGCCCTCCACGTCCCATTGCTCGGCATAGGCGTTCTCGGGCATGTGGACCGCCACGAAATCGTCGATGACGCCGTGGCGCATCTCGTCCGCGGTGTCGCGCACGCTCTCCTGGCCCATGAAGTCGCGACGCTGCTCGAACACGACCTTGCGCTGGTCGTTCATGACGTTGTCGTACTTGAGCACGTTCTTGCGCATGTCGAAGTTGCGCGCCTCGACCTTCTGCTGCGCCTTCTCGATGGCCTTGTTGATCCACGGGTGGATGATCGCCTCGCCCTGCTCCAGGCCGAGACGCGTCAGCATCCCGTCCATCCGGTCGGATCCGAAGATCCGCATGAGGTCGTCCTGGAGCGAGAGGTAGAATTTCGAGCGGCCGGGATCGCCCTGCCGGCCGGAGCGGCCGCGGAGCTGGTTGTCGATGCGGCGCGATTCGTGGCGCTCGGTGCCGATGATGTAGAGGCCGCCGGGCAGGGCCTTCTTGCGGCCGGCCTCGGGGTCGGCCGGTTCGCCCGATGCCAGGACCATGGCGCGGTACTCCTCGATCTCGGCCTTGATCGCCGCGATCCTGGCCTCGCGCTCCGGCCCCTCCGGCACGTCGGCGAGCTCCTTGCTGATGCGCATCTCGAGGTTGCCGCCGAGCTTGATGTCGGTGCCGCGCCCGGCCATGTTCGTCGCGATGGTGATGGCGCCCGGCACGCCGGCCTCGGCGACGATGTAGGCCTCCTGCTCGTGGAAGCGGGCGTTGAGCACCGCGAAGGTCTTGGTTACCCGTCCCTCGCGGGCGGCGGCATAGACGTCAGTGAGCGCGTTGGGGTCCGAATAGTCCAGGGCCTTGAAGCCTGCCTTGCGCAGGAGGTCGGCGAGATGCTCCGACTTCTCGATGGAGCCGGTGCCGACCAGGATCGGCTGGTGGCGCGCATGCGCCTTCTCGATCTCGGCGATGATGCCGTCGTATTTCTCGGCCACCGTCCGGTAGACCTCGTCGTCCTCGTCGACGCGCTCGACCGGCTTGTTGGTCGGGATGTCGACGACCTCGAGCTTGTAGATCTCGGCGAACTCGTCGGCCTCGGTGGACGCCGTGCCGGTCATGCCGGCGAGGTTCTTGTAGAGCCGGAAGTAGTTCTGGAAGGTGATTGAGGCGAGCGTCTGGTTCTCGGGCTGGATCGTCACCCGCTCCTTGGCCTCCAGGGCCTGGTGCAGACCTTCGGAGTAGCGCCGGCCCTGCATCATGCGGCCGGTGAACTCGTCGATGATCACCACCTCGTCGTTCTTGACGATGTAGTCCTTGTCGAGGGTGAACAGGGTGTTGGCGCGAAGCGCCTGGTTGACGTGGTGGACCAGGGTGACGTTGTGGGCGTCGTAGAGGTCGCCCTCTTTCAGCAGATCCGCTCCGCGCAGGAGGTCCTCGATGAACTCGTTGCCGCTCTCGGTGAGCGAGACCGTGCGCTGCTTCTCGTCGAGGTCGTAATGCTCCCGCTCGAGATGAGGCATCAGCGCGTCCACCGAGACGTAGAGCTCCGAACGGTCGTCGACGGGACCGGAGATGATGAGCGGGGTGCGCGCCTCGTCGATCAGGATCGAGTCGACCTCGTCGACGATCGCGAAGTTGTGCCCGCGCTGCGAGAGCTGGCTGAGCTCGTACTTCATGTTGTCGCGAAGATAATCGAAGCCGAACTCGTTGTTGGTGCCGTAGGTGATGTCGCACGCATAGGCGGCCTTGCGCTGCTCGTCGTCGAGGCCGTGCACGATGGTGCCGACGCTGAGGCCCAGGAAGCGGTAGACCCGGCCCATCCACTCGGCGTCGCGCGAGGCGAGGTAGTCGTTGACGGTGACGACGTGGACGCCCTTGCCCGACAAGGCGTTGAGGTAGACCGGGAGGGTCGCCACCAGGGTTTTGCCCTCGCCGGTCTTCATCTCGGCGATGCCGCTCTCGTGCAGCACGATGCCGCCGATCATCTGCACGTCGAAATGGCGCTGGCCGAGCACGCGCTTGGCACCTTCGCGCACCGTGGCGAAGGCGGGGACGAGGATGTCGTCGAGGGTCTTGCCGGCGGCGAGTTCGGCCTTCAACATGTCGGTGCGGGCGCGCAGCGCCTCGTCCGACAGGGCTGCGATCTCGGGCTCCAGCGCATTGATCTCGGCCACGCGGGGACGATAGCCCTTGACGCGCCGGTCGTTGGACGAGCCGAAAATCTTCTTAGCAAGGGCGCCGAGCATCGTGAACCTGCGGTCGATCGAAAGTGTCTGAACGGTCTGTTGGGCCGGGCTTATAGAGGTAAATATCCGCACGTGCATCAGACAAGGGTGTGCGCCAACCCGACCCGATTCAGGATTGCGGGATCGGGACGCGCCAAAACGGCCTCTGGCGCGATGCTCGCCGAGGCCGCCAACGTATTCTGATCGCGGGCCGATGAAAGCGTCGCGAAGGCCGATAGGGTCAGGCGGTCAGTTGAGCTGGCAGAAGCCGGCGCCCTGACCGACGAGGCGGCCGCTGGCGCAGCCCGCCGAGGCCGAGCGCGTCGGCGCCGCCTCCTGCACCGGTACCCGGACCGGCAGGATCGGGCGCAGGAACGCCGGGTCCGATGCCACCGGAGCCGTCCCCGCCATGGCGGCTCTCCGCGTGGACGATTCCTCGCTTCGGGCCGACGAGGAATACCCGACTCCGACACCCACCCCGACTCCGACGCCGCCACTGCGAGCGCCGCCGCCGCGGCGTCCACGTGCTTCGGCATCCTGAGCGGACGTCACGGCCAGAACCATCGCCCCGAGGATCACCACCGCCCTCACCATCGCCCGCATCCCACTCACTCCGCCTCGATGTCGGCCACGCGGCGACAGGGTAGGAGGCCAGGCGTTAAGGAGCCGTCGACGCGAACCCTCGAATTCGCGCGGCTTCGCTGGCGCCGCGATGGCGGGCTTGCCATCGGGCGCGGCCCGCGCCACCTGTGTCGGCATGAAACGCCGCGGCGCCTCTGCATGAAACGCCGCGGCGCCCTCGCCGCCCCTCGCAATGCCCCGCGCCGTCCGGCAGAGATGAGCCGGCGGCATGCGGGCGACGCTTCCAAGGACGCATCTGCCATGGTCAAGCCTTCCCACCTCTGGCTCGCGGGCGCGCTTGCGCTCAGCACGGTCCTGCCGGCCGGCGCTCAGACGGCGTCGCCGGCCGTCGCTCCCGACACCGTGGTGGCCAAGGTCAACGGCGCGCCCATCACGGCGGGCGACCTCGCGGTGGCGGGCGACGACCCGGCCCTGTCGCTGCCGGGCGTCGATGAGGACCAGAAGAAGGGGCTGCTGGTCGACTACATGGTCGACCTGAAGGTCGGCGCCCAGGCGGCGACCGCCGCCAAGATCGGCGAGACGCCCGATTTCCAGCGCAAGCTCGCCTACTTCAAGGACAAGCTGCTGCTCGACGAATACCTCGAGCGCGAGGCTAAAAAGGCGGTGACGCCCGAGGCCGCCAAGGCCCTCTACGACCAGACCGTCACGGCGATGAAGCCGGAGGAGGAGGTCCACGCCCGCCATATCCTCGTGGAGGCCGAGCCCGAGGCCAAGGCGATCGCCGCGCGCATCAAGGGCGGCGAGGATTTCGCCAAGGTCGCCGCCGAGGCCTCAAAGGACCCTGGTTCGAAGACCGAGGGCGGCGATCTCGGCTGGTTCACGCGTGAGCGCATGGTCGCCCCCTTCGCGGAGGCCGCCTTCAAGATGACTGCCGGCCAGGTCTCCGACCCGATCAAGACCCAGTTCGGCTGGCACGTGATCAAGGTCGAGGAGAAGCGCACCAAGCCGGTGCCGACCTTCGCGGAGATGAAGGAGCAGGTCGATCAGTACATCACCCGCAAGGCGCAGCAGGACCTGATCCTGAAGCTGCGCGAGGGCGCCAAGATCGAGCGCACCGACGCGCCCGCCGTTCCGGAGGCGAAGAAGCCCTAACGCTCGACCGCCCGCCCCTCCGCGAACCGAGCTTGGCTGCAACCATCGGCTGCAATCTG
>NZ_CAXUJR010000044.1:0-17013 GCF_964251405.1 uncultured Methylobacterium sp.
CATATCGGCGCCATGCGGGTCGCCACCGCGATGCGCGGCCTCCACTACGTGCTGCACGCGCCGCAGGGCGACACCTACGCCGACCTGCTCTTCACGATGATCGAGCGGCGCGATGCCCGCCCGCCGGTCACCTACACCACCTTCCAGGCCCGCGACCTCGGCTCGGACACCGCCGCGATCTTCCAGGACGCGGTGGCGGCGGCCTATGAGCGCTTTCAGCCGGAGGCGATGATCGTCGGAGCCTCGTGCACGGCCGAGTTGATCCAGGACGATCCGGGAGGGCTTGCCAAAGCGCTGAACCTGCCGATCCCGGTGATCCCGCTTGAACTGCCGGCCTATCAGAAAAAAGAGAACTGGGGCGCCTCGGAGACCTTCTACCGATTGGTGCGCGCGCTGTCTGGACCGGCGCCCGCATCGAGGACCGCACGCGAGAGCGAAGACGGTCGGCGCCCCCTTTGTAACCTGCTCGGCCCCACGGCCCTGGGCTTCCGCCACCGCGACGACCTCGTCGAGATCAGGAGCCTGCTCGAACGGCTCGGGATCGACGTGAACGTGGTCGCCCCGCTCGGCGCCTCGCCCTCGGACCTCCGCCGGCTCGGCGAGGCGGACTTCAACGTGGTGCTCTACCCGGAGATCGCCCGGGCCGCCGGGCAGTACCTCCAGAAGACCTTCGGGCAACCGATGGTGGAGACGGTGCCGATCGGCGTGAAGGCCACTGTCCGCTTCATCGAGGAAGTCTCGGCTTTGGCCGGGATCGATCCCTCACCGGTGCTCGCCGGAGCGCCGTCGCGGCTGCCCTGGTACTCGCGCTCGGTCGATTCGACCTACATCACGGGCAAGCGCGTCTTCATCTTCGGCGACGCCACCCATGCGCTCGCCCTCGCGCGGGTCGCCGCCACCGAGATCGGCTTCAAAGTGGTGGGTCTCGGGACCTATTCCCGCGAGTTCGCCCGCGAGGTCCGGGCCGAGGCCGAGTTGCACGGCGTCGAGGCCCTGATCTGCGACGACTACCTCGACGTCGAGGCGGCGATCCAGGCGGCGCAGCCCGAACTCGTGCTCGGCACGCAGATGGAGCGCCACATCGCCAAGCGGCTCGGCGTGCCCTGCGCGGTGATCTCAGCCCCGATCCACGTCCAGGACTTCCCGGCCCGCCACTCGCCGCAGATGGGTTTCGAGGGCGCCAACGTCCTGTTCGACACCCTCGTCCACCCCCTGATGATGGGGCTGGAAGAACACCTCATCGGCATGTTCCGCGAGGATTCCGAATTCCATGCCGATGCCGCGCCTTCGCATCTCGGCCGGCATGGCGGGACCGTGGTTGCGGCTTCCGTGCAGGCCGAGCCGGCCATCGAGAGCGCAGCGGCCGCCTCGTTGCCCCTGCCGCAGAACACCAACACACCGCTGACCACCAAGGACCCGGTCGTCGTCTCCCTGTGGGACGCCGCCGCCGAGAAGGAACTGAAGAAGATCCCGTTCTTCGTGCGCGGCAAGGCCCGCGCGAACACCGAGCGCTTCGCCCGCGAGCGCGCTCTCCCCCTCATCACCGTCGAGACGTTGTACGATGCCAAAGCGCATTTCGGTCGCTGAGCGCCCCGCGCTCCGCATCGTCATCGTGACGATGGACAACCACATGGCGAGTGCCCTCGAGCGCGCCCGCCAACGCCTGCGCGTCGAATTGCCCGGCCTCACCCTCGACTTCCACGCGGCGGCCGAGTGGGACACCAGCGCGAACGCCCTGGCCGAGTGCAAGGCCGACATCGGCAGGGCCGACATCGTGCTCTCGACCATGCTGTTCATGGACGAGCACGTCCGCGCCATCCTGCCGACCCTGCTCGACCGGCGCCCGCATTGCGATGCGATGATCGGCTGCCTCTCGGCTTCCGAGATCGCCAAGACCACGCGGCTCAACCGCTTCGACATGGATGGCTCGAAGCGTAGCGCCCTCGATTTCCTGAAGAAGCTACGCGGCAAGCCCGGCGCCCAGGGCAACGGCGCCCGCCAGATGGCGATGATCCGGAAGTTGCCGAAGATCCTTCGCTTCATCCCAGGCGCCGCACAGGACGTGCGGGCCTATTTCCTCACCCTGCAGTACTGGCTTTCGGGCTCCGACGAGAACATCGCCAATCTCGTGCGCTTCCTCGTCGGCCGGTATGCCGCCGGCCCGCGGCTGGCCTGGCGCGAGATCGCCGCCGCCCCGGCACCGCTCAGCTACCCCGAGACCGGCCTCTACCACCCGCGCATGGCCGGCCGCATCGGTGAGAACGCGGCAAAGCTTCCCGCGCCCACCGGCCCGGTCAAGGGTCGGGTCGGGCTGCTCGTCATGCGCTCCTACGTGCTCGCCGGGAATACCGGGCACTACGACGGCGTCATCGCCGCGCTCGAAGGGCGTGGGCTCGCGGTCGTGCCGGCCTTCGCCTGCGGCCTCGACAACCGCTCGGCGGTAGACGCCTTCTTCCGCCGCGACGGCCGCCCGACCGTGGACGCCGTCGTCTCGCTCACCGGGTTCTCGCTCGTCGGCGGCCCCGCTTACAACGACGCGGCGGCGGCCGAAACGGTGCTCGCCGAGCTCGACGTGCCGTACCTCGCCGCCCACGCCCTCGAGTTCCAGACCCTCGAGCAATGGGAGGCGTCCGACCGCGGCCTCTCCCCGGTGGAGGCCACCATGATGGTGGCGATCCCCGAGCTCGACGGCGCAACCGCGCCGATGGTGTTCGGCGGCCGCTCCTCCCGCTCGCTGGGCGAGACCGCCCGCGACATGCGCGTCCACCCCGAGCGGGCCGACACCCTGGCTGCCCGCGTCGAGCGCCTGGTGTCCCTGCGCCGGAAGGCCAAGGCCGCCCGCCGGGTCGCCATCGTGCTGTTCGGCTTCCCGCCCAATGCCGGCAGCATCGGCACCGCCGCCTTCCTGTCGGTCTACCAGTCGCTCCACAACACCCTGATCGCGCTCGCCGCCGACGGCTACGACGTCGAGGTCCCGCAGAGCGTCGACGACCTGCGCAACGCCGTGCTCGCCGGCAACGCCGCCCGCTACGGCATGCCCGCCAACGTCCACCACCGCATCGCCGCCGACGACCATGTCCGGCGCGAGCGGCATCTCGCCGAGATCGAGGCGCAATGGGGTCCCGCACCGGGGCGCCAGAACAGCAACGGCTCGACCCTGTTCGTGCTCGGGGCCCAGTTCGGCAACGTCTTCGTCGGGGTCCAGCCGGGCTTCGGCTACGAGGGCGACCCGATGCGCCTGCTGTTCGAGCGCGGCTTCGCGCCGACCCACGCGTTCTCGGCCTTCTACCGCTACCTGCGCGAGGATTTCCGGGCCGACGCGGTGCTGCATTTCGGCACCCACGGGGCGCTCGAATTCATGCCCGGCAAGCAGACCGGCCTATCCGAGGCGTGCTGGCCCGAGCGTCTGATCGGGTCGCTGCCGAACATCTATCTCTACGCCGCCAACAACCCCTCGGAGGGCATGATCGCCAAACGGCGCTCGGCCGCCACCATGGTGAGCTACCTGACTCCGAGCCTCGCTCAGGCCGGCCTCTATCGCGGCCTCATCGACCTCAAGGCCTCGATCGAGCGTTGGCGCGGCCTGGAGCCCGAAGCGACGGGCGAGCGACGCGATCTCGCCGACCTGATCCAGGTCCAGGCCGCCGCCCTCGACCTCGTGGCCGCCGAGCCGGCCTGGGACGACGACCTCGGCGCGAAGGTCCTGACGCTGGGGCTGGCGGTCACCGAACTCGAGCACACCCTGATCCCGCACGGGATGCATGTGGTCGGGCAGGGCACCCCGGCCGAGGAGCGGGTCGACATGCTCCTGGCGCTCGCCGAAGCCTCGAACGGCCTCCTGCCCGAGCGGGCGGGCATCGAAGCCCTGGTCGCCGGCGAGCCTATCGATACGGCGCTGACGGCGGCGGGCCTGCCTCTCGACGAGACCCACCGTGCCGCCTTCGCGGCCTTGCGCGGAACCGACGCCCTGCTGGCGCAGGACCACGAGGTGCCGGCCCTGCTCAGGGCGCTCGACGGCCGGTTCATCCGGCCGGTGGCCGGCGGCGACCTGCTGCGCAATCCCTCCGTCCTGCCCACCGGCCGCAACCTCCACGGCTTCGACCCCTACCGCCTGCCCTCCGCCTTCGCGGTGGCCGACGGCACGCGGCAGTCGGCCCGCATCCTCGCCCGCTACCGCGACGAGGGCGCTCCGGTCCCGGAGAGCATCGCCCTGGTGCTGTGGGGAACCGACAACCTCAAGAGCGAGGGCGGCCCGATCGCCCAGGCACTCGCGCTGATCGGCGCGGCGCCCCGCTTCGACGGCTACGGCCGCCTCTGCGGCGCATCGCTGATCCCCCTTGAAACCCTCGGGCGCCCCCGCATCGACGTCGTCGTCACCCTGTCGGGCATCTTCCGCGACCTGCTGCCCCTGCAGACGAAGCTCCTGGCCGAAGCCTCCTACCTCGCCGCGATCGCCGACGAGCCGTCGGACCAGAACTTCGTCCGCAAGCACGCGCTCGCCCACATGGAGGAGCACGGCATCGATATCGAGACGGCGGCACTGCGGGTGTTCTCGAACGCCGAGGGCACCTACGGCGCCAACGTCAACAACCTCGTCGAATCCGGCCGCTGGGAGGACGAGGACGAGATCTCCGAGACCTTCTCGCGCCGCAAGTCCTTCGCCTACGGCCGCACCGGAAAGCCGGCGCCGCAGCGCGCCTTGATGGCGAGCGTTCTCGCCAAGGTCGACCTCGCCTACCAGAACCTCGACTCGGTCGAGGTCGGCGTCACGAGCGTCGACCACTACTTCGACGGGCTCGGCGGCATGGGCCGGGCGGTGGCCAAGGCCAAGGGCGAGGCCGTGCCGATCTTCATCAGCGACCAGACCCGCGGCGAGGGCGTCGTGCGCTCGCTCTCCGAGCAGGTCTCGCTCGAGACCCGTACCCGCATGCTCAACCCGAAATGGACCGAGGGCATGCTCGGGCACGGCTACGAGGGCGTGCGCCAGATCGAGGCGCACCTCACCAACACCATGGGCTGGTCCGCGACCTCGAACGCGGTCGCCCCATGGGTCTACCAGCGCATCACCGAGACCTACGTCCTCGACCCGGAGATGCGCGCGCGCATGGCGGCGCTGAACCCGACGGCGTCGGCTAAGGTCGCCCAAAGACTGATCGAAGCACACCAGCGCGGCTTCTGGACCCCCGATGCGGAGACGCGCGATGCGCTCGACCGTGCCGAGGAGGAACTCGAAGACCGGCTCGAAGGCATCACCACAGGGGTTGCAGCATGAACATCGCCATCAGGAACCCCGTCGCCAGCCGCCGCGAAGAGGGCAGCCTTCAGGTCGAGCTCGACCCGACCCTCAAGATCGGCACCGCCAAGGTCTTCGCCGTCTACGGCAAGGGCGGGATCGGCAAGTCGACGACCTCGTCGAACTTGTCGGTGGCCTTCTCCAAGCTCGGCAAGCGGGTGCTGCAGATCGGCTGCGACCCCAAGCACGACTCGACCTTCACGCTGACGAAGCGCCTCGCCCCCACGGTGATCGATGCGCTCGAAGCCGTGCAGTTCCACTCCGAGGAACTGCGCATCGAGGACTTCGTGGCCGAGGGCTATAACGGCGTCATGTGCGTCGAGGCTGGCGGGCCCCCCGCCGGCACCGGCTGCGGCGGCTACGTCGTCGGCCAGACCGTGAAGCTCCTCAAGGAGCATCACCTGCTCGAAGACACCGACGTCGTCATCTTCGACGTACTCGGCGACGTGGTCTGCGGCGGCTTCGCCTCGCCGCTCCAGCATGCCGACCAGGCGCTCATCGTCACCGCCAACGACTTCGACTCGATCTTCGCGATGAACCGGATCGTGGCGGCCATCCACTCGAAGTCGAAGAACTACCCCGTCCGGCTCGGCGGCGTCATCGCAAACCGCTCGGCCAAGACCGACGAGATCGACCGTTTCAACGCCGCGGTCGGCCTGGAGCGCATCGCCCACTTCCCCGACCTCGACGTGGTCCGGCGCTCGCGCCTCAAGAAGTCGACCCTGTTCGAGATGGAGCCGACCCCGGAGCTGATCGCGGTGACGGACGAGTACATGCGCCTCGCCGCGCACCTGTGGGCCGGCGGCAAACCCCTTTCGGCGATGCCGATGAAGGATCGCGACCTCTTCGAGTTCCTCGGGTTCGACTAGGCGGAGACCGGCCGATGACCAGCGTCACCTACGCCGAGCGCCGCTCGCAACTGACCACCTACTTCGACCGTACCGCGGTCGATGCCTGGGCGCGCCTGACGACCGACGCGCCGGTCTCGAAGATCCGCGCCACGGTGCGGGCCGGGCGCGACGCCATGCGGGCGAACCTGCTGTCGTGGCTGCCCGAAGACCTCACCGGCAAGCGCGTGCTGGATGCCGGCTGCGGCACCGGCGCGCTCAGCGTCGAGGCCGCGCGGCGCGGTGCCGAGGTGGTGGCCATCGACGTCTCGCCGACCCTCGTCGGGCTCGCCAGGGAGCGCAGCGCCGAAATCCTGGGCGGCGAGCGCATCGACTTCCGGGTCGGCGACATGCTCGACCCGTGGCTCGGCCGCTTCGACCACGTCGTCGCGATGGATTCGCTGATCCACTACAGCGCCGCCGACATCACGCGGGCGCTGGCCGAACTCGGCCTGCGCACGGACGGCTCGGTGGTGTTCACGGTGGCCCCGCGCACGGCCCTCCTCACCTTGATGTGGACGGCGGGCCGCCTGTTCCCGCGCGGCGACCGGGCGCCGGCCATCGTGCCGATCACCGAGAGCGCCCTGCGCCGCCGGATCGGGCAGGAGGCGGTACTCCAGGGCTTCTCGGTTCATCGGACGAAGCGCATCAACAGCGGGTTCTATCTCTCGAACGCGATCGAGCTCGCCCGATGAAAGCGGGCGGCCTCACCACCCGCGCGCTGATGCGGCTCGGCCCGAGCATCATGCCGTTCATGCCGTTCGCGGATGCCGCGACGCCGGAGCTTCCGTTCGGCCGGCTGCTGCGGCTGTCGCTGTTCCAGGTGACCGTCGGCATGGCCGCCGTGCTGCTCATCGGCACGCTCAACCGCGTCATGATCGTCGAGCTCGAGGTCCCGGCCTGGATCGTCGCGGTGATGCTCGCGCTGCCCCTCATCTTCGCGCCCCTGCGGGCGCTGGTCGGCTTCCGGTCCGACACCCATCGCTCGGTGCTCGGCTGGCGGCGCGTCCCCTACATCTGGTTCGGCACGCTGCTGCAGTTCGGCGGGCTCGCCATCATGCCCTTCGCCCTGCTGATCCTGTCCGGCGACACCACCGGACCGACCTGGCCGGGCCATGTGGCGGCGGCACTGGCCTTCGTGATGGTGGGGGCGGGCCTTCACACCACCCAGACGGTGGGCCTCGCGCTGGCCACCGACCTCGCCCCGGCCCATGCCCGGCCCAGGGTCGTGGCCCTGCTCTTCGCCATGCTGCTCGTGGGCATGGTCGTGAGCGCCGTCGTCTTCGGCCTGGCGCTCTCGAATTTCTCGCCCCTCCGGCTGATCCAGGTGATCCAGGGGACGGCGGTCGTCACCCTCGCGCTGAACGGCATTGCCCTGTGGAAGCAGGAAGCCCGCGATCCCACCCGCACCGACAAGGCCGCCCCACGTCCGACATTCTCGGATTCCTGGGCGGTCTACGCCGGCAACGGCCTCGCCCGGCGCCGCCTCGTCGCGACGGGCCTGGGCACCGCGGCCTTCTCGATGCAGGACATCCTGCTCGAACCCTATGGCGGCCAGATCCTGCGCCTGCCGGTGGCCACGACCACGGCCCTCACCGCCATGCTGGCGGTCGGCGGCGGGATCGGCCTCTACGTCGCGGCCCGCTGGCTCAACCGGGGCGGAGACGCCTTCCGGGTGGCGGCTTCGGGGACGGTGGTGGGCATCGCCGCTTTCTCGGCGGTGGTCTTCGCCGCGCCACTCGGCTCGGCTCAGCTCTTCGCCACCGGCGTCCTGCTGATCGGGCTCGGCGGCGGCCTCTTCGCCCACGGTACGCTCACCGCCTCGATGGCCAAGGCCGGCCCGGAAGAGACCGGGCTTGCGCTCGGTGCCTGGGGGGCGGTCCAGGCGAGCGCCGCCGGCTTGGCGATCGCAGCGAGCGGCATCCTGCGCGACCTCGTCTCGCATCTCGCCCTCTCGGGAGCACTGGGCGAGACCCTGAACGACCCCGCCACCGGCTACCTCGTCGTCTACCACGTCGAGATCGCGCTGCTCTTCGCGACCCTCGTGGCGATCGGCCCCCTGGTGCGGGACACCAGCCTACGCCGGCCGGGCGGGCTCGCCCTGCCGGCCGCCATCCACACCCATTCGTCACGCTAGAGAGCTGGGAGGAAGTCCGATGCCAAGAGGTGAGATCACGGGCTATATCGACGTCGCGCAGGTGGTCCTGTACGCGTTCTGGATCTTCTTTGCCGGCCTGGTCTTCTACCTGCGCCGGGAGGACCGCCGCGAAGGCTACCCCCTCGAGAACGAGGTCGCGGGGCGGTTGAAGCGTCCCGATCCGATCCTGATTCCGACGCCGAAGCTGTTCCACCTGTCGAACGGCGAGATCAAGACCGCGCCGCAGACCGACACCCAGCCGGCGCGGAACTACCGCGGCAACAAGCGCGAGATCTGGCCCGGCGCGCCGATGGAGCCCGAGACCGATGGCCTCCACGACGCCATCGGCCCGGCCTCCTACGTCGACCGCGACGACCACCACGACCGCACCTGGGACGGCGAGTATCGGATCGTGCCGCTGCGCGTCGCCCACCACTTCGTCGTCCACGAATCAGGCCCGAACCCGCTCGGGCGCTCCGTGGTCGGCGCCGACCGGAAGGTGGCCGGCACCGTCGCCGACCTCTGGGTCGATCGCGGCGAATCGATGATCCGCTACTACGAGGTCGAGCTCGCCGGCGGCGGCCGCCGGGTGCTGATGCCCAACACCTTCTGCAAGCTCGGCCTGTTCTCCGGCATGGTCCAGACCGAGGCGCTGCTGGCGCACCAGTTCGCCGACATCCCCGGCACCAAGGATGCCGATTCGGTCACGCTGTACGAGGAGGAGCGGATCATGGCCTTCTTCGGCGGCGGTGTCCTCTACGCAACCCCCGAGCGCCAGGAGGCGATCCTATGAGCTTGCCCGCGAACGCCTTCGACGCCCCCCCGGGCCTGCCGGCCCCCTTGCCCGCCGGAGAGCACATCCTCTGGCAGGGCCGCCCCTGCGCCTTCGGGATCACCTTCCGGACGCTCCATGTCGGCCTCGTCGGGGCCTGGTTCGTCGGCCTCGTCCTGTGGGCCGGCGTGCCGATGGTGGCGGAGGGACAGTTCGCCGCCGCCGCCATCACCGTCGGCCCGACCGTGGCCCTCGGCGTGGGCGCCGTCGGCCTGCTCGCCCTGATCGGCTGGCTCACCGCGCGCAGCACCACCTACACCATCACCAACCGCCGCGTGGTCATGCGCTACGGCATCGCGCTGCCGATGACGTTGAACCTGCCCTTCGCCCTGATCGAGGATGCGGGACTTCGCCGCTTCCGCGATGGCAGCGGCGACCTTCCGATTCGGTTGCGTTCGGGCAACCGTGTCGCCTACGTTCATCTCTGGCCGCACGCACGGCCCTGGCATGTCAGCCGGCCCGAGCCGATGCTGCGCGCGATCCCGCAATCCGGGGACGTCGCAACCATCCTGGCACGGGCCATCGCCGCCACGCTCGAACAACAAGAAGAGGCGGCAAGCCCGGTGATCGTTGCGCGGCGCCCTGGCGCGGCACGTCCACCGCGCCTCGCAGCCGCGAGCTAGGGAGAGAACGATGAGGGACGAGACGGAAGGTGGGCGGATGCCGCGCCTGCTTCTAGGTGGTGCGGCGGGCCTCCTGGGCTTTGCCGTACTGGCCGTCTTCGTTGGCCGCGAAGGCGGCGTCGGCCTCACGCATATGGCGCCGGCGCGCGCGGTCGAGGCGATGGAGATCCGCGCCGACGACGAGGCCGACGGCTCGATCGCCATCCGCGAGGACCGCACAGGCCGCCTCGTCGCCACGGTCGAGAAGGGCCAGGACAACTTCATCCGCGCCACGCTGCGCGGTTTCGCCCAGTCCCGCCTGCGCGAGGGCCTGACGCGCGAGAAGCCCTTCCGCCTCACACGCTTCGACGACGGAAGCCTGGAGCTCGACGACACCCTCACGGGACGCAAGGTCAATCTCGGCGCCTTCGGGCCGACCAACGCCCAGGCGTTCGCCCGGCTCATGCCCGCGACCCACGCGGATGCGGGAGCCACGCGATGATGAGTTGGGGACGCCGCGTCGTCGAGGTGCCCTGCACGGTCGAGATCGAGCAGACGCCGGAAAGCCTGCACGCCCACGTCACCCTCGACGCCGCCTTCGAGATCGAACCCGGCGACGAGGTCCAGGTCCACGATTCGCCGACCTCGGTGCCCTACGGCGAGCGCATCGTCGTCCAGCGCACCGCCACCGTGACGCGCGCCGGGCCGATCGAGCGGCTCTGGACCAAGCTCGCCGGCAATTTCGAGCTCACCGAACTCTACGAAGTCAGCTTTTCCGAGAGGAGGCGCCTGTGAACGTGTCCGTCCAGCACCAGGCTCCCAAGGGGATCAAGCCGAGATTTCCCCTCAATGAGGGCACCAAGGCTGCTCAGGAGACGACCTTCCTCAGCCCTCGCTTCTACACCACGGATTTCGTGGAGCTCGACCGCACCGACGTCGAGCCGGTGCGCGAGCAATGGAACGTGCTCATCGCCGAGCTGAAGGCGGATCCGAACAAGCGCCACTTCGTGCGCAACGAGGAGTTCGACATCGACATGTCGGGCCTCGACCCGGACCTGCGCAAGGAGTTCATGGACTTCCTCGTCTCCTCGATCACCGCCGAATTCTCCGGCTGCGTGCTCTACGCGGAGATGCGCAAGCGCGCCAAGAACCCGGACATCCGCGAGTTGTTCGGCCTCATGAGCCGCGACGAGGCCCGTCACGCCGGCTTCATCAACGACGTGCTCAAGGACTTCGGGATCGGCGTGGACCTCGGCTTTCTCACGAAGTCCAAGAAATACACCTTCTTCCGGCCCAAGTTCATCTTCTACGCCACCTATCTCTCCGAGAAGATCGGCTACGCCCGCTACATCACGATCTTCCGCGAACTCGAGAGGAACCCCGACAAGCGCTTCCATCCGATCTTCAAGTGGTTCGAGAAGTGGTGCAACGACGAGTTCCGCCACGGCGAGGCCTTCGCACTGCTGATGCGCGCCAACCCGAAGCTGACCACCGGCCTCAACCGCTACTGGATCAAGTTCTTCCTGCTCGCGGTGTTCGCCACGATGTACGTGCGCGACCATTGCCGGCCGCACTTCCACAAGGCGCTCGGAGTCGACCCGACCGAGTACGACTTCAAGGTGTTCAAGATCACATCCGACATCTCGAAGCAGACCTTCCCCCTGACCCTCGACCTCGACAACCCGAAATTCAAGCAGTCACTCGACCGGCTTCTGGTGTGCTCGAACAAGATCGCGGATGCCAAGGCGCAGGGCGGCCTGATCGGCAAGCTCAAGCACGGCGCCTGGATCGCCGCCTCGGCGGTGAACTTCGCCCGTCTCTACGCTCTGCCGACCATCGACAACCCGATGCCCAAAGAGATCCGGCTCGAGCCGGTCTGGTAGGATGGGCGCCTATGCGGTCCCTGCCCTCTACGCGATCGTGGTCTGGTGGTTCTCCACCGGGCTGATCCTGCTCCTCGATCTCAGGCCGCGCCATACCCATGCCTGGAGCATGGCGGCGGGGACGGTGGTTCTGGTTCTGGCGCTGTGGGCGATTCACCACAGCGCCGGTGATGCCAGCGAGGCGGGGGCCTACACCGCCTTCACCGGCGCCCTGCTGGTCTGGGGCTGGCAGGAGATGAGCTACTACATGGGCTTCGTCTCCGGCCCTCGCACGACCGGCTGCCCGCCGGGAGCGACGGGGTTTGCCCGCTTCCGGGCAGCGGCTGCGACCAGCCTCTGGCACGAGGCCGCGATCGTGGCGGGGGGCGTCGCCATCCTGGCCATGACCTGGGGAGAGCCCAACCGCTTCGCCCTGTGGACCTACCTGATCCTGTGGGGAATGAACCTCTCGGCCAGGCTCAACATGTTCCTCGGCGTGCGCAACCTCAACGCCGAGTTCCTGCCCGAACACCTGAGCTATCTCGCTGGCTTCCTCACCAAGAAGCCGATGAACCTCCTGTTTCCGTTCTCGGTCACCCTGGGCACCGTCCTGGTGGTGGTGATCGGCACGGCGGCGATCGACGGATCGGTTCGTCCCAGTGAGATCGTAGGCCTCACGATCCTCACGACGATGATGGCCCTCGCCACCCTGGAACATTGGTTCCTGATGCTGCCGTTGCCCGCGGCGGCCCTGTGGAACTGGAGTCTGCCCGGAACGAAGGCCGTCGCCGCGCCCGTCAACCGGTCCGAGACCGCGCCGGTCTGTTCCCGGGACGCCGCCTAAACACACCGTTCGCAATCGATGTGCGATTCCGGTGAAAAAGTGCTGGCAAAATCCTGATCTAGAATTATTGTCACGCGATAGCGTCAAGCTAGGTTGACACATTCGACCGCAAAAGGTCGAACCGACGGGGAAGGGGACGGCCATGAATTACGAGAAATTCTTCGGTGACGAACTGGCTGGCCTCCATCGCGAGGGACGCTACCGCGTCTTCACGGATCTCGAGCGTCACCAGGGCCGCTTCCCCCACGCGACTCACCATACGCCCGCCGGCCAGCGCCCGGTGACGGTCTGGTGCTCGAACGACTATCTCGGCATGGGCCAGCACCCAAAGGTGCTGGGCGCGATGCACGAGGCGCTCGACCGCTGCGGCGCCGGCGCCGGCGGCACCCGCAACATCTCGGGCACCAACCACTACCACGTGCTCCTGGAACAGGAACTCGCCGACCTGCACCGCAAGGAATCGGCCCTGCTCTTCACTTCCGGCTACGTCTCGAACTGGGCCGCGCTCGGCACGCTCGGCGGCAAGCTCCCGGGCTGCGTCATCCTCTCGGACGAGGGCAACCACGCCTCGATGATCGAGGGCATCAAGGCGAGCCGCGCCGAGCGCCAGATCTTCCGCCACAACGACCCCGAGGACCTCGACCGCAAGCTCCGGCTGATCGACCCGTCCCGCCCGAAGCTCGTGGCCTTCGAGTCGGTCTACTCGATGGACGGCGACATCGCTCCGATCGCGGAGATCTGCGACGTGGCCGAGGCGCACGGCGCGCTCACCTATCTCGACGAGGTCCACGCGGTCGGTCTCTATGGTGAGCGCGGCGGCGGCATCTCCGAGCGCGAGGGACTCGCCCACCGCCTCGACGTCATCGAGGGCACGCTCGGCAAGGCCTTCGCGGTCCATGGCGGCTACATCACCGGCTCCGAGAAACTGTGCGACTTCGTCCGCAGCTTCGCCTCGGGCTTCATCTTCACGACCTCGCTGCCCCCGGCGGTGGCCGCGGGCGCCGCCGCCAGCATCAAGCACCTCAAGGCCAGCGGCGTCGAGCGCGCCCGGCATCAGGAGCGCGTCGCCCAGGTGAGGGCTCGCCTCGACGCCGCCGACATCCCGTATCTCCCCAACGACAGCCACATCGTCCCGGTGATGGTGGGCGATCCCGTCCTATGCAAGGCGATCAGCGACACCCTGCTCGACGAGTTCGGCATCTACGTCCAGCCGATCAACTATCCCACCGTCCCGCGCGGCACCGAGCGCCTGCGCATCACCCCGTCGCCCCTGCATTCGGACGCGGATATCGAGCATCTGGTCGGTGCGCTCAGCGCGATCTGGGGCCGGATGGGCGTGCAGCGGGCGGCCGCGGAGTAGGTCCATCTCGAAGTGGCTCTTCCCTCCCCCTTGCGGGGAGGGGTAGGGGTGGGGGTGGTTCCGCCGGCCTCGGCGGAGGGTCGCCCAGCCGCCCCCACCTCCAGCTCCTCCCCGCAAGGGGGAGGAGAGCCTCACGAGTAACGAGCCCCGCGTGACCACATTCCCCTTCTCGGCCATCGTCGCGCAGGATGAGATGAAGCGGGCCCTGCTCATCGCCGCCGTCGACCCCTCGGTCGGCGGCGTTCTGGTGTTCGGCGATCGCGGGACCGGCAAATCGACGGCGATCCGGGGCCTCGCTGCCCTCCTGCCGAAGATGAAGGCGGTGGTCGGCTGCCCGTATGGCTGCGATCCCGGCCAGCCCGCCGGGCAGTGCCCGCATTGCGCGAAGCAGCCGGGAAAGCGCAAGGCGCATCTGGTTCCCGTGCCTGTGGTCGACCTGCCGCTGGGCGCCACCGAGGACCGGGTCGTCGGGGCGCTCGATCTGGAGCGTGCCCTGACGCTCGGCGAGAAGGCGTTCGAGCCGGGGCTGCTGGCCCGGGCCAACCGCGGCTTTCTCTACATCGACGAGGTCAACCTCCTCGACGACCACCTCGTCGATTTGTTGCTCGACGTGGCGGCAAGCGGCGTGAACACCGTCGAGCGCGAGGGTCTCAGCGTGCGTCATCCCGCCCGCTTCGTGCTCGTGGGTAGCGGCAACCCGGAGGAGGGCGAGCTGCGGCCCCAGCTCCTCGACCGATTCGGGCTCGCCGTCGAAGTCACGACGCCGACCGACCTGCCGACCCGCATCGACGTGGTCCGGCGGCGCGACGCCTACGAGCGCGATCCCGAAAAATTCTGCGCCTCCTACGAGGCTGCCGACCGCACCATCCAGGCCCAGCTCACCGCCGCCCGCGCTCGCTTGCCCGGCCTCGACGTGCCCGACGAGACCCTGGAATCCGCCGCGCGCTTGTGCCTGGCGCTCGGCACCGACGGCCTTCGCGGGGAACTGACGCTGATGCGCACGGCGCGGGCGCTCGCGGCCTTCGAGGGGGCCGAGACCGTGAGCCTCGACCACCTCGTCCGCATCGCGCCCTCGGCCTTGCGCCATCGGCTGCGTCGCAACCCCCTCGACGAATCGGGCTCCACCGCACGCGTTGCGCGTGCGGTGGCGGAGGTGTTTTCGCAGTGAATGCGGGCGGCGCCGGCTTTCCCCCTTCTGCGGGGGAAGGGATCGACGCGGCGACGCCGTGGCGCGCCTCCGTTCGCGTCGCCCGCCTCATCGCCGCCGACCCGCATGGATGCGGCGGCGTGCTGGTCAGAGCCGGGGCCGGACCGGTGCGGGACGCATGGCTCGGAGCCCTTCGCGGCTTTCTGGCCGTCGATGCCCAGGTGCGGCGGCTTCCCCTCGGCATCGCCGACGACCGCCTGATCGGCGGGCTCGATCTCGCCGCCACCCTCTCGGCCGGCCGGCCGGTGTCTCAGCGGGGACTTCTGGCCGAGGCCGATGGCGGGCTCGTCGTGGTGCCCATGGCCGAGCGCCTGCCCGCCGGGACCGCCGCACGCCTCGCCGCCGCCCTCGACACCGGCACGGTGCGCGTGGAGCGTGACGGGCTGGCCGAGATCCGGCCGGCCCGGTTCGGACTCATCCTCCTCGACGAGGGGATCGGCGAGGAGGAGCGAGCGCCCGAGGTGCTGGCCGAGCGGCTGGCGTTCCATATCGACCTGACGGACGTGGCATGGCGTGACGTCGAGGCACATGACCCTCCTCCCTCTGCGGGGGAGGGTGCCCGGCGGATGCGGGGCGGGAGAGGGGATCGCGACCTCCTCGACGACGGCGGTGCTGCCCTCTCCCAACCCTCGCCGCCGCAAGGGCCACTCTCCCCCGCAGAGGGGGGAGGGATCATCCACGACGTCATTGCCACCCTCTGCCAAGTGGCCGCCGCTCTCGGCGTGCTCTCCCTGCGCGGGCCGCTGCTGGCCGCCCGCATCGCCCGGATCGCCGCTGGCCTGGATGGGAGGGCGGAGGTGGAGGAGGCCGACACGATCGAGGCGGCGCGTCTCGTCCTCGCGCCGCGCGCGACGCGCCTGCCGCCCTCGAATGATGAGAGTAAACCATCACCGGAGGAGCCCGCGCAGGATCCTGCGGAGGATGCCGCCGCGCAGCCATCCGATCCGCTTCCCGAGACGCGAGCCGAGCGGGAGGCGCAGTCTGCCGCCGGCCTCGACGAGCGCGTGGTGGAAGCCGCGCATGCCGCGATACCCGCGGGCCTCCTTGCGAAATTGGCCGAGGGCGGCCTAAGCCCGCGCGCGCCGAAAGCCGGGCGGATCGGAGCCTCGGCGGCCTCGCCCCGCAGTGGGCGTCCGGCCGGGAGCCGTCCCGGCGATCCGCGCAGCGGCCGCCTCAACCTGATCGAGACCCTGCGTGCTGCCGCCCCCTGGCAGCGCTTGCGCCGGGCGGCGGGGGAGGGGCGGCGCATCGTCGTCCGGCCCGAGGACGTTCGCATCACCCGCTTCAAGCAGCGCACCGAGACCACGACCATCTTCGCCGTCGACGCATCCGGCTCGGCCGCCCTTGAGCGGCTGGCCGAGGCCAAGGGCGCCGTCGAGCTCCTTCTCGCCGAGGCCTATATCCGCCGCGACCGCGTCGCCCTTGTCGCGTTCCGCGGGCGCGGCGCCGAGCTGATCCTGCCGCCGACACGCTCGCTGGTGCGGGCCAAGCGCGGCCTCTCGGCCCTGCCGGGAGGCGGCGGAACGCCGCTGGCGAGCGGCATCGACGTCGCCACGGCGGTCGCCCTTGGCGTCCGCCGGGGTGGGGGCACACCGGTGCTGGTGATGCTCACCGACGGGCGTGCCAATGTCGGCCGCTCCGGTGAGCCTGGACGCGCCCAGGCCGGGACGGACGCATTGAACGCAGCGGCCGCCTTCAGGGCCACCGGCATCCGGGCGATCTTCATCGACACCGCGCCGCGCCCCCAGGAGATCGCCCGGCGGCTCGCGGCCGCGATGGATGCCCGCTATCTCGCTCTGCCCTATGCCGATGCCGGGCAGGTGAGCGGTGCCGTCAAGGCGCTGTCCGAGGAGGCCCGATGAGCACGCGCAGCGACCGACCCCTGTGGGAGCGCGACGGCGGCGACTGGCCGAACCGCGCCGCCAGCCGCTTCGTCGAGGCGGCCGGCCTGCGCTGGCATGTCCAGGAGATGGGCGAGCCCGGCGCGCC
>NZ_CAXUJR010000044.1:17113-27026 GCF_964251405.1 uncultured Methylobacterium sp.
GGCCTCGCCTCGGTGCTGTTCCCGAGTCTGGCCCGGATGCTGTTCCTCAACCCCGTCACCCCGAAGCTCTTCGCCTGGAGCGCCGATTCCGCGGCCGTGGAGCGCCTGATGCGGGGCACCGGCTCGGCGCTCGACGCGCAGGGGCTCGACCTCTATCGGCGCCTGTTCCGCTTCCCCGGCCACGTCGCCGGGACGCTCGGCATGATGGCGAACTGGGATCTCGCCGCCCTCGATCGCGACCTGCCGCGGCTCGCGGTGCCGACCCTGCTGATCGTCGGCGGCAGCGACAAGGCGATCTCGCCGGACACGGCGTTTCGCGTGCAGAAGCGCATTCCGAGTGCGCGCGTCGAACTCCTGCGCAACCTCGGTCACCTCGCGCATGAAGAAGCGCCGGAGAAGGTGGCGGGGGTGATCCTGAAGGCTGCGAGGGAGGCGGGGGTCATGGCAGGTCATGCCGGCGCCTCTCCTTCCCCGTCCAGGGAAGAGGTGGAGGTGAGTCCGCTCGCCTCCCACTCACCAAGCTGAACCACCCCCGCCCTCGGTCCGTCCCCGCTAGAGACAGGGAGATGGGCCCAGCCTTGCAAAGCGTAACGTCGTCACGCCAGCAGAAGACACATCACGTCAAATCGCCCCTTGCGTCAGAGAATTTGACACTGATAGTGTCAGCTTATGTTGACACTCGCCGACCTCCCAGCCACCGAGTTGCCGCCCTCAGGGCGGCCGCACGCCGTGGTGATCGGCAGCGGCTTCGGCGGGCTCGCCGCCGCGATCCGGCTCGGCGTGCGGGGCTACCGCGTCACCGTACTGGAGAGGCTCGAGCAGGCCGGCGGCCGCGCCAGGGTGCACCGGCAGGACGGCTTCACCTTCGACGCCGGCCCCACCATCGTGACGGCCCCGTTCCTGTTCGAGGAGCTGTGGCAGCTCTGCGGGCGGCGGATGGAGGACGACGTCACCCTGGTGCCCATGCTGCCGTTCTACCGCATCCGCTTCGACGACGGCGCCACCTTCGACTATAGCGGCGACCCTGTCGCCATGCGCGCCGAGGTGGCGCGGTTCTCGCCCGACGACGTCGCCGGCTACGAGCGTTTCATGGAGCGCTCCCGCGAGATCTGCGAGCTCGGCTTCGAGAAGCTCGGTCACGTCCCCTTCGGCTCGGTCACCGACATGCTGCGCATCGCCCCGGCCCTGCTGCGCCTGGGCGGCCATCGCAGCGTCTACGACGTCGTGGCCGGCTACATCCGCGACGAGCGCCTGCGCACGATCTTCAGCTTCCACCCGCTGCTGATCGGCGGCAGCCCGTTCCGGGCCAGCGCGATCTACTGCCTGATCGCCCATCTCGAACGGCGCTGGGGCGTCCACTTCGCCATGGGCGGGACCGGGCGGCTCGTCGACGGCCTCGTCGCGCTGATCCGGGGCCAGGGCGGCAGCCTGCGCTGCGGCGCCGACGTGGCGCAGATCCGGTTGGAGGCGGGCGCCGCCAAAGGGGTCGTCCTCACCGGAGGCGAGCGCATCGACGCCGACATCGTCGTCTCCAACGCCGATTCCGCCTTCACCTACCAGCACCTGCTGCCGCAGAAGCGTCGGCGCTGGAGCGCGGCGAAGCTGAAGAAGGCCCATTCCTCCATGGGTCTCTTCGTCTGGTACTTTGGAACGAACCGGAAGTATCCGGAGGTCGCCCACCACACCATCATGATGGGCCCGCGCTATCGGGGGCTGATCGACGACATCTTTCGCAGGAAGCATCTCGCGAAGGATTTCAGCCTCTACCTGCACCGGCCCTCCGGCACCGACCCGCTTCTCGCCCCGCCGGGCTGTGACGCCTTCTACGTGCTCTCGCCGGTGCCCAACCTCGACGGCGGCCAGGATTGGAGCGTCGAGGCAGAGCCGTATCGGCAGGCGATCGAACGCCATCTCGAAGCCACCGTGCTCCCAGGGCTGTCCGAGGCGCTGGTGACCTCGAAGATCACGACGCCGCAGGATTTCGCCAGCGACTTCCTCAGCGTGCGCGGCTCGGGCTTCGGCCTCGAGCCGGTACTGACGCAATCGGCGTGGTTCCGCCCTCACAACGCCTCCGAGAACGTCGCCAACCTCTACCTCGTCGGGGCAGGCACCCATCCGGGTGCCGGCCTGCCGGGGGTTCTCTCCTCTGCCCGGGTTCTCGATCGCGTGGTGCCGGATGCTCGTGTCTTTCCGTGACGAAACCGAGATCCGATCGGTGATGGCGGTCCGCCACGCCGACGCGGCCGACCACGCCGCCTGCCGCGAGGCGATCCGAACGGGGTCGCGCAGCTTCTATGCGGCCTCGGCACTGCTGCCGGCCTCCGTCCGGCGACCCGCCTACGGCCTCTACGCCTTCTGCCGTCTCTCCGACGACGCCGTCGATGACGTGGCGCCTCGGGATCGTGCCGCCGCGGTGGTCCGGCTCTCGAACAGGCTCGCGCGGATCTATGCCGGCCAGCCCATGGAGGGTGCAGCCGACCGGGCGTTGGCCGACATCGTCATGGATTACGCGATACCGCAGACCCTGCCGGCGGCTCTCATCGAGGGCTTGGCCTGGGACGCGCAGGGCCGGGGCTACGAGACGCTGTGCGACCTCACCGCCTATGCGGCCCGCGTCGCGGCGAGCGTCGGCGCCATGATGACGCTGATCATGGGGGTGCGCGATCCCCACGTGCTGGCGAGGGCCTGCGACCTCGGGCTCGCCATGCAGTTCACCAACATCGCCCGCGACGTCGGCGAGGATGCGCGGGCCGGCCGCCTCTACCTGCCCCTGGCCTGGCTCAGGGAAGCCGGCATCGATCCGGACGTTTTCCTGGCCGGCCCGGTGCTGACGCCGCCGCTCGAGGGCGTGATCGCCCGCCTCCTCGCGGTAGCCGACGGGCTCTATTCCCGTTCGGAAGCCGGGACGGGCGGGTTGCCCCTCGCGTGCCGCCCGGCGATCCGCGCCGCCCGCCTGATCTATGCCGAAATCGGTCGGGACATCGAACGTGCGGGCCACGATGCGATCGGCCGCCGCGCCAGGGTGCCGGGTCGACGCAAGGCCGTACTCATGGCCCGGGCGAGCCTCCCGCTCGGCAGCGATCTCCTGCTGGAGGAACCGGCCGTGCCCGAGATCGCCTTCCTGCTGGAGGCCGTCGCCGCTCAAGCGCCGGACGTCGCTCGCTCCCGCCCTGCTTGGTGGAACGTCCCAGGCCAGTTCGTGCGCGTCCTCGACCTCATCGAAGTGCTGCGGGAGCGCGAGGCCTTCACGAGCGAAGTGGGCTCCCCGGCAGCCCCATGAGCGACCGTATCCCATGAGGAATCGGGCATGACAGACCCGATCTTCGCGTTCTTCGATATCGGGCTGGTCTTCTCGATTCCCTCGGACTGGCGATCTGGCAGCTCGTGGTGCTCAAGCGCGGCATCCGGCGCGACCGGGAAGAGGCGCAGCGGCAGCGCGAGGCCGCGGACCCGCCGGCATGATCGCTTCCACCGCTCTGGAGCTCTTCGTCCTGGGGCTGGCGGTGTGGCAGTTGATCGTCGTGCGCCGGAGCATCCGGGCCGACCGGGAACGGGAAGCCGCCATGAAGGGCGGGAAGTCCCCTCCCCGCGAGGGGGAGGAGAGGCCCGCGCTTCATTCGTAAAGGGTCGCCTGTCCCCTCACGCCATCGCGGCCTTCAGGTGCTCGTCAACCTTGTCGAGGAAGCCGGTGGTCGAGAGCCACTTCTGGTCTGGGCCGACGAGGAGGGCGAGGTCCTTCGTCATGAAGCCCTTCTCCACCGTGTCGACGCAGACCGTCTCCAGGGTGGTGGCGAACGTGGCGAGCTCGGCATTGCCGTCGAGCTTGGCCCGGTGCGCGAGGCCGCGGCTCCAGGCGAAGATCGAGGCGATCGAGTTCGTCGAGGTCTCCTTGCCCTTCTGGTGCTCGCGGTAGTGGCGCGTCACCGTGCCGTGGGCGGCTTCGGCCTCGACGGTGCGGCCGTCGGGGGTAAGGAGCACCGAAGTCATCAGGCCGAGCGAGCCGAAGCCCTGCGCCACCGTGTCGGACTGCACGTCCCCGTCGTAGTTCTTGCAGGCCCAGACATAGCCGCCGGACCATTTCAGCGCCGAGGCGACCATGTCGTCGATCAGGCGGTGCTCGTAGGTGATGCCGAGCGCGGCAAAGCGCGACTTGAACTCGTCCTGGTAAACCTCCTCGAACAGGTCCTTGAAGCGCCCGTCATAGGCCTTGAGGATGGTGTTCTTGGTCGAGAGGTAGACCGGGTACTTGCGGTTGAGGCCGTAGTTCAGCGAGGCGCGGGCGAAGTCGCGGATCGAGTCGTCGAGGTTGTACATCGCCTGGGCGATACCGGCGCTTGGGAACTTGAACACCTCCCGCTCGATGACGGTGCCGTCTTCGCCCTCGAACTTGATGGTGAGCCGGCCCTTGCCCGGCACCTTGAAATCGGTCGCCTTGTACTGATCGCCGTAGGCGTGGCGCCCGACCACGATCGGCTGGGTCCAGCCCGGCACGAGGCGGGGCACGTTCTTGCAGATGATCGGCTCGCGGAAGATGACGCCGCCGAGGATGTTGCGGATTGTGCCGTTGGGCGACTTCCACATCTCCTTCAGGCCGAACTCCTTCACCCGCTGCTCGTCGGGGGTGATGGTGGCGCACTTCACGCCGACGCCGTGGCGCTTGATCGCCTCGGCGGCGTCGACCGTGACCTTGTCGGAGGTGGCGTCGCGGTGCTCGACGCCGAGATCGTAATAGTCGAGGTCGAGGTCGAGATAGGGGATGATCAGCTTGTCCTTGATCGCCGCCCAGATGATCCGGGTCATCTCGTCGCCATCGAGCTCGACGACCGGGTTCGCCACCTTGATCTTCGACATGAGCCTCTGAGCCTTTCTCGAACCGCGCGGCCGGGGAGGGCCGCACCCGCTTGGCGCGGTCATAGCGCGGTGCAACAGGACGCGAAAGGCGTGCCCGTGACAGATCGCGGGTTCCAACCCACGAGGGAATTCGCGCAAACCCCTGGACATCCGGGGCCGCGCCGGGAATGTGCGGCCTCGATCAAGTGATGAGGACGATACCCATGAGCGAACGCATCATCTTGCGCGCCGGAGAGGCGCTGGTGGCCGGCGGGCCGCCCAACACCGCGGCCGAGCCCGAGGTGATCATCGGCGAACTCGACGGGCCGGTCGGCACGGCGCTCGCCACCCTGACGGGTGACCAGGTTGTGGGCCACAGCCGCGTCTTCGCGCTCCTCAACACCGACATCATGGTTCGGCCGGTGACGCTGTGCGTCTCGAAGGTCAGCGTCGAGACGTCGAAATACACCTCCATCCTGATGGGCACGGTGCAGTTCGCCATCGCCAACGGCGTCCTCGACGCGGTGCGGGCGGGCTACATCCCCAAGGACAAGGCCAACGATCTCGGCATCATCTGCTCGGTCTGGCTCAGCCCAGGCGTGATCGAAGCCGAGACCGTCGACCACAAGGCGTTGTTCGACATCCAGCGCCGCGGCATGACGGAGGCGATCCGCAAGGCGATGGCGAACGAGCCGTCGATCGACTGGCTCCTCGAGAACCAGGACAAGATCGTGCACAAATACTACCAGATGGGCCTCGACGGTAAGATCTGAGGCGAGCGCACCCGCCGATGCCGGACCCATCGCAGGCGGGCGGGACGGACTCGCATCCCCCCGCAATCATCCTCGTCGCCCCCCAGCTCGCCGAGAACATCGGCATGGTCGCCCGTGCCATGGCCAATTTCGGGCTGACCGAACTGCGCCTCGTCGCCCCGAAGCATGGCTGGCCGATGAAGGGCGTGCGCGAGGCGGCCTCCGGGGCGGTCGCCGCCCTCGACGGGGCCAGGGTCTACCCGACGCTTCCCGAGGCCATCGCCGACCTGCATTACGTGCTCGCCACCACGGCGCGCGAGCGCGGACAGATGAAGCGGGTGATGCCCCCCGACGAGGCCATGCGCGAGGTCGCAGGGCGGAGCGGCCGAATGCCCGGTCAGCGGGTCGGCATCCTGTTCGGGCGCGAGAGGGTCGGGCTGTTGAACGAGGAGGTCTCGCTCGCCGACGCCGTCGTGACCTTCCCGGTCTCGCCGGACTTTCCCTCTCTCAACCTCGCCCAGGCGGTGCTGCTCGTCGGCTACGAATGGCGGCGCGCAGCGGGTCTGGCGCAGCTGCCCTTCTCGGGCGAGATGCTGTCTCCGCCGGCCACACGCGGGGCGCTGCTGTCGCTGTTCGCCAGCTTGGAGAACGCGCTGGAATCCGCCGGCTTCTATCCGCCGGAGAAGCGCGAGATCATCGCGCGCAACATGCGCGACATGCTCCACCGCATGAGCCTGACCGAGCAGGACGTGCGCACGTTCCGCGGCGCGTTGCGGGCTATGGTGAGACGACGAGAGGACGGTTGATGACACCGGCCCGTTCAGGCTCAGCGCGATTCCCTCCCCCTTGAGGGGAGGGTTAGGGTGGGGGTGGCTGGGTGACCCTCGGTCGAGGCCAGCGGAACCACCCCCACCTCCAACTCCTCCCCTCAAGGGGGAGGAGAGTCTCCTGTCACACCACCTTGGCGAGCGCCTGGTCGATGTCGGCGATCAGGTCCTCGACATTCTCGAGGCCGATGGAGAGGCGCACCGTTTCCGGCCCGACCTGCGCGAGCTTCTTGTCGGCATCGTTCAACTGCCGGTGGGTGGTCGTGGCCGGATGGATGGCCAGGGACTTGATCTCGCCGATGTTGACGAGGTGGGAGATCAGCTCCAGCGCCATGATGAACTTGACCGCCGCCGGCTCTCCGCCCTTGAGCGCGAAGGTGAAGATCGAGCCCGGCCCCTGCGGCGTGTAGCAGGCGGCCATCGACTCGCCCGGCTGGCCGGGCAGCGCCGGATAACTCACCCACTCCACCGCCGGATGGTCCTTGAGATGGGCGGCGACGATGCGGGCGTTCGAGCAGTGCCGTTCCATGCGTAAGGGAAGCGTCTCGATTCCCGTAAGCGTCAGGAAGGCGTTCATCGGCGAGAGGCCGGGGCCGAGGTCGCGCAGGCCGAACAGGCGGCAGGCGACGGCGAAGCTGATCTCGGGGAAGCGCTCGGTGATGACGAGGCCGTCGTAATCCGGCCAGGGCTCGGTGATGAGGTTGTAGCGCGAGCCCGCCGCCTTCCAGTCGAAGCGGCCGGCGTCGCAGATGATGCCGCCGATGGTCTGGCCCGAGCCGCCGAGGAACTTCGAGGTCGAGTGGACGACGATGTCGGCACCGTACTCGATCGGTCGGATCAGGGCCGGCGAGGCCAGAGTGTTGTCGACGACGAGCGGCAGGTTGTGGCGCTGAGCGACCTCGGCGATCCCGACGAGGTCCATCACCGTCGCGCAAGGGTTGACGATCGACTCGCAGACGATGGCTCGCGTCTCCGGCGTGATCTGGGCCTCGAAATCGGCGGGCGTCAGTCCCTTGGCGAATTGCGGTTTCAAATCATAGCGGCCGTCGAGGCGGCGCATCAGGCCGAGCGAGCCGCCGAACAGGCGCGGCGAGGCGACATAGGCGTCGCCGCTCTTCATCAGCGTCATCAGGACGAGGAGCACGGCCGACTGGCCCGAGGACACGGCCACCGCCGCCTTGGCGCCCTCCAGGGCCGCGACCCGGCGCTCCAGCGCCGCCACGGTCGGGTTCGAGCCGCGCGAATAGGAGAAGCCGGTGCGGCGCATCGCGAAGATGTCGGCCGCCTGCTCGGTGGAATCGAATACGAAGCCGTTCGTGAAGTAGATCGGCTGGACCCGCGCACCCGTCGAGGGATCGGGGGCGGCGCCGGCATGGACCGCCTGCGTCGCGAAACGGTGGGAACGGGTCTCGGTGGCCATGGGGCCTCCGTTTCGAGAAAGGCTAAGGGATCAGGCGGCACGCCGGGCGAAGGCCCGCAAGGTCCGCACCAGGGTGGCGGGCTCGTAGGGCTTCGGAATGAAGCGGGCGCCCTCGGGCATGTCGTTGGGACCGGGATGGCCCATGCCGGAGACGATCAGCACCGGGATCGACGGCCAGCGCCGGGCGACGAGCCGGGCGAGGGCGAAGCCGTCCATCGAGCCCTGCGGCATGTCCACGTCGGTCATGAGCGCGCCGACGTCGTCGCGGTCCTGAAGGACCTTGAGAGCTTTGTCCGCGTGGGACGCCTCCAGCACCCGGAACCCCGCATCGGAGAGGGTGTCGGCGGCTTCCATCAGAAGGAGGCCGTCGTCTTCGACGAGGAGCACGACGGGAAGGTCTGAGGATTCGTCTGTCATCAGGTCTCGGCTGGTCCGGGTATGACCGATGGCGGGGGCCTATTCCCCGATCCCGCCTGCGTCAAGAACGGGGCCGGGGGCCGGCTCAGACCCGACGGCGAGAGCGGACCGGCACCGGCTTCGGTTGCATGGCCGCCCGGCGAAGCAACGACAGGACGCCGAGAACGAGGAACACCGCCACCAGGGCGCCGAGGCCGAAGCCGTCCGGAAGCCCGTCCAATCCCGTCGAGAGCGTCATGTCCGTCTCCCAGTGATCGCCACATCCCCGTGATCGTCACGAGTGTGCGGACGGCATGGTTAACCGATCCTTAAGCCGAGAGCGCCGCGTCGAGATCCTCGATGAGGTCGGCCGGATCCTCGATGCCCACGGACAGGCGCACCACCTCGGGGCCGGCGCCGGCGGCGGTCTTCTGCGCGTCGGAGAGCTGACGGTGGGTGGTGGAAGCCGGGTGGATCACCAGCGAGCGCGTGTCGCCGATATTCGCGACATGCGAGAAGAGCTGAAGGTTGGCGACGAGCTTGACGCCGGCATCGTAGCCCCCCTCGAGGCCGAGGGTGAATACGGCGCCCGAACCCAGCGGCGTGTAGCGCTTGGCGAGCTGGTGGTACTTGTCGGTCTCCAAGCCCGGATAGCTCACCCAGGCCACGGCCGGGTGGGACTGGAGATGGGTCGCCACGACGAGTGCGTTGTCGCAATGGCGCTGCATCCGCAGGGGCAGGGTCTCGATGCCGTTGAGGATCAGGAAGGCGTTGAAGGGCGAGAGCGCCGGGCCGAGATCGCGCAGGCCGAGCACCCGGATCGCGATGGCGAAGCCGAAATTCCCGAAGGTCTCGGCCAGCACCATGCCCGAATATTCGGGGCGCGGCTTCGACAGCATCGGGTAGCGGTCGTCGCCGGCCCAGGGGAAGGTGCCGCCGTCGACCACGAGGCCGCCGATCGAGTTGCCGTGCCCCCCCAGAAACTTCGTCGCCGAATGCACGACGATGTCGGCGCCGTGCTCGAACGGGCGGATCAGGTACGGCGTCGCCATGGTGTTGTCGACGATGAGCGGGATGTTGTGGCGCCGGGCGATGACCGAGAGGGCGGCGATGTCGGTGATCACGCCACCGGGATTGGCGATCGACTCGCAGAAGATCGCCTTGGTGCGCGGAGTGATGGCGCGCTCGAACGAGGACGGATCGTCGGTGTCGGCCCAGACGACGGTCCAGCCGAAGTTCTTGTAGGAATGGTTGAACTGGTTGATCGAGCCGCCATAGAGCTTGTTGGCCGCGATGAACTCGTCGCCCGGCTGCATCAGGGCGTGCATGGTGAGGAACTCGGCGGCGTGGCCCGAGGCGACCGCCACCGCCGCGGTGCCGCCCTCGAGTGCCGCGATGCGCTCTTCCAGCACCGCATTGGTCGGGTTGGTGATGCGCGAGTAGATGTTGCCGAAGGCCTGCAGACCGAACAGCGAAGCCGCGTGGTCGACGTCGTCGAACACGAAGGACGTCGTCTGGTAGATCGGCGTCGCCCGCGCGCCGGTGGTCGCGTCGGGCGAGGCGCCGGCATGGATGGCCAGCGTATTGAAGCCAGGCAGGCGGTCGGTCATGGAATCCTCCTCGGGCGCCGGGCCGATGCGGAGCGGGACCCACCCGTTATCCGCTGAAACGAACGTTAGTTCTTTATG
>NZ_CAXUJR010000045.1:0-6273 GCF_964251405.1 uncultured Methylobacterium sp.
CCCCACGTCTTCGCCGCCGACACCCTGGCCGAAGCCGACGCCGTGAAGGCGGCCGGCCCGAAGGGCCGCGAGGATTGGCGGGGCGAGCCGCTTCTCACCATCGACCCGCCCGACGCCAAGGATCACGACGACGCCGTGATGGCGGTGCCCGACGACGACCCGGCCAATCCGCAAGGTTTCGTCGTCACCGTCGCGATCGCCGATGTCGCGGCCTATGTCCGCCCCGGCACGGCGCTCGACCGCGAGGCGCTGATGCGCGGCAACTCGGTCTACTTCCCCGACCGCGTCGTGCCGATGCTGCCCGAGCGCATCTCCAACGACCTCTGCTCGCTGCGCGGCGGCGAGGACCGCCCTGCGCTCGCCGTGCGCATGGTGATCGGCGCCGACGGAGTGAAGCGGCGGCATACGTTCCACCGGGTCATGATGCGGTCGAAGGCCAAGCTCGCCTACGCGCAGGCGCAGGCGGCGATCGACGGCTACCCCGACGAGATCACCGCGCCGCTGCTGGAGCCCGTTCTGCGGCCGCTCTGGGCCGCCTACGAGGCCCTGAAGGCGGCGCGGGAGGCTCGTGGGCCGCTCGCCCTCGACCTGCCCGAACGCAAAGTGCTGCTGACCCCGGACGGCGCCGTCGACCGCGTCGTGGTGCCCGCCCGCCTCGACGCGCACCGGCTCATCGAGGAGTTCATGATCCTCGCCAACGTCGCGGCAGCCGAGACCCTGGAGGGTGCCAAGCAGCCGCTGATCTACCGCGTCCACGACGAGCCCGCCCTGGAGAAGATGCGGAGCTTAAGCGAGGTGCTCGCCTCCATCGGCATCAAGTTGCCGAAGGAGGGCGCGCTGCGCCCCGCCCTGTTCAACCGCATCCTCGGCCTCGTTGCCGAGACCGAGCACGCCCTGTTCATCAACGAGGTCGTGCTGCGCAGCCAGGCGCAGGCGGTCTATTCGAGCCAGAACCTTGGGCATTTCGGGCTGAACCTGCGCCGCTACGCCCATTTCACCTCGCCGATCCGGCGCTACGCCGACCTCATCGTCCACCGGGCGCTGATCACCGCCTGCCGCCTCGGCGGCGACGGCCTGCCGTCCGATGTCACGTCCGGCACTCTGGAGCAGGTCGGTGAGCAGATCTCGGCCGCCGAGCGCCGGGCCATGGCCGCCGAGCGCGAGACCATCGACCGGCTCATCGCGCATCACCTCGCCGACCGCATCGGTGCGACCTTCACGGGCCGGATCTCGGGGGTGACGCGCTCGGGACTCTTCATCAAGCTCGACGACACTGGCGCGGACGGCTTCGTGCCGATCTCGACGCTCGGCGCCGACTACTATCGCCACGACGAGAGCCGCCATGCCCTGGTCGGCGAGCGCAGCGGCGAGACTCACCGGCTCGGCGATCCTGTCGAGGTCAAGCTCGTGGAGGCCGCTGCTGTGGCCGGCGCCCTACGCTTCGAGCTGCTCTCGGAGGGACGTTCGCGCCAGGAACAGCGCGGCGCCGGGCCGAAGCCCCGGGCCGCGCACCGCACCGGTGTTCCCGGCCGCCCCCCTGGCATCCGCAACGCCGGCTCGCGCCATCGCGGGTCGCGCCGCTGAGGCGATGGGCGTAGGTTAAGTCGGTGGCAAGACAGGATGGATCACGGATGGCGGCAGCAGGGCTCGAGACGGATGCGGCCGTGCGCCACGGCCTCGTCAAGTCGATGGCAACCGGCTTCCTCGGCCGCTGCCCGCATTGCGGCAAGGGCAAGATCTTCGGGCGCTTCCTGAAGGTTCGGCCGGACTGCGAGTCGTGCGGCCTCGAAATGCACCATCACCGGGCCGACGACCTGCCGCCCTACATCGTCATCTTCATCGTCGGGCACATCGTCGGCTACGCGCTGCTGAAAATGGAAACCGAGTACGACGTACCGCTGTGGTTCCAGCTCAGCTTCTGGCCCGTCGTGACCCTCGTCATGGCGATGGCCCTGCTGCAGCCGGTGAAGGGAGCGGTCGTCGGCCTGCAATATGCCCTTGGCATGCACGGCTTCGCCAAGCTACCGACTCCCCGTGCCGAGGCGGCAACGCGGCTTGAGGATCTCCAACGTGGACCAGACGGCGGACATCCCGGCGGAGCCCCCGGTCTCGGCCAAGCCTGAGAAGGCCAGAACCAAGCCAGTCGCAAGGCCTCGCAACGCCGCGACGCTCATCATCGTGGACCGCAAGGGCCGATCGTCACCCAAGGTCCTGATGGGGCGCCGGCACGCGGGCCTCGCCTTCATGCCCGGCAAGTTCGTCTTTCCCGGCGGACGGATCGAGCCCTCGGACCGGCACATGCCGGTGGCCGGCGCCCTCTCGGCGCGGGCGGAGGCCGCGCTTTCGGCGCAGGTGGTGCGCCCGCCCCATCACCTCGGCCGCGCCCTGGCGCTGGCCGCCCTCCGCGAGACCTATGAGGAGACCGGCCTCATCCTCGGCACCCGGGACTACGGCCCGCCGGACGACGTGCCGGACGGCCCGTGGGCGGCGTTTCGCGACGAAGGGGTCCTCCCCGACCTCGAAGCCATGCACCTCGTCGCCCGGGCGATCACCCCCCCGGGACGCCCGCTCCGCTTCGATACCCGTTTCTTCTCCATCGACCGGACCCATGTCGCGGCCGAGGCGACCGGCATCGTCACGCCGGACTCGGAGCTCGTCGAACTCGTCTGGGTCAGCATCGCGCAGGCGCGAAAGCTCGACCTGCCCCGGATCACCGACATCGTGCTCGGCGATCTCGAAACGCAGATCTCCGGCGGCTTCGCGCCGCACCTGCCGATCCCGTTCTATTACGAACGGCGTGGCCGGGGGCAGCGGGAGCTGCTGTAGCAGCTTCACCGCGCCCTGGAGTCGCCGTCGCAATGAACTCCCGTCCGCCGCGGGTGTTGAACCCGGCAACGCGAGACAGGAGTCGAGTCATGATGAAGGGTGGACTGCTCTGGCTGATCGGAATTCCGCTGCCGATCATCCTCATTATCTACTTCTTCACGGGATGGCTTCGGTAGACCATCCAGATCAGAGAGCGACGCGGCCGCTCACTCGGCCGCGTCGAGCCTCGGGTGCTCGATGGCGCTCCGCTCGCGCTTGACCAGTTCGGCCGTGCGGAACGCCACCTCCAGCGCCTGCTCGGCATTGAGGCGCGGGTCGCAATAGGTGTGGTAGCGGTCCTGAAGGTCGTCGGCCGTGAGCGCACGGGCGCCGCCGGTGCATTCGGTGACGTCCTTGCCGGTCATCTCCAGATGGATGCCGCCGGCGATGGTGCCCTCGGCGCGATGGACGTCGAAGAACCCTTCGATCTCCTGCATCACCCGCTCGAACGGGCGCGTCTTGTAGCGTCCTGCCGAGATCGTGTTGCCGTGCATTGGGTCGCACGCCCAGACGACGCTGCGGCCCTCCCGCTCCACCGCCCGGATCAGTCCGGGCAGATGCTCGCCGACCTTGTCGGCGCCGAAGCGGCAGATCAGCGTGAGGCGCCCAGCTTCATTGGCCGGGTTCAGCTGGTCGGCGAGGCGCAGGAGACCGTCGCCCGTCATCGACGGTCCGCATTTGAGGCCGACCGGGTTCTTGATGCCGCGGGCGTACTCGATATGGGCATGGTCGGGCTGGCGGGTGCGGTCGCCGACCCAGAGCATGTGGCCGGAGGTGGCGTACCAGTCGCCGCTCGTTGAATCGACGCGGGTCAGCGCCTCCTCGTAGCCGAGCAGCAGGGCCTCGTGGCTCGTGTAGAAATCGGTGGTGCGCACCTCCTGGTGCGTCTCGGGGTTGATCCCGATCGCCCGCATGAAGTCGAGCGCCTCCGTCATCCGCTCGGCGCAATCGGCGTAGCGCGAGGATTGCGGCGAATCCTTCACGAAGCCGAGCATCCAGCGATGCGAGTTCTCGAGGTTGGCGTAGCCGCCGGTTGCGAAGGCGCGCAGCAGGTTCAGCGTCGCGGCCGATTGGCGGTAGGCTTCGATCTGCCGGCGTGGATCGGGCACGCGGGCTTCTTCCGTGAAGGTGAGGCCGTTGACGATGTCGCCGCGGTAGCTCGGCAGGGAGATGCCGTCCATGGTCTCGGTCGGCGAGGAGCGGGGCTTCGCGAACTGGCCGGCGATGCGGCCGACCTTCACGACAGGTGAGCCGCCCGCGAAGGTGAGCACCAGCGCCATCTGCAGGAAGACGCGGAAGAAATCGCGGATATTGTCCGCCGAATGCTCGTCGAAGCTCTCGGCGCAATCGCCGCCCTGGAGCAGGAAGGCCTGCCCCGTCGAGACCCGCGCCAGCGAGGCTTTCAGCTTGCGTGCCTCACCGGCGAAGACGAGCGGCGGGAAGCTCGCGAGCTGGGTCTCCACGGCTTCGACCGCCGCGGTGTCCGGATAGGCCGGCACCTGCTGGATCGGCAGGTTTCGCCAGGACTTCGGCGTCCAGCTCTTCGGTGTCCAACGCTCGCCCATGATCGTCTCCCGTCCACCTCTTGGCCGGCTTCGCTGAAGGGGAATCCCGCTTCGAAGAGCGCGGCTTATAAAGCGCTTTTCTCAAGGATGCGAGGGAGGACAATGGTGGTGCCGCGCATGGGTGGGAAGTGGCGGCGGACAGGTGGCGGCGGACGGGAGACGGCGGCCTCATGCTCAAGTGCGCTACCACACGCATCTTGCGAAGCCGCTGTAACGACTGATGGAGGCACCGCGAGACACTGATCAGATGCGACGAAGACTTCCACGCATCTCTGTAAGTGAAGGAATAACCGTCATGATCAAATCCGTTCTCGTCGCCCTCACGCTCGCCGCCGCTTCCGTCGGAGGCGCCTCCGCAGGATCGCGTACCATCAACGTCTGGGGTGCCCAGCTCGATGCTCCGGGCGAGCAGGTCGAAGGGCCCGCCTTCGCATCGCGGATGAGCGATCGCGGCAGCTCGCGCTTCATGGCCTTGACCGCGGCGCCGTCATCCGAGCCGGCGCCCGTCGGCAACGGTTATCGCCAGGTCGAGCACGCCCGCTGATCCGCCGCCAGGCCTGCCAGCCACCGCGATGGCAATAGCCGTCCGTGACGTGTTGACGGAGCCCGGTTGCGCGCCTCGTGCTCGCCCGGGCCCAGCCCGTCATCATCCTGGCACAGGGCGGGACGCGCACGGCGCCCCACCCTTAAAGGTCGATTCACGTTACCCGTCTACGAGGGAAGGGTGCGAGTTCCGCGTGATCGAAGTGCCATGTCCCCCTCCCTCGACGATGTGCCGGACCTCTCCGGCCTGATCGAACTGTCCCGGGTCGAGCACCTCGACCTGAAACCGGTGATCCTGCGCGTCCAGACGGACCTGTTCGTCTCGTCCGAGGTCCGCGATCCCAGATCGATCGAGGCCTTCGAGTCCCTCGCCGGCGGCCTGATCCCCATCGTCGACGATGCCACAGCGGAGACCGTCGCACGCAAGCTCGCCCGATTTCCCGGCACGCCCGCCTCGATCCTGGCGAGGCTTGCGGCACGGGGCGGCGCGATCCGCGACATCGTCGTCGCCGAGGCGCCGGTCCTGACCGCGGAGGTGATCGAGGCGGCCCTGGCCGACGGCGCCGATCTCGGCCCCGCCATCGCCGGTCGGCCCGACCTCAGCCGACATATCCTTGCGGATCTCGCCGACCGCGGCCTGCCCGACATCGACCGTGCCCTCGCGGCCAATCCGCGGGCTGCTTTGCAAGGCGACATCCTCAGAGTGCTTGTCGGCCGCGCCCGCGAGGACGCCGATCTGGCCGCAGAGATCCTGAACCGGGCCGATCTCGCGCCGGCCGACCTCGCGTCCCTGTACCTGTTCGCCTCGCAGACGCAGCGCGAGGCGATCACCCAGGCGGTCGCCGCCACCGCGGCCCTGCGTCCATGCCCCCCGGCACCGCGCGAGGCCGGGGCGATCCTGACGGGCTTCTCGGGCCGGCGCGACGTCGCCGGCTTCGTCGGCGCATTGAGCGACCTCATCGGATTGCCCAAGAGCTTCCTCGGCAGCGTCGCCGACCCATCGCGGCGCTACGAGCTCCTCACCCTGGCGCTGCGCGCCGCCGGCCTGCAGGAAGAGGAGGCGGTCTACGTCTTCCTCACCCTCAATGAGAGCGTCGCGCGCTCCGTCGACCGGGTGTTCGACCTCGTGAAGCTGTTCCGAATCACGAGCCGCCCGGCCGCCCGCGATCTGATCGCGTCGATCCTCGACATGCCGCTGCCCGAACGCCTGGCCGGCGACGCCCACCAGGCCTACCACGCGCCCGATTCCGCCCGGACCCGACCCGAACGGGTCGACCAACGCCTGCCGGTCCGGCCCGCC
>NZ_CAXUJR010000045.1:6373-10426 GCF_964251405.1 uncultured Methylobacterium sp.
TTCCGCCCGGACCCGACCCGAACGGGTCGACCAACGCCTGCCGGTCCGGCCCGCCGTGCCGACGCGGATGCGTCACTCATCCTGAGGTTCCGGCGAAAGCGGGATCCGTGCGGATCACCGGTCACTCGGCCAGATCGAGCCGGTGGCGCCCTGCCCTGTCATCGATCTCGACGATCCAGAGATCTCCGTCGAACCGGATCTCCTTGGCGATCCGCGCCTCGACATCGGGCGGAGACGCCTCGACCATCAGGGCGACGAAGCGGCGCTCGTCTCCAGAATCCGCATCGATCAATGATTGCGGCGCCGGTCCGTAGAGTTCGGCCGATCCGTCGAGGCGGTCGAGCTTCACGAAGATCGCCCCTGCCTCCGGTGACCCGCGCCGACGCTGGACGGCGGCGATCCCCTCCACATCGAGGCGGCGCAGGTGGGCGGAGACCCAGAAGTCGGAGCGCAGGCGTGCCATGCGACCGCTATAGCACCGGTCCGGGCGATGGAGGCTATCCGGGCGGCAGGCCGGCGCGTGCGGCGAGCTCGCGAAGCGTCCGTCCGGCAGGCTCGCCCTTCACCGGCAGCTTGCGGTCCTTCTCGAACCGCGCGATGGCCGCGCGCGTCCCGGCGCCGAGCACCCCGTCCGTTTCGAGCGGGCCGTAGCCGAGCTTCACCAGGGCACGCTGCGCCTTGAGCACCGAATCCTCCGCCTTGGGCGTCACCGAGGCGGTGGTGTCGCCGGGCCGGGCCGGCTCGCTTGCCTTGAGGAGATCGGCGATGCCGTCCCGGGCCGACGGGCGCGGCGTGTCGGATCGCGCCTCGGTGACCGGCTTTGTATCCGGCTTGGCGTCCGCCACGGGACGCTCGCCGGCGCGATCGGCAATCGGCTTCTTCGAGGGCGGCGCGACGGCGGGGCGGGTATTCATGTTGGCGAGGATCGGCGCGGGGTGGCGGCCCGTCTGGGAGCCCAGCGCGTTCAGGGAGACGGCACCGGCGGCGCCGGCCGCCAAGAGGACGCCGAGGACCTCACCGGGGTGCCGCTTGCAGAAGCCCGCGGCGGCAAGGAGGACCCCGAACCGGGCGGCCCAGCCGCTGCGCCGCGTCTCTCCCGAGACCGTGCGCCGCCGCGCGGGGGGGCGGGCGTCGGACGGAATGGCGATCTCGCGCTGATCGCGCCTCATGGCCGGCTCGCGCATCGTGGTGTGTCCCTGAACGGTCACGAATGGGGTGCTCCGGCGATCGGCGGGCGACCGGCCCGCTCGCGGCAGTCGGACATCCCCGACGACGTCTCGATGCGGCGGCCCGTCATGCGCTCATCCGGGTCGGCACGTAGCTCTCGCGCACCGGCTCGGACACCGCATCGAACAGCCCGGCGGGGCGCCGTAGAGCGACCGCCGCATGCCGTGCCGGCGCCAGGAGGCTTGCCCCCGACATCGTCCGGCGCGGGCCGGTGCGGATCGCCGCCGGAGCCGCATCCTGCCCGCCCCGGCCGCAATCGAGGGGCAACGTCACCGTCACGGTGGTTCCGTCCCCGACGGTGCTCTCGATCGTGATGCTGCCGCCATGGAGGCCGACGAGGCCTTGGACGACGGAGAGGCCGAGCCCCGCGCCCTCGTGGGCCCGGCGATAGCCGTCGCCGGCCTGGAAGAACGGGTCGCCGACGCGGGGCAGGTCGGCCTCGCCGATCCCGATCCCGGTATCGGCCACCACGATGTCGAGGCCGTTGCCCGAACGGCGGATCCCGACCTCGACGCGACCGCCGGCCGGCGTGAACTTCACGGCGTTGGAGAGCAGGTTGATCATCATCTGCCGGCAGGCGCGCGGATCTGCGTTGATCTCGAGGGAGGCGGGGATCGCCGTGCGCACGAGGGTGATTCCGGCCCCTTCGGTCTTGAGCTGCATCAGGTCGCAGCAGGTCCGCACCAGGGCACCGATGTCGATGGTCTCCGGCGAATAATCGAAATGGCCGCTCTGAATGCGTGACATGTCGAGCAGCGTGTTGACGACCTCGAGGAGGTGCTGGCCGGAACTGCCGATGATCCCGGCATATTCGCGGGTGCGCTCGGGTTCGAGGGCGATGGCCCCCTCCCCCGCCAAGACCTGCGAGAAGCCGATGATGGCGTTGAGCGGCGTGCGCAGCTCATGGCTGACGGTGGCGAGGAAGCGGCTCTTGACCTCGTCGGCGCGCTCGGCCTCGGCCCGGGCGCGCTCGAGCTCGGCGGCATGACGGCGGTGCTCGGTGACGTCGCGGGTGACGGCCACCACGGTGGAGCCAGCGACGCCGCTCGTGCGGCCCTCGATCCGGTGAGCGCGCATCTCGGCGAAGATGAACCCGGCTGCGCCTTCGGCGCGGATGGCAGCAGCGTCGAGATGGAGGCGGAACTGGACGTTGGCCGGCATGCCGGTGGCGGCGACGTCGCTCAGGGTCTGCAGGAGGGCCGGACGATCGCCGACATGGACCCGGTCGAGGAGGCCGTGCCCGCGCAGCCGGGCGGCATCGGCGCCGACGAACTTGGAGGCCGAGGCGCTCGCCTCGAGGACGCGGCCGTTGCCGTCGTGCCAGGTCACCAGGTCGTCGATCGCCGAGAGCAGCATGCGGTCGCGCAGCTCGTTGTCGCGCGCCTTGGCCCGCCACTGGCCTTCCCGGCGCAGGTGATCGATCGCCTGGGCGGCGATATGGCCGATCGCCGTGATGGCGAAGACCGGCATGGCGAGCTTCGCCGACCAGTCGAGCATCGGCGAGCCGAGCGTCCAGGCGGGCAGCAGGGCGATCGCGAGGGCGCCGAAAACGGAGATGATCGCCGCCGCGAGCGTCGCCCGGCGCGAGCCGGAAACCACGGCTTCGAGGGGGATGGCGACGAGCCAGATCGCGGCCGCGGAGGTCGCGCCGCCTGTCATGGCGGCGATCGACACGACGACTCCGGCGAGCCCGGCCGAGGAGATCGCATGGGCGATCCAGAGGATGCCGGTGCGCGACAGGATGGCGGCGGCGCAGACCGGAAGCAGCAGGCTCGCGATGGCCACCGCCTCGATGCTCGTCGGCACCCCGCGCCACAGGAGATAGGGCGGAAGCGCCACCATCATCAGCGCGCCGGTCGCCAGGCGGGAAACCAGGAAGCGCTCGTGCCGGAACCGCACGCTGGCGTCTTCGTACACGGACTCATGGACGAGCCCCGCGAGACGCGCATCGATGAGGGAGGCCAGGGCACTGTAGATACGCAACACCGACACTCACAGCGCGAAGCTCCCTCGACGGAAGCCCCGACGCCCCTTGGTTCGACATGAACTCGACTGAGCGGAACCGTCGCAGAGGCGACTTAAGCGAGTCTTGCAACAGGGGGAGGCGATGTCGTGGGATGCTTTCCGAAGAATGACCGGGCGTGTTTCAGCCTCGGGTTCCTTTCGGGGCATGACGGCCTCGAATAGAGACCGGCAAGACGACGTTCACCATTCGGTGTTTTTACCGGCCGGCTGGACGCCGATATTAACGTGACGCCGCGTTACTTGAGCCACGACCTGCATGAAGGTCGCTGCGGGGACTGTCCGGGTCGAGCCAATGTCGTTTCTGCTTCGCGCAACGCTGGTGATCGCGGCCCTGTCGTATTGCGCGGCCAACCGCGACGCGCCGGATCCCGGCCTGCAGCCGCCCGTGTCCGTGGCGTCGCTGCCGTCGCTCTGGGAAGCCCTTCCTCCGGAGATCCGCGAGCGCGCCCTCCGCGAGGGCACGGCGCAGGCCGGTCGCCATCTCGCCAGCGCCTTGGCCCTCCCGGCCTCCCGCGACACGCTCGCGGATGCCGACCGCAAGCCGGCCTGGCGCGGGGTCGAGGGTCACTGACGGTCGCTACCGCGCCAGCGCCGTGGGCGAACCCAGCCACACCTTCGGCGCATATGATCCCCGAGTTCTGCTGCGCAGCCTGGGATGACCGGATTGGGTGGAGCGATGGTTCGGCTCACCGTCGTGAAGCTCAGTTCAAAACCCCGCTTTCCATCACCCCCACAGCTCCGCCGCTGGTGGATGGATCAGGCTGCCCTCGAAAACCAAACCCGGCTCGCGGTCGCGGGCCA